>JASBYO010000041.1 GCA_029983925.1 Flexilinea sp.
GATTGAAATCGAGTCCCCAAGCGCCAAGATTGACCCCGGTCAGAACAACTTCCTTTCCGCCCGTGTCCGCGATCCGGCGAATCTCATCCAAAATCGTTTCGATTTTCTCCGAACGCGCTTTACCGCGCGCGATCCGCGTCACGCAAAACGTACAGAAATTGTCGCAGCCATCCTGTACCTTGATAAACGAACGAGTCCGCCCGCGTGCATGGACTGGAAGAAGATTCGCTTTCACCGCGTTCCCTCTCACGGGGAAGGCGCAGGCCAGACGGTCTTTTTCCGAATTTGGAACGACTTTCAGAACTCCGGGAAAATTCAACGCCGCCGCAGGGTCGGTTTCCGACCAACAACCGGTCACGACGATTTTCGCGTTCGGATTTTTGGCCGCGGCTCGAATCCTGCCGCGCGAATCAGAAGCCGCCGCGGACGTCACCGAACAGGTATTAATAATGACGTAATCCGCTTCCCGCGCGTCTTGGGTCACGATATACCCCCGCGCAGTCAATTCGGCAGCGTAACGGTCGATTTCCGCCTGGTTCAGCCTGCAGCCGATCGATTCCAAATAAACTTTCAACGCCGAGCCCCGCTAATTCCCTTCCGGTCCCGTTTCCCGGCGCGTACCGGAACGATTAATCTGCTGCGTCCGATCGTAACACCCCCATATACAGCGCGCGACCGCGGTCCGGATATTCTCTTTTTCCATGAAATACAAGCCTTCCGCCGTCGTTCCGCCCGGGGACGTTACTTCGTTCCGCAGCACCGCCGGATGCTCCCCGCGTATTTTCAGGTATTCCGCAGATCCGATAACCGTCTGAATAACCAGTTCCGTCGCCGCCGCCCGCGGCATTCCTAAATGGACGCTCGCGTCAATCATCGCCTCGATAAACAGGTAAACGAACGCCGGCCCTGAACCGCTGATTGCGCCGATTTGATCGAGCTGATCTTCCGATTGGACCTCGACGGCGCTGCCGATTTGCTCTAATAACGTTCGTACGTAATCTTTATCCGCCGCGTTAACCGCCGCGGCCGCGATCCAGCCCGAAACGCCTTTGCCGATCTGGGACGGCGTATTCGGCATGACCCGCACAAGATTCGCCGCGCCCAATTTCTCGTTTAAACGCGCCAATCGAACGCCGGCGGCGATCGAAATAATCAGCGCGTCCTTCGGCAGGGCGGCCGCGATCTCGGTCATAAGCGAATCAATATACTGCGGCTTAACCGCCAAAAGCACGACGTCCGCGTCTTTTACCGCGTCAGGCGCCGAATCGGCGACACGAACCGAAAATGAGCCGGCAAATTTTTTCGTCTTTATTGAATCGACGTCGTAAACGGTAACGTTCGCGCCGGCGCAAAAACCGCGGCTCAGGATTCCGTTCAGAATTGCCCCGCCCATCATACCGACGCCCAAAACCGCGAGTCTTCGATTTTCCATGATTACGCCTCCCTTTTCCAACGGCTGTACACCGCCATTGACAACAACCTTCCGCCCGAACGATCGCGCAGGCAAACCTCGCCGCTTTGAATCGAACCGTTCAAGCCGAGCAACGCTTCGCTTACCGCGTTCCCGATCGTGACAGACGACGCCTTGATCGCGTAAGCGGTAACCAGAAGAAACTTCGCGTCTTCCGCCAAAATCGACCGGCAGGCGCGGATCAAATCAGGAAAGCTCCGATAAAATTCCCAAACCTCGCCTTTAGGTCCGCGTCCGAACTTCGGCGGATCGAGAATGATCCCTTGATAAAAACTGCCGCGGCGCGCTTCGCGCTGAACGAATTTCAGTCCGTCGTCCAGAATCCAACGGATCCGATCTTCCGGCAGCTTACATGCCGCGCGGTTCTCCTTCGCCCACTGGATCGCTTTCTTCGATGCGTCCAGGTGCGTGACCCGCGCGCCGGCGGCCGCAGCCGCCATCGATATCGCGCCCGTATATCCGAATAAGTTCAAGACCCGGAGCGGTTCGTCTCGCTCGCCGATTACCGAACGCACCCAATCCCATTGGCAAGCCTGTTCCGGAAAGATTCCCAGCTGCTTGGAATTAGAAAAATTCAAAACAAGACGCAGATCACGGTATCGAACCGTCCATCGCTCCGGAACTTTCTTCTTGAAAACCCAGTGTCCGCCGTTCTCTTCAGCGGATGGGATAAATTCGGCGGAAGCCCCGCGCCAATCTTGCGCGGAGCTTTTCGGCAGCCAAACAGCTTCCGCCTCGGGTCGGATCAACGTTACCGGTCCGAATCGTTCCAACTTCCGGCCGTTCCCGCTGTCTAAAAGTTCATAATCGATCCAATCGGACGATGTCAGTAATTCGACGATAGGCAGATTCTCTTCCATTCTTCCCTTTCCGCCGCTATCGAAGCGGCGTTTTATCCGCCTTGGAAAACGCGTTTCAGCGACGCATCCAGATCCGCGTCTAATCGATCCGTATCAATCGTCAGAAAACGCCCGTCCCGATAAACGATTTCGCCGTCGATCATCGTCATCGAGACATCCGCCGCTTGAGCGCTGTACGCGACCAGCGCGGCGCAGTCAAGATTCGGCTTCAAATGCGGCCTGTTCAAATCGATCGCGATCAGATCCGCTTTATAACCGGATTTTAACGCCCCACAGTCGGATCGTCCCTGCGCCAGCGCGCCGTTAATCGTCGCCGCGTCCAAAAGCTCCGCCGCGTGAACAGCCGTCGCGCTATGATTGAACCCGCAATGGATCATCGCCGCCAGATGCAGCTCTTCCAGCATATTTTGATTGTTATTGCTCGCCGAAGAATCGGTACCGAGCGCGACGCGCAAACCGGCATCGAACATCGCGCGGATCGGCATCACTCCGCTGCCCAATTTCATATTGCTGCTGGGATTATGGGCCGGGACGACGCCTTTCTCCGCGAAAAGCTCGATATCCGCCGCTTCTGCGAAAACGCAATGTGCGGCAACCGTCGGATTCTCAAAAACGCCCAGATCGGCGAAAAACCGCGCCGGCGTTTTCCCGTAGCGCTGTTTGCAGCCCTCATGTTCCGCCGCTGTTTCGGATAAATGCAGCTGCATCCGGCCGTTCATGTCGCGGCAAACGGCTCCGTAACGCGCGATCCCTTCGGGCGAGTTCGTATATTCGGCATGAATTCCGAAATCCGCCTTTAATCGCCCGTTGTTCAATCCGTCAAATTGACGGACAAAATCGACCGACGCGTCAAACCTCGAAACGCGGCTTTGACCCTGGGACGGATTATCGTCCATAATCGGGAAACAGACATTGGCCTTCATCCCGCTGTCTAAGAATTCCTGAACATACTCGGCCGTATGATGGTACATGTCCGAAACGCTGACGACCCCGCCCGACAGCATCTCCGCAATCGCCAGGCGGCAGCCGACGCGCATATCATCCGCATTCATACGCGCTTCAAGCGGGAACATCCGATCGAACAGCCATTCCTGAAGCGGAAGGCCGGAACCGATCCCGCGCAGGATCGACATCGGCGTATGCGAATGAAGATTGTATAAACCGGGCATGAGCAATTTTCTCGAACAATCAATCGTCCGATCGGCAACGCCATGATAAACGTCCGAACCGATCTCAACAATCCTGTCGCCGTCAATAACAAGATAAGCGTTTTTAAGCGGCGTCCAATTTCCGGCGCCGGGTAATATCATAGCGTTCGTAAAAATCGTTTTCATTCTGATCCTTTATGTATAACTATAACTCGTCGATCAAACCGCGGCGGAAAATATCATCATCGCAGAAACTTGCGCAAAATGAATCAGCCAACTCCAAAATATCCCGCGCGTCTCGATCATCGCTTTTGCCGACAGAAATCCCTGAAGCAGGCCGATCAGCAGGCCGAACGGACCGCCAAGCAACGGGAAATAATACCCTGCCAATCCGGAAAAAATCACGCAGAAAACGATTAAGCCGCCGTCTTTCACATCGGCGCTCTTTCCGACCGCAACCAACGCGTAACGATAGAGAATCTCAAACATGAACGCGTAGAACGCGGATAATCCGAGCGTCGCGACCAGTTCGGCGGCGCTGATCGAAAATACGACCGTTCCCGGCAGGGAGAAAAGCTTCATTACGGCCGTCAGACCGGCCGGCAGCAGCGCCGCGATCCAACCCGCGCCCGACCAATTTAAACCGGACGGAATCCGCAGCCATTTTATCGCGCCGAAAGAGCCGGCCAAAGCCGATAAACGCAGGTAAGCTGCCCGATATTCGCGTTCCGACAGCGCCAGCGTCAGGATCAGGACTGCCGCAGAAATCGGAACGAGCGAAATTACGAACGCGGTCAGCAGGTTCAAAAACGGATTTTTGAAGACGGAAGCGCTTAGGACGGGCCGCTGCCAGACGAGGAGAATCAGCGCGCTGAAAAAAATCAACGCCAACAATAAAATTAGAAACCGCGTATGTTTTTTCATCTTACCTGCCATTTCGGCGCGAGAATCAGCCGCGGACCGATCTTCGCGCCGATAAATCCGCTAAAATTTCTTCGTAGCGCCGTTCATTAATAATATATTTTTGCCGATAAATCAAATAACTGGCCACAATACAAATCATCGGGAAAATGAACATCGCGAATTGAAAAATTCGTATTCCGCCGGCCGTCATATCCGCCGGACCGATCGCCGCCTTCATACCCGAAAGAATAACCGTAACGCCGACAATTCCGCTCGCGAGCGACGATGAAACTTTGAAAATAAACGGCTGAAGCGAGACGGTAACCGATTCGTTCCGCATCCCGTTTTTCCATTCGCCGTATTCGACGCAGTCCGCAATCTGCATCAGCATAATCAGTTGAATGGCGGCATCGCCGATAAAAACGAACAATCCGCCGGCCGCTACCCCAAAAATCGCGCCGCGGGCCGCGAGAAGAAAGACAACATAGCCGACCAGAATCATGATCGTCGCGCCGGCGTAAATCGTTTCGCGTTTAAACCTCCGGCGGAAAATCGGGAAAATGACCAGCGAAATAATCTGCGCCAAGCCCAAAATCAATCCGAATACGGCGTACATGCTTAGATCGCCGAAATAATACTTGAAGTAATACTGACCGAAGGAAGTCGTCGTCGTATATCCGACATGGAACAACGTCATCGCCAAGACTACCCAGACCAACTGGTCATTTTTTAGAATAACCGTCAGCAGGTCGCGGAACGTCGTTTTATCCGCTTCGGCAGAATCGATCGAGCGGTCTTCTTCAACAAAAAACAGCGTCACCAGCTGAAACGCGATCATCAGAAAACTGGCGATCACCGCCAGCCAAAAATAACCGAGCTGGAGCGATCCCGACCAAGCGCCCAAAGCCTCCGTAATCGGCGTAATACAAACGACCATTCCAAACAAACCGATATTCGCGCAAATTCGCGCGACCGCTCCGATCCGTTCGCGCTCTTTTTGATTCTGGCTCAACGCCGGGAGCATCGACCAGTAAGCGATATCGTTAGCCGTAAAGCTGATCTCCCAGAGCAGGTAAACAAACAAAAAAATCAGAACGAATTCCATACCTTGCAGCTTGAAATCGGTAAACATCAAAACCGACATCACCGCCGAGAGTACGACGCCTAATAAAATCCACGGTTTGAATTTTCCCCAACGCGACCGCGTATTGTCAACCAGAATACCCATGAACGGATCATTAAAAGCGTCGAAAGCCTTGGTAAAGATAATCGCCGCCGTCACCCACCACATCGTCGACGTCGGGACCTGGAGCACGTCGGTCAGATAAAACATCAGATACATACTGATCATCGAATAGATAGCGTCGCGTCCGATCGTTCCGAGCCCGAAACCGAAGCGGTTTCGAACGATCGTCTTATTGCGTTTATCCTGTGCCGGCGCTTGAGCCATAATCCCTCCTGTAATAAGTAAAATTGACGACGGCGATTCGTCCGATGTCACAAGTATACCGTCAGCGCGGGAATTGAAGCAAAATTGCGTCAAAGCAGTCCGAACAGGCGGGCATCAGATCATCCAAGATCGGAATGATCAGATATTCCCGGTTAACGCGCCAGGCGGGAATCCGGCGCGGTTGGCTTTTTAAATTAAAGCAGCCCGTCGGCTTCAATAACGACGCCGATTTCATTCGCTTCACGATTACGATAAAAATATAGATACGGTCCAAATCCCAGGCGCCGATCATTTTTCACCATCTCGGAGCAAGCCTCGGGGAAAAAGTGAAATTTTCAAGCGCCGCGCCGCTTCTAACGACTTCCGGCGAGAACCATCGCGTCCGAGGACAGACGAGTCCTATACCGCTGCAATAAATCTTCGGCTTTTAATAGAACGTGATTCAAAGACGGATAAATTCATAATAAACTGAAACAAAATTACGGCTAATATCAATCGAACCATAAGATTTTCCGGAACGTTAACCCTAACATATTTAAATTCAAAGCCCAAATAACCGCGATCAAACAGCGTCTGAAACAGAGTATAATTAGCCATAACTAATCAGAACGTCTGATTCGACGTTCACATCGGACGAACAGGATATCTCATCATGGAACAGATTCAATTCAAACGCGGCAGCTATCAACTCAACGACGATCCCAACTTTAATTTTCAACTCAACCGCGTGATTCAATGGGACGGCGGACGCTTAGAAGATATCGAGCCGATCGCGCGGCGAATCCGGATTTGCGCCGATTGGAAACGCGAACTGATCGCGCTTGGGGACCGTGCCGCCGCTGAAAACAGGATCGAAAACGCAATCGGCTATTACCGCATGAGCGAATTCTTCATGTTCGACGGCGATCCCGATAAGCAACGTTTTTATCGAAAAGCGACGGATATGTTCTACGAATGGGCGGGACCGTATTTCGAAAGCGGCGCGGTCCGCCGTCTTGAAGCGCCTTACGAGGACGTCAAGCTCCCGATTCTCTACGCGGAGGCGATTGGAACCCGAAAGGGCGTTATTCTTCTTCACGGAGGAAACGACAGCTATTTGGAAGAATTTTTTTTCCCAATGCTGTATTTAGCGCGGAACGGTTACGCGGTTTACCTTTTCGAAGGTCCCGGTCAGGGCGGCGTCGTTCGCGTCCAAGGGAAAAAATTTACCCATGAATGGGAACGACCGGTAAAAGCCGTGCTGGATACGATCGGCGAACGCGATGTGACCATCATGGGAGCGTCGTTAGGCGGCATGTTGGCGCCCAGAGCCGCGGCGTTCGATCATCGGATACGGCGGGTTGTCGGCTGGAGCGTTTTCAGCAACTTCCTGGACGCGACGCTCTCGAATCTTCCGGCTCAATTCCGAAAAACGGTCCGCTGGATGATCCGGCATAATTTGAGAGCGCCGATTAATCATATTCTAAACCGAAAAATGAAGAAAGAGCCGATCGTCGATTGGGCGATTCATCACGGCATGTACGCTTACGACGCAGCGACGCCTTTCGATTGGCTGAGGAAACTGGATGATTACAAATTGACCGATATCGGTCCGAAGCTGACCCAAGACATGCTGATCATCGCAGCCAATCGCGATCATTTTATCCCGATCGGCCTGCTCCATGACGAAATCGACGCGCTTCCGAACCTGAAGAGTCTGACCGTGCGGATCCTGACGGAACGAGAGGAGGCGGGAGGCCACTGCAACGTCGGAAATCCGAAACTGACCTTGGATACCGTTATCAACTGGCTGAATCATCTAAACGAACGAGATGAGGCGGAAAATTAGCGAAAGAGGGGAAAATGATCAAAATTACGCTCAAAATCGAAGGCATGGCTTGCGGAATGTGCGAAAGTACGATCAACAACGCCGTCCGGCGCGCGTTCAAAGTCCGAAAGGTCTCTTCTTCTCGGTCGAAAAAGCAGACCGTCATCCTAACCGAGACCGAAATCGCTGAAGACGCGCTCCGCAAAATTATCGGCGCCACCGGGTACGAACTGATTTCAATTCAAACTGAAACGCTTGAAGAAGGAACGAGTAAAAACCGAAAAGAACGGATCCGAACCGCGGACCGAACGATCCGCTCCGATCCGGGTTTCTGTGAAAGGATACTCGGCTGGATCCGCGCCTTAAAAAAATAGCCGACTGAGAAAACCGTCGGCAAGGAGATCGTTTGTCATAACTTACGCGCCTGAATTAGCAATCATTAACATTCGGCGCGAAACACCAAGTAAAATAAAGCCGGTTGTTTTAGATATACATCTCTAACCGAAAATTAGCACGGAGAATTTTACGGACATGATGATTGACAAACGGTTAATCGGCATCGTCGGACAAAGCCGAAAATACATCGCCGGAAACGTCGCCTATCAATGGTGCGCGCTCCTTGCGAATTTGATCATGATGATCGCTATCGCTAATTTGCTGACGAACCTTTACCAGCGGGAGTTTGAAGCGGGAACGCTGATTCTGACGGCAGGTGCGCTGATCGTCGCGATCGCGATTCGTTTCTATTGCGCGCTTCAATCCTCTCGCATGAGCTACCTGTCTTCAAAAACAGTTAAGAAGACGTTACGCCGCATGATTTATGAAAAACTGCTGCGATTAGGCGCTTCCTACAACGAACGGATCCGAACTTCCGAAATCGTCCAGATCGCGGTCGAGGGCGTCGAACAGCTGGAAACCTATTTCGGCGCCTACCTTCCGCAGTTCGCGTACGCCATGCTCGCGCCGCTGACGTTATTTGTAGTTTTGTCTTTCGTAAACTTCCCCTCCGCAGTCGTCTTGCTGATTTGCGTGCCGATGATTCCCGCCGCAATCGCCGCCGTTCAGACTTGGGCGAAAAAACTGCTGGCGAAATATTGGGGGCAATATACAGCCCTCGGCGATACTTTTCTTGAAAATCTTCAAGGACTGACGACATTAAAAATTTACCGCGCCGACGAATATAAAAATGAAGAAATGAACGTAGAAGCGGAAAAATTCCGAAAAATTACGATGAAAGTTCTGGTCATGCAGCTGAATTCGATCACGATCATGGATCTGATCGCCTACGGCGGCGCGGCGCTCGGCGTCATCATGGCGATTACGCAGTTCATTGCCGGAAACGTCGGCATGGCAGGTTGTCTGCTGATCATCCTGCTTTCCGCCGACTTTTTTATCCCGATGCGCCTTCTCGGATCGTTTTTCCATATCGCCATGAACGGCATGGCGGCCAGCGGGAAAATTTTCGCGCTGCTCGATCTTGACGAACCGAATCCGGGAGACATCGTAACGCTTGACCCCGCCGGCGGAATCATGATCGAAGGCCTGGATTTCGCTTACGAAGCCGAACGTCCGATCCTGAAGAATGTGCGGATGGATTTTCCGATCGGCTCTTTCAGCGCGATCGTCGGCGAATCCGGCTGCGGGAAGTCGACGGTCGCCGCGATCCTGATGGGCCGGAACAAAGACTATAAAGGGTCCGTCATGTTCGGCGGCAGCGAACTGAAGCGGATCAGCGAAGACGAACTGATGCGCCGCGTCACCTACGTCAGCCACCAAAGCCACCTTTTTAAAGGAACGGTCCGAGACAACCTGCGCATGGGGCGGCCGGACGCAAGCGACAGCGCGCTGTGGGAAATGTTGGAGCGCGTCAAATTAGCCGATTTCCTGCGTTCCGAAAACGGGCTCGATACGCTCCTGCTCGAAAGGGGCGCGAACCTATCCGGCGGACAATGTCAACGGCTCGCGCTGGCGCGCGCATTGCTGCACGACAGCGCGATTTATATTTTTGATGAAGCCACTTCAAATATTGACGTCGAGAGCGAAAACGATATTATCCGTGAAATCCATGCGCTGGCCCGAACCAAAACGATCGTCCTTATCTCACACCGGCTGGCGAACGTCGTCCCCGCCGATCAAATCTACGTCATGGATCAGGGCGCCGTCGTCGAAAGCGGGCGTCATGAAACGCTGCTCGCGAATCAGGGGATCTACCAAAGGCTTTGGACCGCGCAGCAAAATCTCGAAAACTTTACCAACCAGGAGGCAAACGCATGAAACACCGCAGCGGTTGGATCGTCATGGGACGGCTGATCGGACTGGTCAAGCCTTTATCCGGATATATGGTTCTGGCGATCCTGATGGGACTCGTTGGGCATCTCTGCGCTTCGCTGATCACGATTTTCGGTGCTTACGCCGTTCTAAACCGGCTGGGATTTGAATCCGTTCCGGCGATTCCCAAACTGTTCGTCGGATTAGCGATCTTCGCGGTCATGCGGGCCGCGCTGCGCTACGGCGAACAATCCTGCAATCACTTTATCGCGTTCAAATTACTGGCGTTAATTCGCGACCGCGTCTTCCGCGCGCTGCGCCGCCTCGCTCCGGCAAAATTGGACGGACGCGATAAAGGCGACCTGATCTCCGTCATTACCGCGGATATCGAACTCCTGGAAGTATTCTATGCGCATACGATTTCGCCGGCAGCAATCTGGCTGTTATTCACGATCTGCATGAGCGTTTTCATCGGCGCGTATCACCGCGTTTTAGGCGCGGTCGCCTTCGGCGCTTATTTAACGGTCGGGGTCGTTATTCCGCTTCTGATCTCCAAACGAAGCGGGAACGACGGAGCGAATTTCCGCGCGAAGTCCGGCGCGCTGAGCGGCTTCGTACTCGACAGCCTGCGCGGATTATCCGAAATCATTCAATACGGGCAGGGCGCGCAACGGCTCGCGCAAATGAACCTTCGAGGCGACGAATTGGCGAAGGATGAAGAACGGATGAAAGGCAATACCGGAATCAATACCGCGGTCACGCAGTCCGTCATCCTGTTTTTCGATTTGGCAATGCTGGTCATGTCGGCGTTTTTGTACGGCGCCGGGAAAATCGATTTCGCCGGCGTTCTGATCCCGACGATCGCGCTCTTCTCTTCGTTCGGACCGTCCGTCGCGCTCGCCAACTTGGGCAGCACGCTGCAAAATACGTTCGCGGCGGGGAATCGCGTTCTCGATATTTTAGAAGAAAAACCGATTATCAATGAGGTTCACGGCAAGTCGGAAAGCGCTTTTTCCGGCGCCAAAGCCGATCAAGTCCATTTTATTTACGACCGGGAAGATATCCTGAAAAACGTTTCCGTCGAAATCGAGAAAAACGCGATTATTGGAATAACAGGACGCAGCGGCAGCGGCAAATCGACCCTGCTGAAACTGTTCATGCGCTTCTATGACGCGCAAGCGGGAAGGATTACGATTTCCGACCGACCGATCGCTGAAATTAATACGGATAACCTGCGCGGGATGGAAAGCTTCGTCACGCAGCAAACGCACCTGTTCCACGACAGCATTCGCAACAACTTGCGCATCTCGAAGCTTGACGCGAGCGAGGCTGAAATTGAAGCCGCCTGCCGGATGGCGTCGGTCCATGAATTCATCATGACGCTGCCGCAGGGTTACGATACGCCGGTCGGCGAACTCGGCGATACGCTTTCCGGCGGCGAACGTCAGCGGATCGGTCTCGCGCGCGCTTTTCTCCATGACGCGCCGTTTTTACTGCTGGACGAGCCGACGAGCAATTTAGACAGTCTCAATGAAGCGATTATTTTGAAATCATTGCTTAAAGCGCGCAACGGCAAAACGGTAGCGCTCGTTTCTCACCGCGCTTCGACAATGCGGATCGCCGATCGGGTTGTTTCGGTTGAACACGGACGGATAAGTTAGCGAAAGGTCAAGGATGCCGCTGTCGTTGTCAGATAAACGGGAACGCGAAAAAGCGATGGTTCATCGCATGATCGCGCTCTTTTGCCGAAAGCATCACGGCTCAAGCAGCGGCTTATGTCCGGATTGCGCCGCGCTCGATAATTACGCTAAGTCCCGTTCCGACAACTGCCCGTTTATGGAGACGAAAACATTTTGTTCAAACTGCCGGATTCATTGCTACAAGCCGGACATGCGGGAGAAAATCCGCGCCGTCATGCGTTTTGCCGGGCCGCGGATGATCTTCGTAAACCCGGGCGCGACGATCCGGCACCTGATCGAATCGATTAAAGAAAAAAGGAGATTGAAAAAGCCTTTATGAATATTAAACGGACCATATTCTTAACAATCGGCTGTATCAGTTTAGCGATCGGCTGCATCGGAATCATCGTTCCCTTCTTACCGTCGTTCCCGTTTTTTGTCGTTACGGTTTATTGCTTCGCGCGTTCGTCTAAAAGGATGCATGATTGGTTCGTCGGCACGAAAATGTATAAAAATCATCTCGAACCGTTTGTAAATAAAAAAGGGATGACTGTTCAGACCAAAATCCGCGTCATCGTCATGGTAACGCTGTTGTTAGGACTCGGTTTTGCGATGATGAGAAATGTTCCGGTCGGAAGGCTGATTTTGGCTATCGTCTGGATCGGGCATGTTTTCTACTTTATCTTCGGCGTAAAAACTTATGAAAAACCGGTCGCCGCAGCGCAGGACGCTTCCATCCAATCTTAGCGTCATTTTCGAATCGGTCCGGTCGGCCAGATCTGCAAGGGCGTCGTCAAGGGATTCGCAGCGAAGGACAAGAACGATCGTTTCCCCATTCTCAGTTACAATTCAGCCTTCCTGAGATCGATTGAAGCCATGAACGCGGCCCGCGATATATTAAAGACTGCCCGGCGCAGCCGCTTCTTTCGGATACCGCCGGCAGAGGAAAGACAAAGGGAGCATGACTGCGATAAAGTGCCGGTTGAACCGGATCGTCATTTTATACAACCAGATCGGAGGCCAGTAACATGAACGTCTTAATCATCGGCGCGGGCGTTATCGGATCTTATCTCGCCCATGATCTCATAAATCAAGGGCATAACGTTACGATCCTTGCTCGCGGCGATTGGAAAACCGTGCTTGCAGCGCGCGGCCTGACAATCCGCCATCAACTTCAGCGGAGAACGAGCGTCGATCGTCCGCGTATCGTCGATTCAATTCAATCATCAGACATCTATGACGCCGTATTTTCGGTCATGCAATACGGACAGCAGCAAACCGTCCTTAAACTTCTCGCAGAAGCGAACAGCCCTTTGATCGTTCTGATCGGAAACAATTTGTCTATTGCGGAGATGGAAAAGGAAATCCTTTCGCAATCTCCAACGAAGAAAACCGTCCTGTTCGGTTTTCTCCCTATCGGCGGACGCCGGGAGGACGGGGAAGTCGTTTGTGTCCGGTTGAGGCGAACCGATCTGCCGATCGGAGCCTGTCGGGAACCGGTACCTGAAAACGTCCGCGCGATCATCGAATCGCTTTTCGCCGCAGGAAATATCAAACCGGAATGGACCGCCGATATAGACGCATGGCTCAAATGTCATTTGGCTATCGTTTTACCGATCGCGTTTCACAGTTACCAGACCGGCTGCGACTTGCGGCGGTCGACAGGGAAACAGCGGAAAGCGGTCCTGAAGGCCGTCGGCGAAGGATTTGAATTCCTTAAATCAGCAGGCTATTCTATCGTTCCGGCCATTTTTGAGAGAATTTTTCAATCCTCCATCAAGAGGATTTTCGCAGCTATACTCTTATTCTTCGTAACGAAAACCGTCGTCGGCGAACTGGTCGTATCGGCTCATTGCCGAAGCGCCGCTGACGAAATAGCGGATCTCGACGCCGGATTTCAAAAAATCAGAGAAGAAAACCCGGTTCGAAATATGTCCGCATGGGACGAATTAAGGAACGCCCTGCCGGACTGGGACGAGGTAAAGAAACGAATTGCCCGGGATTAATACTGCGCCGCCGATGGACGAGAGTCCATTCGCCATGATCATCGCAGACGTACCGTTTCGTTTTCTACAGCCGAATAATCGCCGATCCGCCAGCCGGTCTGACAATCGGCGATTATTCTATCCGCCGCAAAACGATAATCGCGCCGGCTGCATCCCGGTTCATGTATCTTCATTTCCTGAAACCGGTAATATTTCGGCTTTATTCGTTATAATTTCGAGGATATGGAGTTTTTCCGTTTTTACGGATCGACGCGCTTAGGAGCTGACGCTTGATAACCATTCTGGAAAGATTAAATCGCTCGCTGAGCTCCGGATTTTTGGAAATTTTCGGAGACGATGAATTAAATCGTTTTACTCGGGAAAAATCGGCGTTCTCCTCAGGCGGGGAGAATACCTTGATCCGCATTGCGGCTTCTCTGCAAGATCGGCTGTCTCGATCGGAAGCGGAAGGCGCGGCGATAACGATCGGGAAATTCGCTTATCCGCACATAAAGAACGAATTTCCGGATGAACTAAAATTTCGGGAAGCGCAATTCCGAATTCTTCCGATTGACGATCGAATCCGAACCGGGCTGACGCGTCTTGTCGAGACGGTCCTGAACCCGGGCGGCGTTCCGATCGTACTCGAAGAAACGGACAGCGTCTTCCGATTTTCGCTTGAAAATACCCAATTTTCAGAAAAAACCGGCACGATTCCGATCGCATGTATTGCAGGAATGGTTTTAGAATGCTGCGCGGATATATCCGGGGGGAAAACCTACCGTTCCGAATTGGAAAATCGACGCGAATTGCGTCTTTTCAAAAAACCGATCGGTCATTAAGACCGTTATAAGGAGTAATAAAACGTCATGTCTAAGAAATTGTTAGTTGTTTGCGGGTTGGCGCTGCTCTTATCCGTCGGAAGCGTTTTTTCGCAGGAAACGCCGACGCTCGATATTCTCGTTTACGATTCATACGCCGTCAGCGAAGATCTCGTCGCGAAATTTGAGTCCGACAATAATGTAAAACTGCAGTTTATCGAAGCCGGAGATGGGACAGAATTACTCAACCGCGCTATTTTAACAAAAGACGCGCCGTTGGCAGACGTCATCGTCGGCATGAACAGCGTATTAGTCACGCGCGCGCTCGACAACGATATTCTCGAACCATACGCGTCGCCGCTTTTAGATTCAATCGATACAAAATATCAGACAGATCCTGAGGACCGCGCGCTTCCGTTCAATCACGCCGGCATATGCCTAAACTACGACAGCGAATATTTCGAAACGAACAATTTGGCTATACCGGCATCGCTGACCGATCTAACCGACGAAAAATATCGGGGCATGCTCGCAATTGAGAATCCGGTTTCTTCAACGCCCGGATTAGCGTTTATGCTGCTGACCGTTGAACTTTTCGGAGAAGACGGTTTCGTTGACTTTTGGCAGCAGCTTTTGGACAACGGCGCGGAAATCGTTCCCGATTGGTCAACAGCGTACTTCACAAACTTCACGGCCGGGGGCGGCGGTCATCAGCCGATCGTCGTTTCCTACGACGCCAGCCCGGCTGCCGCGCCGCTGTATGCCGAAGAACCGATGGAGAAAGCGCCGACCGCTGCGATAATCGCCGATCAGACCTGTTTTAACATGGTAGAATACGTCGGAATACTCAAAGGAACCGACCGGCCCGACGAAGCGAAAAAATTTATCGACGCCGTCCTCGGAACCGACTGGCAGTCCGATATGCCCGCGCAGATGTTCGTCTATCCGGTCAATCATGACGCGGAGATTCCGGCTATTTTCGAAACGTTTGCCCCGATTCCGGAAAATCCGATCAGCATGGATCCGGCTTACGTCGCCAAGAATTTTGAAAATTGGCTCCAGATGTGGAGCAATTCAATTCAAATTAATCAATAGGCGCAAGTCTTACGCGCGTCTCCTATCCGACCAGAAGGGAAAAAACCGATGTCAATTGTTTGTTCCGGATCCGTCGCCTACGACTACCTAATGCGTTTCCCCGGTTATTTTAAGGATCATCTCCTGCCGGAGCATCTCGATAAAATCAGCCTGTCTTTTCTGGTTGATGAAATGACGAAGCTTCAGGGCGGGATCGCTCCGAATATCGGCTATTCTTTGGCGCTCCTCGGTCAAAAACCGATTCTTTTCGCCGCCGTCGGCGAAGATTTCGGAGATTACCGCCAATGGCTGACTGATCATGGCGTCGACTGCACCTTTGCGCGCGTCATCCCCGGGAAATTCACCGCCAGCTTCTTCGTCAACACCGATTTAGCCAACGCTCAAATCGCGTCGTTTTATACCGGCGCGATGGCGAACTCGGACGACATTAAACTGTCCGAACTCGATAAATCCGATGTCGATCTGTTTATTATTTCCCCGTCCGATCCCAGCGCGATGATCAGCTACGCGAAGCAAGCGAAAGCGCTGGGAATCCCTTACGCTTTTGATCCGTCGCAGCAAATCGTCCGCATGAACAAAGCGCAGCTCCGCGAAGGGATCGATGGCGCGAAATTCTTATTCTGCAACGAGTATGAGTTCGAACTGCTGAAGAAGCACAGCGAATGGACCGAATCCGAAATCCTCGAAAAAGTCGAAATTGCCGTCGTTACGCTCGGCGAAGAAGGCTCAAGGATCCTCGCTGACGGCGCGGAAATCCTCGTTCCGATCTATCCGGCGGAACGAATCGCCGACCCGACGGGCGTCGGCGACGCTTACCGATCGGGTTTCCTGACCGGTTACTATAAAGGATTGAGCCTGGAACTCTGCGGAAAGATGGGCGCGCTCGTTTCAACGTACGTCTTGGAACAGGTCGGAACGCAGGCCCACTCCTATACGATCGACGCCTTCCGGGCGCGATTCCGCGAACGTTGGGACGATCAGGGAGCGCTCGATACTCTTTAAACTGGAAAGTTAACTGACGCCGGACAGATTTAAATCAAAAACTTGCCCTGCCAAGGAACAAAATTATCTTCGCGGCGAGGCATTCCGTTCAGAATCAAATCCGGAATTGAAAGGCAGAAAATTTGAAAAAACGCTGTTGGGAAATAAATTTTGCAATTCTGTATAGCGGTCAATTTGTCTCCCTATTAACCAGCGCGATCTTGCAGCTGGTCTTAATTTGGCACATGTCCGCAACGACGAAATCCGCGTTTATTTTATCGGCAGCGTCATTCGTCGGATTTCTCCCCGGAGCAATTTTAGGTGTCTTCGCTGGAACAATCGTCGACCGAGTCGATCGAAAAATCGCGATGATTGCGGCCGATTTATTTATTTCATTCGTTAGTTTTGCGCTTGTGATTGCCGTTCGGAATGGCGGAATCCAACTATGGTTGGTTTTCGTCGTCCTCGCCGCCCGAAGCGTCGGAACGGCTTTCCATACGCCAGCGATCAACGCAGCGGTTCCTTTGATTGTACCGAAAGAGCATCTGACAAAATGCGCCGGGTATACACATTCAATCCAAACCGTCAGCGTTTTACTTGGAACTGCCCTTGCTGGAGCGCTATACGCGCGGCTCCCGATTTCAGCCTTTGTTGCGTTCGACGCTGGAGGCGCGCTCATAGCCTGTTTCGCAACCGCCTTCGTTCATATTCCCAATACCGCAAAAGACGGGAACACCTCCTCAAAAACAAATCGCGACATGATCCATGAAATAAAAGACGGAATCCGAATCATTCGGCAGCAAAAAGGTATATCAGCTGTCATATCATTCTACGCCGTATTCATGATTCTCCTTTCGCCAATCGCAACCCTATATCCGCTCATGTCGCTTAACTACTTCAATGTCTCGACCCTACGTGCGTCCGCGGCGGAAATCTCTTATTTCATCGGCATGTTAACAGGCGGAGTAATCCTCGGTATTACCGGCGGATTCAAACGCAAAAGATTCGGAATCCCATTTTCAATCGCGCTGATCGGAATTCCAACGCTTCTGTCCGGGTTGCTTCCGCCATCAGGATTCTGGTTCTTTGTTGCGTATTGCTTCGCGATGGGTTTTTCCGCGCCGATCTACCAAGCGCCAGTGACAGCCTTGCTTCAAGAGCGTATCAAGCCGGATTATCTTGGGCGCGCCTTCGGACTTTTCGGAAGCGTCGCGTCATTCGCACTGCCGATCGGATTAATTTTTTCTGGGCTTTTCGCCGATCGAACCGGTATTCCGCTTTGGTTTGCGATTACAGGCATTTTATGCCTGGCTCTTTCTGCTCTGATGTTCGTCTATCCAACGATTCGAACCATTGACGATAATGAGAAAACGAAATTGCCGACGTAAAAACCCAAGCAGCTTGGGCAGATGAAAAATAAAAAGGCTTGGCAAACTTAACGCCCAAGCCTTTTCTAAAATCTCCGTCCGTTTCAGCGTTGAATCAACGGTACAAGCGCGTCGAACGCCGCCTCCAGCTCTTCCGGCTTTAATCCGCAGAACGGGATCCGCAGGAAGCGCTCGCCCAAACTCGGATCCAGATAAAATCCGCGCCCATCGCTGATATTCAGCCCCGCCGCTTTCGCCGCCGGTATAAGCGTTTCCATCCGGTTCCCTTCCGGAAGCGTCACGCCGATAAAGAAACCGCCTTCAGGCCGGGTATACGCCGCGCAGCTCAATCGCTCGTCCAAAAGTTCGAGCGTTCGTACCAGACGCGGGCGATATAGATCCTTCAATTTACGCAAATTCGGTTCAAAATACCCGTCTTTGAAAAACCGATAAGCGGCCGCCTGAGTTACCGAAGCCGGGCCGATATAAGAGTTTCCGACGAAAGCCTTAATCCGACTCAGGATCGCCGCGCTTCCGATCAGGTATCCGACGCGGAAGCCGGGCGCCATCGTTTTAGAAAACGACGAAGCGCGCAGGACCCGGGCAGGATTGACAAAATCAGAAAGCGGCGGAAGATCTTCGCCAAAATAGCGAAGGCTGCGATAAGGCGAATCTTCGAGAATATTGACGTTATATTTCTCCGCTAAAGCGCCGATCGCTTCCCGTTTCCCAACGCTGAGCGTTGAACCGGTCGGATTCTGAAAATCGGGAATACAGTAAAAATATTTCGGTTGATGCGCCTTCATCGCGTCTTCCAACGCGTTCAGATCAACGCCGTCATCTTCGAGCGCAACCTCGACCGGAATCGCCCCGCGTCGTTTTAAAAGGAGATTCGTCCGATCATACGACGGTCCTTCGACGATGACTTTATCGCCGGGTTCCAATTCGGTCATGGTCAGAAAATAAAACAGTTCCAGCGAACCGTTCCCGATCAGGACCTGATCCGTCTTTACGCCCTGTTGATCGGCTAATAATTCGACCAGCGGAGCATAGCCCGGCGTCGCGTTATAGGCGCAGGCGCGCCGGCCGTCTTCCCGCATAGCTTTCGCGAAACAAGCCGCGAAATCATCCAGCGCATAAGATTCCGGCGCAGGTACGCCGCGAGTCAGGTTAATCATGGTAAATACCTCCGAATATTTTCTCGCTCAAATTTAGGTACCGAATGATCTAATTTTACATGGTTCTGATTGCCGTATCATTAAATCAACCGCCAATATGACGGCTTAACAACCGCATACCGTCGACATATCCGTCAGATCCGAACCGCGGAACCGGCTGTCACGACATCTCGGACATTCCGGTAGGGCGCGATCACAATTCTTGGTACAATACCGTATAAACGTATCCAATTCAAAAAAATAACCGTATGCGATTTTTGGAGGGTCAGTGAAATTACTTGAAGATCGGATCAGGAAAGACGGCACTGTCCGCAACTGCAATATTTTAAAAGTAGACAGTTTTTTGAACCATCAGCTTGACGTAACGTTATTGGACGAACTTGGGAAAGAATTTTACCGTCTTTTTAAAGATGAAGGCGTCACCAAAATTCTGACGATCGAATCCTCCGGTATCGCGATCGCGATGTCGGCGGCGCGCGAGTTTCGAATTCCGGCCGTCTTCGCGAAGAAAAATAGAACGAAAAATATCGAGGGCGAAGTTTATTCCGCTGCGGTCGAATCGTTTACGTCCGGGATCACGTATACCGTCATTATTTCAAAAAAATTTTTAAACGCGGACGACCGCGTCCTGATTATCGATGATTTCCTGGCTCAAGGCCAAGCCCTGAAAGGTCTTGTCGGCATGGTCGAGGCCGCCGGCGCGACGGTTGTCGGTTGCGGGATCGCGATCGAAAAAGGGTTCCAAGACGGCGGGAAAACGCTCCGTGATCAGGGCTACCGCGTCGAATCCTTAGCGATTGTCGAATCGATGGATCCTGAAAACGGAATCGTCTTCAGAAATTGATCCCTGCGAACAGCCCGATATCATATCGTGATACGCTCATGAACACACGACCCATTATCATCTTAAATTACGGCGAGCGGACGCCTGATTCGCTGGCGCGGCGGATCCGCGATTTTTCGGTATTCTCGGAAATTCTACCGATTGACTTCGCCGCCGAAAAAATCAGGAAAATCGATCCGATCGGGATTATTCTTTCCGGAAGCGAAATTTTTATTCCCCAAAAGGACGCCCCTCTTCCGGATCGGGATATTTATAAATTGGGGATCCCGATCCTTGCCGTCGAAAACGGCGCGCTGATCATGACGCACCAATTGGGAGGGAAGATAAAATTTTCAGAAAGGACGAAACCCGGTTGGGACGAAGTCCGAATCGACCCTGACTGCCCGCTCTTCGTAAATCTTGAACCGGTTCAGGAAGTTTATTTCGACAGCAGCGTCCAAATCGAAAATATTCCCAACGGATTTAAGGACATCGCCTTTTCGGATTTACGCGAACATGTTGCGTTTGCGGATGAATCCAATCGGCTATACGCAGCTCAGTTTTCACCGGATCCGGCGAAAACCAACCCGGGAAAGCGCATCTTAGATCGGTTCCTGTTCCAAATCTGCGGCGCGGACGGATCGTTTACGCTTGATACCTACCTGAAAAATCAAATTAAAACGATCAAGAAAGCGGTCGGGAAAGAAAAGATCATTTTAGGACTTTCCGGCGGCGTTAACAGCGCCGTCGTCGCGGCCATTCTTTCCGCCGCGGTTCCGAAGCAGTTGACGTGCGTTCTCGTCGATCACGGAATGATGCGAAAAAACGAGGCCGACGAAATCGAGAGAGCCTTCCGCGGGAAATCGCTGAATATTATTCGCGTCGACGCCAGCGCAAGGTTCTATAAAAAATTATCCGACGTCGGAGACCCGGATAAAAAGCGGAAAATCATCGAAGAACAATTTTACAAAGTCTTCGCGAAACAAGCGGAGCGCATCGGCGGCATAAAAATACTGGCATTAGGGACGATTTATCCTGATCTGATTGCGGACGGGATCAATAAAGTCAGCCCGGCCCGGGCGCAGCATACGGTCCGCGAACTTCCAAAAGACGCCGGTTTCAAAGAACTCGTTGAACCGCTCCGCTTTCTCTTCAAGGACGAAGTCCGGAAATTAGGCCGTATGCTCGGCCTTCCGGAAGAAATTATCAGCCGTCCATCGTTTCCCGCGAGCGGATTAGCGCTGCGCGTCTTCGGCGGTATTACCCGTGAAAAAATCGAAGCGTTCCGTGACGCCGACGCAATTCTGACGCGGGAACTCTCCAAAGTCGCCCCATTTCCGAATCGTGTCAGCGCCGTTCTGACCGATTTGCAGGCGATCGATCCTGAAGCTTCTTCCGATAGCGGAAAATTTGCGCTTGTCCTCCGATCCTTCCCAACAGAAGATTATACGCATAATACCGGCGAGCCGATTCAGCTCCCGCTCGAAACCTGCCGGCGGATCGCGCGCAGCGTCTTCCAGGGAACGGACGCGGTGAAGCGTGTCGTTTTAGACTTGAAAGATGATTCCCAAAGCTTCAGATCCGATTTCCAAGACGATTAAATAAAAAAGTGGCGAGGGTGGGGGTCGAACCCACGACAAAGGGCTTATGAGTCCCCTGCTCTACCACTGAGCTACCTCGCCGTTGACCTGCAAAATAATACTATATCCGCGGTCTTTTGTCAAATTCAAGCGTAAAATCAGGACATTCCGATTTTCGATTTAGCGGTCAGTT
>JASBYO010000042.1 GCA_029983925.1 Flexilinea sp.
AAGGAGACAGCGGAAAAACACAGCTCCTCTTCCGCAATTACGCAATGGAGCGGTTTTTAGAGCGCATTTCTCAATCACGATATAAAAACAATTTCATCTTGAAAGGCGGTTTTTTGATTTCCGCTATCGTGGGCGTAGACAATCGAGCGACGATGGATATGGATACAACAGTTCGCAATCTTCCGCTTCATATCGAACAAACGAAACAAATGATTGAAGAAATCGCCGCTCTCAATGTCGATGACAGTGTGTTCTTTGAGATTAAGGACATTTCGACGATCATGAATGACGCGAAATATGAAGGCATACGTATTTCGCTCATCGCTTATTTGGATAAGTCTAGAATCCCGCTGAAAATCGATCTTTCAACAGGCGACGTCATCACACCGTCAGAAATTTCATATCAATATCAATTGATGTTCGAACAGCGGACCATTTCAATTAATGTATATCCGCTTGAGACGATACTGGCGGAAAAAATTGAAACCGTCTTGATTCGAACAATATTTAACACGCGCATGCGGGATTTTTACGACCTGCGTATTTTACAAGAAATCGACACCGAAATAAATATGGCAATGCTAGGCGCAGCGCTTCAAGCTACGTGCAAAAAACGGAACACGGAACAAGTCTTATCGGAATATCATCGAATCCTCGACGAAATCTCTTCCAGTCTTGTCTTGGAAGAGTCCTGGAAAAAATTCCAGAATAAAAATAGTTATGCTGAAAGATTTACCTGGACAGAAATTATGAACAGTATCCGTTCACTCTGCGGTCGATGTATTCCGCAACACTGAACAGAAAAACTTCGATTCAGAAAATTCTTTCCTAAATTTCTACCACCCGCGCGCCGAGCCACTCCGCTTCGCGCCGGTCGTGCGTCGAGAAGATCAGCGTCCGGCCGCGCATTTCCGCCCGGATCACGGCGCACACCTGCCGCGCCGTCTCGTCGTCCAGCCCTTTCAGCGGCTCGTCCATCAGAACGACGTCCGCGTCAGCGATGAGCGCCCGCGCGATCGCCGCGCGCCGCTGCTGCCCGCCTGAAAGCTCCCTGACCCGCTTGCGCGCCAGATCGGCGTCGAGCCCCATCCGCGCCAACAGATCGCGCGCCCGTTCCCGATCCGCTTCGCGCCCGTCCGTCGCCAACGCCGCGTTTTCAACCGCGCTCAGCCAACTCAGCAGGCGGTTTTCCTGAAAGACGGCGACGACCGACGCCCGGCCCGCGATCGTAATTTTTCCCTGATCCGGACGGATCAAGCCGAGAATCAGGCGGAAGACCGTCGTTTTCCCGACCCCGCTCCGCCCCATGACGCAGACCGTCTCGCCGAACGGCAGCGCAAGCGAAAAATCGGATAATACGGTCTCGTCTCCGAAGCGTTTCGTCACGCCGCAAAATTCAATCCCGTCCTTCACGATACCTCCGTCGCCGTTCCGGTCAGACGCGCTTCCGCCCAAGCCAGCAGCGCCAGCACAATCCGCTCAAACAGATAGCTGATCAGGATAATCACAACCGTCCAGGCGAAAAGCTCGCCCGTATTCAGATAAATCTTCGCCAGATACAGCTTCTCGCCGATACTGTTCCCCGGGATGCCGATGACTTCCGCCGCGACGCCGCTTTTCCAACAGAAGCCCAAACCGGCGCTGACGGCGGCGCGAAAATACGGGAAAACGGTCGGCAGGATCAGGTAGCGCAGCCGTTTCATGAACGAAAAGCGGAAAACCTCCGCCATCTCCCTTAGCCCCGGATCGACGGCGCGCAAGCCCGCCAGCGTATTCAGATAAACGACAGGAAGAACCATCATGAACGAAACGATAACGGACAAATTCCGCGACCCGACCCACATCAGAATCAGGATTGTCAGGCTGGCGATCGGCGTCGAGCGGATCAGCAGCAGCGGCGGATCGAGCAGCGCCGCCAGCCCGCGCGAGCGCGACGCGGCCGACGCCAACGCCGCCCCGACGAATAACGCCGCCAGAAATCCGGCGATAATCCGCGAGGCGCTGAAAAAGATCGCCGTCCGGAACGGCGGCTGACCCGGTAAAGAGATCAGCTTCGCGAACGTATCGGA
Organism: Flexilinea sp.; assembly: GCA_029983925.1. GTDB lineage: Bacteria > Chloroflexota > Anaerolineae > Anaerolineales > Anaerolineaceae > Flexilinea. The sequence goes on from JASBYO010000042.1 coordinate 2,070, forward strand.
CGGCGACGCTAAAATTAGATCGTTTCCAAACGCGCGCGCGGCTATCTCCCAGATAAGAATCCAGAAGATGACCGCGGCGAGCCGGGCGGAATTAATCGTCCGCGTGGATATAGTAGAAATCCTCCGCCGGGAGTTTTCCGCCGACCGTCTTCGGATCCATCTCGAACAGAACGTTCAGATACGCCTCCGCCAGCGATTTCATCCGCAGCCCTTCAATATAAGTAATATTGCAGCCCGGCAAAGCCTTTTGGGCGACCGCCGCTTTCGGGACGATACCGTAAGCTTCGATCAACGCCGCCGCTTCCGCGGGATGCTCCCTAACAAACTCAACCGAATCTTCGTAGTCGTCAAGGAAGTCATCGACTTTTTCCGGATGCTTTTCGATGATTTCCGAACGGATCGCGACGCAGCCGGTCAGCAGATCGTTTCCGCCGCTGACGGCGTTCCATTCTTTCGTCATGTCAAGCGCGACGCGGACCTTATCGTTCTGCATCGAGACAACCGTTACGAACGGCTGAGGCAGCATCGCGATAACCGATTCCGGCGCGTCCTTCATCAACGCCGCGACTTCGGTCGCCTCGCTCTTGAACTCGATCGTTAAATCTTTATCGGGATCGATCCCGTTTTCCCGTAAGACGTACCGCAGCACGACTTCCGGCGTCGCGCCTTTTCCGGTCGCGTAAACCGTCTTTCCCTTCAGGTCGGCGATCGACTGAACCGAGCCGCCCGTTTCGACAATATATAAAACGCCGAGCGTATTAATCGCCGAAAGGCGGACTTTCCCTTCCGTCCGGTTATATAAAACCGAAGCCAGATTACAGGGAATCGCGGCCGCGTCGTATTTTTCGCCGACCAGACCGGCGACGACCTCGTCCGGCGCGCCGAGCAGTTCAACCGTATAATTTTCCTCGCCGCGGTCCGCCTCATCCATTAACTCGATCAGGCCCATCGCCGTCGGCCCTTTCAGAACCGCAACGTTTAAACCGCCGTCCGCATCGAGCGCAAAAACGCCCGTCAGGCTCATCAAAACAAACGCCAGCGCCGCCGCTGCGGCTAACGCTGATTTTCGAACAAGTAAATTATGTTTCATCATTCGCCTCTTTCATCATCAGATTTGAGATATCCCTTATTGTACTTGGATTGCAGTTAGAACTATCTAATTCATGACGGCGTTCCATGTTGAAATGATTTTACCCGATCTCCATCCGGCGGACGTCGTTTTTCCAACCGGACACGCAAACCGGATCCAAGGCGGATCAATTTTCGAATCCATATACCCAAGGCATCAATTGCCGCCGATGATTCTTGACCGACAACCTCAGGAATGTTAGAATTGGCTAATGATTAGGCTTGCCTAACGAATTCATCCTATCGAGCCAAAGGAAGGAATTAGATGGAAATTTACAAGAAACTCCTCAAGTATGTTCCGGAAAAGAAATTCTTAGCGATTTTCGCCGTTTTTCTAACCGCGGTCGCGACTGTTTTTCAGTTCATTACGTTCCGGTATCTTTATCAATTTTTAAACGCGTTGATCGTCAACCGAAACGCCGCGGAAGGGAAACATGCGGCGTACGTCATCGCGGGACTTTTATTAGCTTACGGGATAAGCTACTTCTTCAGTCTTATCGCGACGCATATCGTCGCTTTCCGCCTCGAAAGCAACCTGAAAAAGCGCGGGCTTGAGAACCTCTTAAAAGCCTCTTTCTCCTTTTTCGACCGTAATCAGTCCGGACGGATCCGCAAGCTGATCGACGACAACACCGAACAAACGCATATGATTGTCGCGCACCTGATCCCGGACCTGACGGTCGCCGCGCTCTCGCCGATCCTGATTACGCTGATCATGTTCAGCGTCGACTGGCGGCTCGGGATTTTGTTCGTGATTATGCTGATCGTCGGTACGCTGCTGATTTTCCTGACAACCGGCAATCAGCAATTCATGCGGAAATACGCTCTGTCGTTAGAAAAAATGGGCGCGCAGGCGGTTGAATACGTCCGCGGAATGCCCGTCGTTAAAATTTTCGGCGGCGGACTCGAGTCGTTTACTTCTTTTTACAACGCCATCATCGAATACGGCGATACTGCCCACGCGTATACCTTGAGCTGCCGGATGCCGTTCGTATTGTTTCAGGTTATCCTGAACATCGGCGTTGCGTTTACGATCCCGTTCGCATTCGCTAAGTTCGGAACCGGAGCGGAAACGAGCGAAATCATCGTGAAAGTCATCTTCTACACCGTCTTTTCGGGACTGCTTTACAACTGTTTCATGAAGGTCATGTACGTCGGCATGTACAAGCTTCAGGCGGGAGACGTCATCGATAAAATCGAAAATCTTATTACCGAGATGAGCGAAGAAGAAGTCGTTTTCGGAAGCGAAACCCGATTCGATCATTACGATATCGAATTTTCCGGCGTTTCGTTCAAGTATGACGACGAATACGTTTTGAACGACCTGAGTTTCAAGCTCCCGGGTAAGCGGACATACGCACTCGTCGGAAGTTCGGGAGGCGGAAAATCGACGATTGCGAAACTGATTTCCGGCTTCTATAAACTCAACGGCGGCGAAATCCGGATCGGCGGGAAACAGCTGACAGCGTACTCGCAGGAAGCCGTTATGCGAAATATCGCGTTTGTCTTCCAGAATACGAAACTGTTCAAAACGACAATCTACGAAAACGTCCGCATCGGACGCCCGGACGCGACGAGAGAAGAAATCATGAAAGCCCTTTCGTTGGCGCAGTGCGACGAAATACTGGCGAAATTCCCGGAACGGGAAAATACGCTGATCGGCAGCCAGGGCATCCATTTATCCGGCGGGGAAATTCAGCGGATCGCAATCGCGCGCGCGATCTTAAAAGACGCCAACGTCATCATCCTGGACGAAGCCTCCGCCGCGGCCGATCCTGAAAACGAATACGAGATCCAACAGGCCTTCGCGAACCTGATGAAAGGCAAGACGGTGATCATGATCGCGCATCGCCTCAGCGCGATTCAGAACGTTGATGAGATACTCGTCGTCGACGCCGGAAAAATCGTCGAGCGCGGATCGCATGCCGAATTGGTGAAACTCGGCGGCGAATACAAGAAATTAGTCGATCTCTATTACCAGGCCAACGTCTGGGCCGTATCCTGAAAAGAAGGGAACCATGATCAATTACTTAAAAAACCGATTCCAACTCTCCGACAGCGGCGCTTCGGAAATTATCCGCGCGATTGTCAGCGGCGCGCTTCTCGCCGCTTCAAATATGATCCCGATGATAATCATTATGCTTTTTACGCAGGGACTGCTTGAAGGCGGCTTGCCCAGCCTGCAAACGTTCATAATCCTGATCTGCGGCGGCGCGCTCGTCATGTTCGTCCTATATTACGTCAACTATAACGATACCTATACGGTCGTTTATTCGGAAGCGAAAACGCTGCGCATCAACCTGGCGGAAAAGTTGAAAGAGCTCCCGCTTTCGTTCTTCTCCAAGCACGATATGTCCGACTTGGCGCAGGCGATCATGAAAGACATCACCGATATTGAACACGCTCTCAGTCACGCCATTCCCAAGTTCTACAGCAATCTCATCGCTTTCGTGCTGATCTCGGTACTGCTGCTGGTCTGGAACGTGCCGCTGGGACTGAGCATTATTATTCCAACGATTCTCAGCTTCGCGTTTCTCTATCTTTCGAAATCGATCCAAATCCGCGAGACAAATAAATATTTCGTCAAGCTTCGCGAAAACGCCGAAAAATTCCAGCAGGCGATCGAGCTTCAGCAAGAAATTAAAAGTTACCGGCTCGAGGAAGCGACTCGGAAAGACGTCGCCGCCTCAATCGAGGATTCGGAAAAAATCCATATCCGAGCCGAATTTTCGCAGGCAGTTCCGGTTACGCTATCCGGGTTTATCGCCCGTTCGATGCTGGGCGTAACTATTTTCGTCGGATCGATCCTTTATGCCAACGACGGCGTAACGCTCCTTTACCTGCTCGGGTATATTCTTGCCTCGTCGCGGATCAGCGAAGCGATCCTCGATATCCAGATGAACTTCGCCGAGATGCTCTACATTGACAGCCGCATCAAGAATATCCGATCGATTAACGAAACGGCGATTCAAAGCGGCGAATCCGCCGAAATCCGCGATACCGCGATCGAATTCAAAGACGTTACTTTCGCGTACGACGATAACCACGTTATCAACGGCGTCAGCTTCACCGCTCCCGCCGGGAAAGTCACGGCGCTCGTCGGCCCGTCCGGCTGCGGAAAGACGACGGCGCTGCGTCTGGCTTCGCGCCTGTACGACTATGACCAGGGCGAAATCCGGATCGACGGCCGCGACATGAAGAACATCGCGACGGAAGATCTCTTCAAGAAAATCTCGATCGTCTTTCAGGACGTCACCCTCTTTAACACCACCGTTCTCGAAAATATTCGGATCGGACGTCCGGACGCGAGCGACGAGGAGGTCAAGAAAGCGGCGCGTTTGGCAAATTGCGACGAATTTGTCGGAAACCTTCCCGATGGATACGACACGATAATCGGCGAAAACGGCGGAAAACTCTCCGGCGGCGAACGGCAGCGGCTGTCGATCGCACGCGCGATCCTGAAAAATTCGCCGATTATCCTTTTAGACGAAATCAGCGCCGCGCTCGATATCGAAAACGAAAAGAAGATCCAGGATTCGTTGAACTCCCTGATTAAGGGAAGGACGGTTATCATCATTTCGCACCGCATGAAATCGATCGAGAACGCCGATACGATCGTGGTCATGAAAGACGGGCTTGTCGAAGGGTTGGGAAAACACGCTCATCTCATGAAGAATTCGCCGACGTATCGGGACATGATCGAAAAATCGCAGCTGACCGACGCGTTTACATATTAATTCTGATGTTTCGGATAACGGTCGCGGGCGTTTCCCGCGACCGTTGCCATTCGCCTACGCCATATTCTCATAAAAACATTTCTACATAAACGTTACGGATTTTAGCGAATAACGGTACAATGAGGAAAATCAAACCGAAGCGGTTCTTTCAGGAGTCCACGCATGATTGAGATTCGCAAGATCGACGTTAACAACCGAAAAGACGTCCGGGCTTTCATCCAATTTCAATTCGACCTATATAAAAATGATCCGAATTGGGTCCCCCCCCTTTCGGAACGACGTCGCCATGATGATGAATCGCCGCAAACATCCGTTTTATGAATACGGAGAAGCCGACTTCTTCCTAGCGCTTCGCGACGGCCGCGTCGTCGGGAGGATCGCGGCGCATCTCAACCCGCATTTCAACGATTATCAGAAGAAAAAAGCAATGAGCTTCTGCTTATTTGACGCGATTTACGATCCCGGCGTTGCCGCCGCGCTGTTTAACGCCGCGATGGATTGGGGACGCGAACGCGGGATGACCGAGATGATCGGTCCCAAAGGTCTTTCCCTTTTCGACGGTTACGGCGTCCTCGTCGAAGGCTTCAACCTGCGCCAATCGATGAACATGTCGGCGTACAACTACCCTTATTATCAGACGCTCCTCGAAGAAATCGGCTTATCCAAAGTTACCGATTTTATTTCTGTCGGCTTCGAACCGCCGACGGTCGTCGTTCCGGAAAAAGTCGCGCGCGCGCTGGAAATCGTCAAAAAGCACGGCGAAATAAAAATCTTTACCTTCAAGAACCGAAAAGAAATTTTAGCCCGCGCGAGAGAAATCGGGAGCTTATACGAAAAAGCCTTTTCCAAAAACTGGGAATATTTCCCGCTGACGAAGCGGGATCTTGATTTCCTGATCGAAAACGTGATCAACTTCGTCGACCCGACGATGGTCAAGTTTATCGTCAACGGCGGAGACGAACTGATCGGCTTCATCTTAGGCTTTCCGGATATATCCGCAGCCATGCAGCGGCACAACGGCAGCCTGATGAACCCGCTGCTGATATTCGATATCCTGCGCGAAATGAAGAAGACCGATCGGATTATTATCAACGGCGTCGGGATCTTATCCGAATACCGGATCAAGGGCGGCGACGCACTCCTTTTCGACGGTATTCATCAAATCCTGAAAGCCAACCCGCGTTTCCGGATCGGAGAGGGGTCGCAGATGTCCGAAACCGCGAAAGAAGTCCAACGCGAAATGCAGGGATTGGGGCTAAAAAAATCGAAGGTTCACCGCGTATATCAAAAAGGGCTTTAACGCGCTCGGGGATCCGCTCGATTCGTTATAATTCAACCCATGTTAATTCAGCCGCCGAAAAGAACCTACGGGCTTTCCCCTTCTCTCGTCACGATTATCGTACTGCTGACGATCGCTTTCGTCATCTTTAACATTATGATCGTTTCTAAAACCGATTTCGGCGCCGGGTTTTACGCGAACTGGCTGGCCGGGCGCGTCCTCTTCGCGCAGGGCCAAAGCCCGTACAGCCCCGAAATTTTCGAAAATATTGTGCTGCGGCATTCGTACGATTTCCGCTTATCCGGATTTACGCTCCCGCTCTACGCGATTCTTCCGACGTTGCCCCTATCTTTTATCAGCAATTTCGATCTCGCGTTGATTATCTGGATGACGGTCTGCGAGGCGGCGTTAATTCTTCTCGCGATCCGAACCGTCTTCGCGCTTCGCCTCCGCTCGCGACTCTTTTCGCCTTATTTTGCCGGCGCCGCCGTAACCCTAAGTTATTACGGTATTTTCGCCGTGATGGACGGGGACATCGGGATCCTGTCCGTCCTCTGCCTGATCGTCTCGATCGGCGCGATGCGGGAAAACGCTTTTGAATTCGCCGGGATCATGTTGGCGTTCGCGACGATGAAATTCAGCTTGACGCTGCTGCCGATCGCATGGGTCGTCGTCTGGTCGCTGCTCAACCGCCGCGGCGCAGTCGTCGCCTGGTTCGGAATGGTGCTTGTGCTGCTGATCCTGATCTCGTTTTTATTCATGCCGGACTGGCCGATCGAGTTTTTGCGCGCGATTATTTATTACTATAAGTACCTGAATCCGATATACTTTTCGCTTTTTATCGAAGTCTGGCAGCCGGAAATCGGCGGCCGGATCGCCTGGGCGTTTTCCGGTTTCATCGCGTTTATCATCCTGATCGAATGGATCGTCAACGCCCGGCAGGACGAGCGCTCGTTTGAATGGGTTCTCGCGATGACCCTTTGCGCCGGATTCCTGATCGGGATCCCGAACGTCGGGAAAAATCTGTACCTGCTTTGGGTTCCGCTTTTTTACGCGATCGATAAAGCGCTGCTGCGTTGGCCGCGGCGAACCGGGCCGTATCTGACGCTGGCGTACGGCGGTCTTTTTCTGATCGCGCCCTGGATCGTCGCCTTCTTCGTATCCGGATTTAACGAGCCTGTTTCCGGGCTGAATTTTCTAGTCCCCTTTCTGACCCTGCTCCTGCTGTACTGGAACCGCTGGTGGACGATTCAGCGGATTATCGAGCCGTATTAGATAAAGCCCTAAACAAAATCAACCCGCGAATTTCAGCGCAATCGCAAAAATAAACGTATAATCTTTAATATGACGAGAGAAGATTTGACGTTCCCCAAAAAAATCATCGTCCTGAGCGGCGAACGCGGCGTCGGGAAGACGACGCTCTGCGGCGATATGATCCGTAACCGACGCGGGCGCGGTCTGCGCTGCGCCGGAATTCTTCAGCCCGGACGCTTTTCCGCGGACGGAACGAAGGACGGCTTCGACCTGATCGACGTCGAGACGAAAGAAAGAAAGACGGCCGGAAACGGGCCCGGATTCCCGGATTTAGGAACAGCTTTAGGAAAATGGACAATCGACGCGGAGGTTTTCCGCTGGGCAAACGAAACCCTCGGAAAGGTCACCGAAACCGATGTCCTGATCGTCGATGAACTCGGACCGCTTGAATTCGACGCAAAAACAGGCTTGATTTCTGCGTTTGACACGCTGCGCCGCGCGAATTATCGGGAAGCGTTCGTCGTTATCCGTCCCGAAAAAATCGCTGCGTTTCACGAGATGGGCTTCGATTTCAATCTGGTCCAGCTGACGCCGCGAACGAAATAAACATCATGCGCAGGAAACGCGCGGAGCCAAGCGACATGAACCGACCGAATCAACCCAATTTCAACCCGTACCCGCCTCAAAATCTCTATCCCTATCCGGTTCCGCCGCCGCGCGCGAACGCGCTCGCCGCGTTTAAACTCGCGCTGCGCTTCCTGACGCGGATTCCGGTTCGGCTGAAACCCGGCGACGATACGCCGCTGAACCGCCGGCTGGCGACCGTTTTCTACCCGCTCGTCGGCGGCGTAATCGGACTTTGCTTAATCTGCGTCCTGTTTTTTACCTATTATTTCAATCTGTTCAACGCGGGCGGCGCGATTGCCGTCGCCGCTTGGATGCTCCTGACCGGCGGACTGCATTTTGACGGATTGATGGACGTATTCGACGGCTTCTTCTACGCCGGTCCTCCTGAACGTCGGCTGGAAATCATGAAAGACGTTCATCACGGGACGTACGCGATCCTCGGCGCTATTGTCTTCATCTTTCTTAAAATACGATTGATAGAATATTTTCAGATGTCAGTTCTGCTCTTTGCCGCCGCCTACGCCCGTTGGGCCGCGCTCAAAATCGTTCAAGACGAACCGGTCGTCAATCCGAACGGCATGGCGGCGCGGCTCAAAAATGAACTGCATCCGAAAGCCATTTCGTACGGCGCGATCCTGCCGGGACTGGCGCTTCTCTGGATCCTGTTTTCAGATGTCCGCTGGAGCGGACTCGCCTATTATCGTGGGTTCGCCGGTATGGGACTGCGCCAGGGACTGATCGAAGTTATCCGTCTCATCCTGTGGGTTCTCCGAATTTTCATACTGATAAAACTTCCGGGATGGCTCGGTAAAACTGCCCGCCGATATATCGGCGGAATCAACGGCGACGTTTTAGGCGCGGCGATTGAACTTTCCGAAGTTGCCGTACTCATGATCCTCAAGATCACGCCTGAATTTTTTATCAGCGAACTGCCGGCGGTTTCGTTCCTGTCCGCAATATGACGTTAACCGGATTTCCGGAGCTGCCGTTCCGGCTGGGGACGACCTCGTATATCATTCCCGACGATATCCTCCCCAACGTCCGCTATCTCGCCGATAAAGTCGACGATATCGAGCTCGTCTTATTCGACGTCGAAGATTACAGCAACCTGCCGTCTCCGGCGCTCGTTAACGAATTGAATCGGATCGCCGGCGATAATGGGCTGACCTATACGGTTCACCTGCCGCTCGACCTGAAGTTTACCCGCGCGGACGAACGCGCCGACGTCTCGATCGAAAAAGCGCTGAAGACGATCGGCGCGACGGAACGGCTCGGCCCGATCGCCTACGTCGCTCATCTCGATTCGCACCAAATCGGCTTGGCGGAACGCGAGCCGTCCGAGGCGCTGGTCGAAAACTGCCTTAACGCGCTCGAAAAGATCGCGCCGGCGCTTCCGGATCGAAAAAAATTAGCGATCGAGAATCTCGAATCGTATCCCGGCGAATGGAACGACGAAGTGATCCGCCGCTTCGGCGCGTCCAACTGCGTCGATATCGGCCATTTGTGGCTCCGGCGCCGCGACCCGGTCCCATACTTGCGCGAGCGTCTTCCGGTTACGAGCGTCGTCCATCTTCACGGCGTCGCCGACCGCGATCACCGCAGCCTGACCGCACAGCCCAAGAATCAGGTACAATTAATTTGGCAGGAGCTTCTCCGTCAAAACTATCGAGGCGTCGTCACGCTCGAAATCTTCAACGAGACGGATTTCGTCTCGTCTATGGACCTGCTGAGGAGTTTTCATGACCGACATTCAACAATACGATAATCTGCATTTCGTTTTCGGCGGCGCGCGCAGCGGCAAAAGCCGTTATTCCGAAGCGCTCGTTAAAGCTACCGGCGACCGCGTTCTCTACGTCGCGACGGCGCAAATCCTGGACGACGAGATGCGCCGCCGAATCGAGGCTCATAGAGCCCGCCGGCCATCCTGCTGGGATACGCTCGAAGCATATTCGCGTACTTTTGACAAGATGGAGAACAAATTGAACGAGGCGACTTATAACGGCGTGATCCTGGACTGCGTCTCGGTTTGGACGTCGAATATTGTGATCACGCTGCCGGAAATCGCCTCCGAAGAATACGCGAAATCGATCCTGTATCCGGAGTTGGAAAAACTGTTTAAGATTATCGCGGCTAAGCCCGAAACGACCTTTGTCCTCGTCTCTAACGAGGTTGGGCTGGGAATTATCCCCGCTTATCCGCTCGGGCGGCTGTACCGCGACATGCTCGGACGGATCAATCAGAAAATCGTCCAGCGCGCCAAAACCGCCTGTTTCATGGTCGCCGGCGTTCCGCTCCGGATCAAGGGGTAAGAATACGCGGCAGGCGCGCCGCGGCGCAAAGGAACTGCCGCGCGCGGTAATATTTCCGACAGCGGCTCGTCAGCTTCTCCGGATTCGTCATCCGCAGCTTTCCAGACGCCGGCAACGGGTTCAGAAAACGGCGCGTAAAGCAGGCTGAATTAAGATATCCGAGACGATCCGAGATTTCGCGCTTTCATCCGTTCCACGGCGCAGAAATCAAGAATCGCGTCGCTCTGAGACGCATGATTTCGATCCCGGCTCATATCTTGGTCGCCGGCCAAGCCGGACCGTGGCCGAGACGGGCAATTAACGTTTCCCGGCGTTGCCGAAGAATAACCGACCGCTGAGCGGAACCGCGGTCTGAACGCGTCCGTATAGCCCGAAAGTTTCGCAAGCTTCCGACAGGATTTTCCGAATCCCGCTCCTTCGGCGCTCCATGAACTTCATACGATAAAAAATATCGGCGATAACCGCGTTCTCCGTTACCCTAACATCCGTCCGAGCTGATCTTTGAGGAATTTCTCATGCGGAATCGCGAAATTCCCGCTGACCGTTTCGCCGTCCTTAACGCGTCCGGCCGCGACCGCGCCTAAACTGACGCGCGCGCCGTCGCCGACGCGAACTTCCGAAGAAACGGTCGCGTTCGGTCCGATCCAAACGTCATTTCCGAGCTGCGCGGAGCCGCCGATTACCGCGCCGGCCGCGATCAGCCCGCGCGCGCCGATCGTTACGCCATGCGCGACATGAACCAGACTTTCGATTTTCGTCTCGGCCCCGATCCGCGTCTCGTGCCATGGGAAAAGCGAACGCGAAACGCAGCAATTATATTGAATTTCAACCTTTTCCTCGATCGTCAGCCAGCCGCAATGGAGAACCGGCAAAATCCCGTCCGCGCCGATACGCATGAATTCCAATCCGGTCCCGCCCAGAATGGTCCCGGTACGAATCATCGCTCCCGCCCCGATCCGCGTATTTTCCTTAATCGAAACGAACGCTTCGATTACGACGTTCGCGCCGATTTCGATATTCGCCGTACCGATCTCCGCCAACGGCGAAATTCGCGCCGACGGATCGATCCGCGGTTCGAACGCCGGCCGCAGGTAACGATCCGGGTACGATTCTGCCAGACGGTTATGCGTCTCAAAAAAATCGCGGCGCAGATTCGCGCAGACCGCCGCGCCGAGCGGACGTCGGTTCAGAAGCGGCGACGCCGCCAACGCCGGCGGAATCAGAACCGCGCTGACGTCCGGATTCGCGGCCGCGCGCCGCAAGTATTTCTCGTCGCCGGCGAACGTCAGAATCGGCTGACCGGAGGCTGAACCCGCCAAACCAAGGGACGAGAATTCGCCGTCGCGAAGAACCGTCCAGTCATCCCGTTTAATTTCGCTCAATCGCATAACGTTTCAATCCAATCCCATTCGATTTTCATTTCGCGCGCCGCCGTCGATAAACGCTTTATAAAAGCGAACGCGCCTTCATCCGCCGATAAATTCACCCAGTCGGAAAGTTTCGCGAAATCGCCGTGAACGGCGCGCGACGAATCGTACCGCGCCGTCGATTCCGTGTTCAAGAACAGGTGAATCGGATGGAAATTAAAGATTTTCAGTCCCGACGGATCGAGACGCAGATGATCTTCAGGAGACGCCTTTACCGCTTCCAAACAGTACGCGTCGTCCTCATAAAAATACGGCAGCCGTCTCAGCCCGGTATAGTGACGGAACGGTTTCGGCGAAATCCCCGAACTGAACGGCAGGAAGAGGTTCGAATCGCCTTTGATCCCCTGCGCCTTAAACTCGTTCAGGATCAGCCCGGCGTCGACAAGTCCATGCGACCGGGCGACGGCCGCTTCGGGAACCAGCGTCTTCAACGCCGCGATCGTTTCGCGATAATCGCCGCGGTCCGGTTTCGCGTTCAGGAGCGGGTAAAAATTCGGATGAATCCCCAAGCGAAAGATCGGATTCGCGCGCATCCGCGCCAACAGCGGCGTATCATGGGTAATAAAAATCGTAACCGGGATCGCTTCCGCTTCGAACCAATCCAGCGCGAACGCCAGAACTTCATCCGACGCCCAATCGGTATCCATCGTTAGATAAGCCTTTTTCGCCGTCATCAGGCCGCCTCCGAGAGCGGCTCGGCCGGAACGAAAACTTCGTCCAGTCCGCGCAGGATCACGCCTTCCCGGTACAGGAAACGCGGCGCGATCGTCTCGCCGAGCAGGTATTTCCGAATCAGGATGTCCGGCTCGTTATATCCGACCATGGCGCGGAACGACGACGTTCCCGAATAGCGCGGATTGATCTCGAAAACGTACGCCTTCCCGTCGACGAAACGCAGCTGAATATTGATCGCCGAACGCGTCCCTAACCGCAGCGCGATTTCCTCGCACGCGCGCGTGACTTCGGGATAACGGCCGATCGCGCCTTGCGTAATCCCGTTGCTGATAACCAATAACTCGTCGCTGAAGCGGCTTTTTATTTTCATCCGGCAGCTCAGCGCCGACAGAATATTCTTTTTGACCGCGATCGAATTGATCAGCCCGCCTTCCATATCGCACAGGACGCCGACCGTATATTCGCAATCAGCGTTGCCGATATACCGCTGAACGATAAATTCAGGATATATCCGCAGCATCCACTCTCCGAACAGGCGCAGCTCGTCGGGGCTCTGAGCGATAAACGTGTTCGCCGATCCGCCGCCGCCCACCGACGGCTTCAGCACGGCCGGGTACGTTTCGACTTTTTCCAGATCGGGAACCGATCGGATCGCGACCGTTTCCGGAAAGGAAAACCCGTTTTCGGCTAAAAACGCCATCGTCTTCGCCTTATCCATACAAATTTCGATCACGGAAGCCGGATTCATCGGCAGGAAGACGCCCGCCGCGCGAATCTCGTCCTGAACCGCGCTGATCCGTTTCAGCTCCGGTTCCGATCCGGTAAAAAGCGCGTCGATCCGATTCTCCCGGCAGACGCGCAGCAATTCGTCAAGATATTCCGGAGCGGCCGCCGGCGGCAGGATAATCCGTTCGTCGGCCAGAAAAAGACCTTTTGAAAGCGGCGTTATATCCGCGCCGAATATTCGGTAACGCCTCTTCGCCATGCGCAGCGCCTTAATCAGCTGTTCGCCGTTCCCGCCGCCGCCGACGCCCGTCACTAAAACGCGAATTTCTCCTCGGTTCATCTTATTTCCGCTTCCCCTTTCCGACTTAAACAATCCCAAACCGACGCATGGACATCCGGCGGTTCGGGAAACGCATCAATCAAATTCAAGCGCAGCCGTTCAATCTCCGCCGTTCCCGTCCGATCGTCAAAAACCGCCCAGGACGGCGCGTTTCCGATATCGCGCGGCAGCCCGACCGAACCGACGTTGACGACGGTCGTATGATCGTTGCGCCGCACCCACGGGCAATGAGTCTGCCCCATGAACAGGAAATCAATATCCGGCTGATTCCAACCGGCCGCCGCCGTATTCTCGTAGCCGTATCCGGTCAGCGAATCTTCCGGCGTGCCGTGAACGAAAAGGCAGCGGCAGGAACCCAGCGTCAACGATAAGCAGGGTTGATTTCCGCCGAGAAACGCGCGCTGTTCAGCGCTTAGTCCGGCCCGAACCGCGTTCAAGCGGTAAACGGCGTCCTTCGCCGCGTCGATCGGCAGCAATCCCAACGCCATCGCATCGTGGTTCCCGAGTAAACAGCGGCAGTTCAGCGCCGTCAGCCGCTCGATAACAGTGCGCCAATCAGGGAAATAACCGACCGCGTCGCCGAGAAAAATATATCCGTCATATCCTTTCGTTTGCCAATGCGTCATGACCGCGTTCAGAAATGCCGCGTTGCCATGCGCGTCGGAAAAAACACACCACTTCATTTCGGTATATACTTCCTCCGGATTGAATTCATTTACTCTCTGCGACGCATCTCGCGCGGAAATCCTATCTTTTTGAAAACAGTATTTCAGCGGTCGAATCGCTTCCGCCACAAGGGCTATGATCCGCAGCTTTCCATCATCTTGCGCAATTCGTCAACCGAAAAACTAAAGATATTTTTCCTTGTACCAGTCGAGCGTTTCTTTTAAGCCGCGCTCAAAATCATATTCCGGTTCGAACCCGATCAGCGTTTTCGCCAACTCCGCCGACGCGCAAAGACGCTGGACGTCCGCCGGCCGCGCCGGACGGTAATCGATCGGACCGGAATAATCGAAATAACGCGCGATCGCCCCGACGAGATCTTTCATCGAGATTTCGCGTCCCGAACCGACATTAATAATTTCGCCGCGCGCCGCTTCGCGCTCGTAGGTCGTCAGGAAAGCCCGCGCCGTGTCCTTTACGAAAATAAAATCGCGCGTCTGCAGCCCGGTTCCTTCCAAAATCGGCGCTTCTCCGTTCAATATCCGCCGCGCCGTCAGCGGGATAATCGCCGCCAACGCCAAATCGTTCTGACGCGGACCGTAATTATTAAACGGGCGCAGAATCGATATATCCAATCCATAAACCTGATAAAACGACAGGATCATTAAATCGGCCGCCGCTTTTCCCGCCGCGTATGGCGTCGTCGGATTCAGCGGGTGCGCCTCGTCCATCGGCGAATAACGCGCCGTTCCGTAGGCTTCGGACGATGAAGAATGAATCAGCGTTTGATACGCGCCGTCCTTAAGCAGCCGCAGCAGCGTTTCGGCAATATCGACGTTAACCTTGTACGCCGTATACGGATTGAAGAACGAATAATTCAGCGCGATCGTCGCCAGATTGAATACGACTTCGATCGACTCGCCGGCAACAATCGCCTGCATCGTCCCGAAATCGCGCGCGTCGTCGCGATAAATCTTGAAATTCTCGAAATTCTCCTGCGCGAAACGGTTATTTTCCGGCTTGCCGAGGAAGTAATTATCGACGATAACGACTTTTCCCGCGCCGCGTTCAAGAAGCAAATCCGCCAAATGGGAGCCGATAAACCCCGCGCCCCCGGTAATCAATACGTTCTTTCCTTTGATGTCCGCCATGAATCTGAAACCCCTATTTCCTGACCTGAACCTGAAATTCAACTCCGCCGAACCGCCGCCGAGCGGATCAGCTCATCGATGACCCGATCCTGATCCTCGTCCGTCAGCTCGACGTACAGCGGCAGCGCGATCGAAAGCCGATCCGATTCATACGCGCCGGGCAGATCGTAAGCCGCATAGCCGTAACGGCCGCGATACGTTCCGAGCGTATGCGTCGCGTGCGTACCCTGACGCGTCGCAATGCCGTTCGTTTCAAGAAGATCCATGACCGCGTTCCGGAAACGGTTCCCTTCCTCAATCGATTTCAATCCCAGCGCTTCCAAACGAATCCGGCAGCAGTACGTCTGATATACATGCGTATATCCGGCGGGAACATACGGCGCGATCAGCCAGGGAACGCGCTCCGCCAGCAACCGGTCGTACCGTCCCGCTAAACGGCGGCGCGCGGCGGTAATCAAATCGATTTTTTCCATCTGCGCGATACCGACCGCCGCCTGAAGATCGGTCATGCGGTAATTGAAGCCGATTTCGTCAAATTCCGGAAGAAGGTAGCCTTTCGCGCGATGGCGCTGCGTCTCGGAAAGCGACGCCGCATGCGACCGGAGAACGCGGAGCCGGCCGGCGAACTCCTCCGAATCGGTCAGGATCATGCCCCCTTCCCCCGTCGTGATCGACTTGCGCGGATGGAAACTCAGCGCCGACGGATTGCCGAACCCGCCTTCGTGCGTCCCGTCGATCATCGCGCCGAACGCGCAGGCGCTGTCTTCAATAACCTTCATGCCGTACTGCGCTGCGATACGGTTGATCGCCGGAAGTTCGGCGCAAAGCCCGAATAAATTAACCGGAACGATTCCCGCTAAGCGGTTCCCGTCCCGACGATGATAATAGCCGTCGTCTCCGGCAGCGTAATTCTCGGCAAGAAACGATTCGAGCCACGGGACCGAAAGGTTGAACGTCGCCGGATCGACGTCGGCCAGAACCGCGCGCGCGCCGGTATATTCGACCGAATTCGGGGTCGCGACGAACGTAAACGACGGAACGAGGACGTCGTCCCCGACGCCGAACCCGGCCGTAACCGTCAGTAAGTGCAGCGCCGTCGTACAGCTCGTCGTCGCCACGCCGTAACCGACGCCCTCATGCGCGGCGACCAGCCGCTCAAACTCGGCGACGCGCGGGCCTTGCGCGACCCAGCCGCTTTTTAACGCTTCAGCGACCGCGGCCGCTTCGCGATCGTCAAAATACGGCTTCATAATCGGAATCTGTTTTTTCATGACGATCCTCGGTTAAGCGCGCGTCGCGTCTAATTTTCGCCGCGCTTCGTCTAAAATTTTTGCGATCTTGACGCCCTGACGCCCGTCGGCGATCGATTCGCGCCCCGCCGCGACGCAATCCGCAAAATGCTCAATGCTGCTGCGCAGCGCGTCCCGCTGCTGAATATACGGAATCGTAATATCGCCCGTTCGGGCTTTATATTCGTACGCGCCGTATTCTTCGCCGGTCTCGACGATCCCCTGATCGTAAATTGTCAGCTTATCGACCGTCTTCATATCGTCAAAGATGACCATCTTCTTTTCGCAGCCGATAATCGTCCGCCGTTCCTTAATCGGCGAGATCCAGCTCGACTTGATATGCGCCAGGAAAGACGGGTATTTCAGCGTCAGATACGTCAGCGTTTCCTGGCTGCCGTAGTGCGTCTCTCCGATCGCTTCGACATGATACGGGAAAGCGCCGTCGGAAATATAATCGATAACCGCCAGGTCATGAACCGCCAGATCGAGCATGGCGTTCACGTCTTTTCGGATCGGCCCTAAGTTCATCCGCGAAACGTCGACGTAAATCAGTTTTCCCAACTCGCCCGAATCGTAAAGTTCCTTGATCCGCCGGATAATCGGATGGAAAAGCATCAGATGATCAATATGCAGCACGCGTCCTGTTTTTTCAGACAGCTCGGCTAAAATCGCCGCCTTTTCGCCGTTCTCCGCCAACGGTTTCTCGATAAAAAGATGTTTCCCGGCGTTGAGAACCGCCCGGGCTAATTCAAACGCGGGTTCGGTCTGAATCGCCAGCGCGACGGCTTCGATCGCCGGATCTTCTAAAACGGCGCGAACGTCCGTCCCGATCATGGGAACGGCCGGATACGCTTTCCGCGCCGCCTCGACCCGCTCGGCGCGGACGTCGATAATCGCGCGTAAATCCGTTTTCGCCGACGCCGCGATATTCCGAACGACGTTCGTCCCCCAATAGCCATATCCGACATGCGCAATTTTTAACATGAACCCTCTTAATCATCCAAGTCTTTTATAAAATCGATCAGATACGGCGGACGGTTTCGGGACGCGTCGAGCGTCCGCCAAAGATACTCGGCGATAATTCCGAGCGAAATATTCGTCAGCCCGAACCCGATCATCAGAATCGACAGCAGCGACGGCCAGCCGAGCGTGACTTCCGCGATCCCGCTGAGCTTGACGATTACGACGTAAAGCGCGACAAGCCCGCCGATCAGCGCGAAAAGAAAACCCGTAACCGAGACCATTCGAATCGGGAAATAAGAAAACGCGACGAACGAATCGATCATCAGCTTAACCTTCTTCGCAAAGGACCATTTCGATACGCCGCGTTTCCGTTCGGCGTAATCGACGTTGATAACCGTCTGACGGAACCCCAGGCTCAGGCACTGCAGCACAACGCTGGAATTCGCTTCCGGGTTCCGATTGAGCTGCATTTTAATTTTTTCGTTGAAGAAAATCGTATTGACGCCCTGTTCCGGGTAATCGGCGATCGCGTATCGGCGGATCAGCTTCGAATAAAGACGCGAAAACGCGCCTTCCGAGGCCGATACCTTGACCGACCGCTTCTGGACGCAGACGAGGTCATACCCGTCCCGGATCTTTTCGTAGCCGAGGCGGATAATTTCGAGCGGTTCCTGAAGATCGGCGCCAAGCCAAACGCAGTTCGGCGCTTTCGCGGCGCTGAATCCGGCTCGAACCGCCGGATGGGAACCGTAGTTTCGCGAAAGTTTGACGATCTGAGCGCTGAAATTACGGAAACGCGTCCGTTCTAAAAGCGATATCGAATCGTCCGTCGAACCGTCGTCGACGAAGACGACCTCGAACGGCGCGTCCAGGCTCGGCGCGAACGCTTCGAGCGCCGCGATCAGCTCGGGCAGATTCTCAGCCTCGTTCAAAAATGGGATAATGACCGAAATTTCCGGATTTGTCATTGTGAAAAGCTCTTTCTGGCGCGTAAGCTGTGGATCGGAGACCCGCGATAAAACGTTCTTTTATCCTCTGCATTTTATCATATCCGCGTTAGGCCGATCTTTCACGCCTACCATCGTCACCAGCAACAGAAATGAATTGAATCAATTTTTCCACGATAGTCAAATTATCTCAGACAAAACAGATTTGTCTCTTCGTATTGAAATAACATCAACAACAAATACGATATTTTGCTCCTCGTCAATTCTATAATGCACATAATAATTCTTGACAATCATCCGTCGAATGTGTCGAGTACGCCATTTTTCCTTATCGACGATCGCAAATCTGGAAGGCATCCGCTCGAGGGAATGAATCTCATCCCTGAGTTCTTCAGCCAAACGAATTGCCGCTTGCGGATTCATAAGCACGAAAGCGATATAATCGACAATTTGGTCAATCGCCTTCTTCACATGATTTGACAAATGAATGTCATACTTATTCATAGGACGCCGATTTTAATCTTTGAATGATTCGATCAAATACATCCGCTGCCAATTCCGTTTGACCATTCTCAATCTGGCGGAAACTCTCCACCATCCGCGCCTCAAATTCCTCATCCGTCATTTCCTCGCGTGAGAGCGGCCTCTGGGGCATGACGCTCGGGCGGAACGGGAGTCCTCGTTTTTGGATGATCTGCCGATAGAACATGTTGATCGCGGTCGATACAGGAATGCCGAGCCGCTCCAAAATTTCCTCGGCGCGTTCTTTGATTTCCGGCTCGACCCGAGCCACGACGTTTGCG
>JASBYO010000043.1 GCA_029983925.1 Flexilinea sp.
GCCCGAACCGCCGACCGCGCTTCATCCGGTCGGGTGGATGGGAAAATGGATCGGCTTTTTTTCCGACCAGGCGCTTAAAATCCCGGTCGAGCGAAAAATCCCGCGTTTCATTGCAGGATTCGCGTTAACGGTCGGCGGCGCGATATTCGCCGCCGGCGTTTCGCGCCGGGCGGACATCCTGCTGCGCGGACTGCCGGAGATTTGGACGGTTCTCCTATCCGCGCTTTTGCTGAAACCGATGTTTACGATCCGCGGTCTGATAAACGCTGCGAACGAAATCGAGCGCGCGCTTTCCGCCGGAGATCTTTCCGAAGCGCGCCGATTAACCGCCTGGCACCTGGTCAGCCGGGACACGTCCGAATTGAGCGAAACCGAAATCGCATCCTGTGTGATCGAATCGCTCGCCGAAAACCTGACCGACAGTTTCTTCGCCCCGATCTTCTATTTTGCGCTCGCCGGATTGCCCGCCGCCTGGGTTTACCGCTTTATCAACACTGCCGATGCGATGATCGGGTACCGAAACGAAAAATGGGAACAAATCGGCAAGACCGCCGCGCGGATCGACGACTTGCTGAATCTGATACCGGCGCGAATCGCCGCTGGTCTGCTCTGTCTGTCCAGCCTGCTTACAGGAGGAAATTTTCATGACGGGTTCGCGCTCCTCCGATCCGATCGGCGAAAAACCGAAAGTCCGAACGCCGGATGGACGATGGCGGCCGCAGCCGGGATTTTAGGCGTGCGGCTCGAAAAAGCCGGAAGTTATACGTTGAACGAATCGGGACGAGCGCCGGCCGACGCCGATATCCGAAGATGCGTCCGTCTGATCCGCGCCGCCGCGCTCGCGTCCTTTACGGCGCTCCTGGCCGGGCTCGGCGTTATCGCCCTGATTCAGGCGCACCGGTGAAGCGATTCCTATCGAAGCACAAAAAAAGACACGGGGAAACAGCGCGTCGAAATTACGATATCGAAGATAACGATCCGATTCATAGTCCGATACGCAAAGCGAAACGGAAAAATGGCGAATGCATTTAGAATAAAGCGTGAGAAAATCCGATCAGATTGTAAGGCCTTCTTTATAATATATTTATGCTTCAGATAAATAAAAAAAGTCCGATGCGCCTTGATATGATTACGGCAGCAAAATGAGAATAAAGGGAAAAGAGGAACAGCAGATGATCGTGCTTATCAGCGGCGGATCGAGCGGAATCGGCAAAGCGGCCGCGGAGCGTTTTGTAATGGGCGGCCACACGGTATACGAGCTCTCCCGCAGCGGCGCAGACAGGGAAGGCATTCGCCATCTACGGGCGGATGTGTCCAAGCGTGATGAAGTTTTCGCGGCCGTGGAACTTCTGATAGAACTGGAAGGCCGCGTGGACGTGCTTTTATCAAACGCCGGCTTCGGCATTTCAGGCGCTTTTGAGGAATGCTCCGAGGCGGCGGTTCGCAAACAGTTCGACGTGAACCTCTTCGGCGCGATCCACCTGATCCAGGCTGTCCTGCCTCATATGCGCAAAGCCGGTCGCGGACGAATTCTTATCACCTCGTCGTTAGCCGGAGAGATCGCCATTCCTTTTCAATCTTTTTACGCCGCGAGCAAGGCTGCTTTGAACAGCCTCTGCCTTTCCCTCGATAATGAACTGCGTCCTTTCGGAATCAGCTGCTCGGCGCTGATTCCCGGAGATATTCGCACTGGATTTACAGAGGCCAGAGAAAAAACCGCTTCAACCGTATATCAGGCGGAAGCGGCGTCTCTCGCCCGAATGGAAAAAGATGAGCGGCAAGGGGCAAGGCCGGAACAGGTCGCGGAAAAGCTTTACCGCATGGCCGTATCCCGCCGTCGTCCCCGCCCCCTTACGACGCTGGGCGCAAATTATTTTCTGCTTTACCTTCTGTACCGCTTACTGCCGAGAAGTTTCGGCAACTGGCTGGTAGGAAAAATCTACGCGCCGCAGCATAGCAATTAAAACGAGAGGCTGCCGGATTTGTCGGAGCCTGCGCAGGAGGATATTCTTTAATGACAGATCAAACTACAATTCGGAACCGTTATATGGATCTGCTGTGCGAACTGGTTTCAATAGACAGCAGCAATCCGCCCGGAAAAGAATGGGAAGCGATGCGGGCAATTGCGCGCTTTTTCGGCTTCCGTATAAACTTGGACGCGCGCGGTCGCTGCAGTCTGACAGCTTATCAGGACTGCGGAGCGCCCATTGAAGGCGGCTGTCTTGAAATAGCGCCGATGCGCGGCAATCTCTACTTTATCCTGCGAGGAAAGGAACGGGGGCAAGCGTTAGCCTTTACCGGGCATATGGATACGGTCCCGGTAGGCCAGGAGGAACGGTATCTTTGGAAGACCGACCCTTTCCGACCCACAGAGAAGGACGGCTATCTCTACGGGAGGGGAAGCACGGACATGAAAGGCGGTCTGACCGCCGCCATGATAGCGTTCAAGTTAAAAGCGGAACAGATCGCCGCCGGCGGCGAAATCCCCGATCATGACATCTATCTGCTGATAACCTGCGACGAAGAAGCCGATATGCAAGGGTCTGCCCGCTTTTTACAGGAACCCTGGATCAAAGAGATCAGCCGCCTCGTCGTCTGCGAGCCCACCGGGCTTGAACTTTGTGTCGAAGGCAGGGGCAGAACCTACGGAAAAATCGTGCTGCGCGGTCAGACCGGTCACGGCTCGCTGCACCGTACGGGCAACGTCATTCACACCGCGGCAAATCTTATCAAGGCCATGGAAAAAGAAGATTTTTCCGTTTACCGCGATGAGAAGTTCGGCAGCTCCTTTTGGCAGTGTTTAGCCATTCGCGCAGAAAAGGATCCCTGCGTCGTGCCGGACGATCTGGAGATGATTATTGACGCGCGGCTTGCCGCCGACCATCGCTGCGAGGATATCTGGGACCGCATGGACGCTATCTTGAAAGCCGAAATTCCGGAGCGCTCCGGAATTCGCTATCAGGTTCAAATTACCGACCGGAGATACGGCTGGAAAACCCCGCCGGAGAGCGCTTTCAGACAGTCGACGGCAGATACGCTGATAAAGATCAACATCCCGGTCAAGGAAGTCATTTTCAGCGGGACGACCGACGCATCGAAACTGCGGACGGCGGGCATGGAAACGCTGATTATCGGGCCCGGCGACCTGGAACTGGCGCATAAAGAGAACGAGTCGGTATCCATCAATGAAGGCTTGAAAGCCGTCGAACTATATCGCGAATTGATGGAGCGGAACTGAGCCGGGCCTCTTACCGGGAACGCCGGGACATCCTGGCGCGCCCGGCAAAGGATCGGGAGTTTCATCTGGCGCGCTCCGCCATATTCGCTGCGCGCTGACCGGCTCCCGATCGCTTTCAAGGTACGATATTAGAGAAGGATATTTACGCCTCTTTCTTCCCGAACAGAGTACCTCTCCATCGCGGAAGCTGGTCCTTAATCGAGTCAAAATAAACCGAGAACAGAATAATCGACCCTTTCACGATCAGCTGATAAAAATATTCGAAGCGCAGCATATTCAAACCGTTATTAATCACGCCCATAATCAGCGTTCCGATAATCGTGCAGCCGATCGTTCCGATACCGCCGCCGAAACTGACGCCGCCTAAAACTGAAGCCGCGATCGCCTCGCCTTCATACCCGAGACCGACGTTCGCGGGCTGACCGGACCCCATCCGCGCGGCTAAAATAATCCCGCCGCAGCCGGCCAACGTCGCCGCGATCACGAAGACGACGATACGGACTTTTTTGACATTAATCCCCGAATGGATCGCCGCTTCCTGATTTCCGCCGACGGCGTAAATATAACGTCCGAATTTCGTCTTGCTCAGGACAATCCCGAAAACGAGAAAAGCGACGAAAAGAAAAGCGACCGAATACGGGACCTGGATCTTCAGCGTATCATTAACCGGAATCGTCCAACGTCCGCTGCCGATCTGGTTAAAAGCCTTGCTCGTCGAAGCGACCGGGAATCCGTCGGTAATAATATACGCCATGCCGCGGACAATCATCTGCGTCGCCAGCGTCACGATAAACGGCGGCAGCTTCGTATACGCCAGGCACGCGCCATTAAACAAACCGATCAGAGCGCAGGCCAGCAGCGTCAAAAACAGCGAAAGGTACAAATTCAGATTCAGTACCGACAGCAGCGTCACGCTCAAACAGCCCGCGAACGCAACCGTCGAGCCGATCGAGAGATCAACGTTTCCGATCAGGATAATATATGTCAGCCCGATGGACAGCAGGCCGTAAATACTGACCTGCTGAAGGATATTCGTAATATTCCCCAACGTCAGGAAGTTCGGCGATTTAACGGTCAAGATAATAAACAGGATCAATAAAATCAGAATCGGACCTAAATAACTCCGAATCGTTTTAATGAAAGGATGCGTTCGTTTTCTGGGCGTAGGGATATTCTTAACCATCGTATTCCTCTCTTCCGATTGCGTAATTCATGATTTTTATTTGCGTTAATTCTTCTTCCTGAGCGTCTAATTCGGCCATGATCGCGCCGTCGCTCATGACGATCGCGCGGTGCGAAAGATGAATAATCTCCGGCAGATCGGAAGAGATAAACAGGATCGCCATACCTTGAGCCGATAAGCGGTTGATAAGATCGTAAATTTCCTTTTTCGCGCCGACGTCGATCCCGCGCGTCGGCTCGTCAAGGATCAGAATTTCCGGTTCGGTCGCCATCCATTTGGATAAAACGACTTTTTGCTGATTCCCGCCCGAAAGCTCGCGGCATTTCTGATCAGGGCCGGACGATTTGATACTGAGAATATCTTTATACTTATCGACTATCTCCAGTTCTTTCTTCGTGTCGACGTCAATTCCGCGAATAAAACTGCGCAAGACGCAAATCGTCAGATTGAACGAAATCGACTGGTTCAACACCAACCCGGCTCCTTTACGATCTTCCGGAACGAGCCCGATTTTATGACGAATCGCGTCGTCCGGATTGCGGATAACGACCTCCTTCCCATGAACCTTAATCGTTCCCGCCATAATCGGATCAAGCCCGAAAATCGCGCGCGCCAGCTCCGTCCTTCCCGCGCCGACCAGGCCGGAAAATCCTAAAATCTCGCCCTTGTATAAATCAAAGCTGACATTCTTCAATTTCTCATTCGTGAAATTCCGAACCTCAAGCGATTTTTCAGCGGTCCGGGTAAAAGAACGCGTTCCGTAAGCGTCTTTAATATCGCGCCCGACCATCATCGCGACCAATTCGTCGGTCGTCGTTTCGGACGTCTTTTTCGTTCCGACGTACGTTCCGTCGCGCATGACGGTGACCCGATGGCCGATTCGGAACGTTTCTTCCATACGATGCGAAACGTAGATAATCGTTCGATTTTCCCGCAGCAGATTCTCGATAATTTGAAATAAGGATTCGACTTCATGACGCGTTAACGACGCCGTCGGCTCATCCATGACCACAATATCGGCGTTCTTCGAAATCGCGCTGGCGATCTCGACCATCTGCTGCTGCGCGATTGAAAGTTTCCCAACCCGCGCGTCAGGATCCAGATTTAACTGCATGCCGTCGATTAACGCCAATGCGTCGTAGTACATCCTGTCATAATCGATAAAATCGAACGGAGGCTTCGTCGGGAAAGCGCCGCGGTAGATATTCTCCGCAACGGTCATGTTTTTGCATACGCTCAATTCCTGATGAATAATCGCGATTCCGTTGTCTCTGGCGACGATCGGATTGGCGATACGGACCGCTTTTCCATGAATTCGAATCTCTCCGGCGTCCGCGAGATAAATCCCGCCGAGGATATTCAGGAGCGTCGACTTGCCCGCGCCGTTTTCGCCCATCAAAACATGGACCTCTCCGGATTTGCAATTAAAATTGAACCCTCGTAAGGCATGAATTCCCCCAAAGCTTTTATCAATACCGATCATCTCTAAAACATATTCGTCAGTCATCGTTTCCCTCTGCTAAACGCTGTTGAGTTTTCGGAGTCCTTACGAAATCGGACCAATTGAATCCCGCAGCGGCCGACCGATCCGTTCCGGGAACGGCGCAGCCGCCCGAATCGCTAAGGTTAACCTCCCTGTATCTTCAAGGGAGGTTAACCTCTTTTCATGCGTTATAAATCAAATCAATCGAATACGTACTCTTCAACGTTGCTGGCGTCGACCAGATCAACCGGAATCAGGATGTCGCGTTCTTCGAGTTCGCCGCCGGCTAAAACGATATTCATCATTTCAACCGATTTGCGCGCGATCGCGCCGAAAGACTGCGCGGAGGTCGCCGTCTGCCAACCCTCTTTGATCAGCGCGATACTGTCGACGGAGCCGTCGATGCCGACGATCCCGATATCGCCCGCTTCGCGGCCGGCGCTCTTCGCCGCCGCGACGAACCCCTGGGCGCAGAGATCGTTACCGCCCCAGGCGCCCTTGATATCCGGATCGGCCTGAAGGAAGTTATCCATCGCGAACATCGCGGCGTCGATCGAGGACGGCGAATTCATTGAATTAACCACTTCGATATTGCGGTATTTGCGGAGGACGTTGTCGCGGCCGATCGAGCGCTGCGAAACGGCGTAAGACATGCGATTCTCGAAAATGACCATCTTTCCTTCATAATTCATATACTCGGCCAAAGCTTCCATCGCTAACGCCCCGGCGGTCACGTTATCCGACATAACGCTGAAGGTCGCGTTTTCAAAACCGACGACAGCGCTGTCGACGATCGCCAGCGGGATACCGGCTTCGTTCGCCTGATCGATCAACGTTGCCGACGCGACATAGTCTACCGCCGCGATAAAAATCCCGTCGTATTTATTCGTAATCAGATCGGCGAAAATATTCGCTTCCTTCTGCGCGTCGTTCGCGGCGTCGAACGTATCCAAAGTATTCCCGGAAGCTTTAACTTCTTCTTCCATAACTTCTTTCAGATGCATAAACATCGGGTTTCCGAGAAACTTAACGACCAGCGCCAATCGTTTCCCCGTCGGAGCTTCCTGCGCCGCTGCAGTCGAAACCGTCGCGAAAAAACCGGCCAACATCGCAAAAACCAACACAACACTCAAAATTCTTTTCATCTTTTCTCCTTTTTTATATTCTAAGACGGCCAAGGATTCCGGCCGTCACGACCACAAACACTAAGACTTCGCTAAATATCCGCCGTCAACCGGAATAATCGCTCCGTTAACGTACGCCGAAGCCTCCGACGCGAGAAAAACGCAAATTCCTTTCAAATCCTCCGGACGCCCCCAACGACGCGCGGGGATGCGTTTCGTAATTTCGGCGTTGCGCGGGTTTTCGGGATCCATCAAAGCCGCGTTCATCTCCGTTTCCATATAACCCGGCGCGATCGCGTTCACCGTAATTCCGCGTCCGGCCCAATCGTTGCACAACGTTTTCGTCATTTGATTGATCCCGCCTTTGCTCGCGGCGTAAGCCGGAATCGTTGAACCGCCGAAAAATCCGTTCATAGAAGATAAGTTGATAATCTTCCCGTATCCGGCTTTCAACATCTCCCTGCCCGCCATTTGACAGAGATGAAACGGCGCGGTCAGATTAACTTCGAGAACCTGATCCCAATCGCTCATCGGGAACTCCTCGCTCGGATGCCGCCGCTGCATGCCGGCCGAATTGACGAGAATATCGATTTTCCGTCCCAGCAGCGTCAACGCGTCGAAAAATCGCCGTTCCCGATCGTCGCGGTCCGCTAAATCAACGATTACCCCATGGCAGACAAAGCCTCGGCGATTAAAATCTTCCGCGACTTCGAAAACGCGCGAATTCGTCCCGAAAATAACGGTTTCGGCGCCCGCTTCCATTAATCCTTCCGCCATGGCGTAACCTAAACCGCGCGTCCCGCCGCTTACGATCGCTTTTCTTCCTGTTAACGAAAACAATGAAAATGATTTCATCAAGATCCCCTCGTCGTCGCTAAATTATGCCGTTTGAACTGTTCGTTTCATTGTTTATATCATGAAAGAACGCGATTTCAGGAAGCACTTTTGTCACAACAGCGTCATCGGTAAATAGTGATATCCATCATAAACTTATAGCAGTCGAAAGTCTAAGTCATCGAGCTGAATCGCCCGCCCCTGAAGCATCGCCGAATTAATTTCAGCCGTTATGCCGTCCGTAATTTCATAATCAAGATCTTCTTTATATTATTTCTATTGACGGGCGGAATCTTAAAGAATCTTTTCACGATAAAATGTTACATTTGTCCGGCTGAAATTTATGATTTTTGACGCGCCGGAATAATTGTCAAACAACTGTAAAATGGGTAAACTAAAAGATAGTAACGGGCGAAAATTAAGCGAGATTTATCGAAACGAAACGTCAAGACGGATCTTCGCAATTTGAGTTCGGGAGATGCCGGTTCACGCTAAAGAAACAAGGGAGAATAAACATGAGTGACAGAATGACTTGTATGCCGTTTGCACAGTTACTTGAATGGGTATTCGGCGAATACGAAAACAGGAAAACGATTTTCGGTCAGCACCGCTTTTACAAAGCGGCCGATCGGAAAACGTTGGAAATTTTCGGACGTAAGCTGGAAACGCCGTTAGGCCCAGCCGCCGGTCCCCACACCCAATTATCGCAAAATATCATCGCTTCTTACCTGACCGGAAGCCGCTTTTTTGAAGTCAAAACCGTTCAAATTATTGACGGCGAGGATCTCCCGGTCAGCAAACCTTGTATCAACGCGCATGACGAAGGATATAACGTCGAATGGTCGACGGAACTGACCGTTCCGAACGCGACGCATGAATATATCAACGCCTGGGTCATGCTGCATCTGCTGGCGATCGAACTCGAATTGGGCGCCGCGGACGGGTTCCAATTCAACATGAGCGTCGGTTATGACCTCGCCGGAATTAAATCCGAAAAAATCAACACCTACATCGACACGATGATGGACGCCTCGTCATCCGACGCCTTCAAAACGGCAATCCAAGCCGCGATCGCGTTCCTGCCGAAATTTAAAAAAGTTACCGAGGCCGATATCCGCGCCATCCCGGCAAAAATCTGCAACTCGGCGACGCTATCGACGCTTCACGGCTGTCCGCCTCAGGAAATCGAACGGATCGCCACCTATCTGATTGAAGAAAAAGGGCTGCATACGTTTATTAAATGCAACCCGACGCTCCTCGGCTACGATTTCGCGCGCGCGACGCTCAATAAAATGGGCTACGACTACATCGCTTTCGGAACGCACCACTTCGAACACGACCTGCAATGGGCGGACGCGATCCCGATGCTTAAGCGTTTGAAAGCCCTTTGCGAATCGAAAAAGCTCCAATTCGGCGTCAAGATCACGAACACATTCCCGGTCGATATTAAAGCCGGCGAACTGCCCGGCAACGAAATGTACATGTCCGGACGTTCGCTGTTCGCGCTTTCAATTTCGCTGGCGGCGAAATTATCGACCGAGTTTGACGGAACGCTGCGAATTTCTTATTCCGGCGGCGTCGATCGCTTCAATATCGAGAAGATCGTGGGCTGCGGAATTTGGCCGGTAACGATCGCGACGACGATGCTGAAACCGGGCGGATACGCGCGGTCAATCCAATTAGCCGACCTGTCGCTGTCCGCCGTGAAAACGCCGTTTACAAAGATTGACGTCAGCGCGCTGAACGAGCTGGCGGAGTCGGCTCCGAACGATAAAAACTACCGAAAATCGATCAAGATGCCGCCTGCGCGGAAAAACGGGAAGAAAGTTCCGTTAATCGACTGCTACGTCGCCGGCTGTCAGGAAGGCTGCCCGATTCATCAGGATATCCCGACTTATATCCGCTTGAACAGCGAAGGCAAATACGCCGAATCGCTGAACGTAATTATGGATCGGAACGCGCTCCCGTTTATGACCGGGACGATCTGCGCGCATCCTTGCCAGAGCGGCTGCGTCCGAAATCTTTACGAATCGTCGGTCCAAATTCGCCAAACGAAACTCGATTCCGCCGAACATGCGTATAAAGAAGTCCTCGCCAACCTGAAACCGACCGGGAAATCGGATAAACGCGTCGCCGTCGTCGGCGGCGGCCCGGGCGGAATTGCGGCCGCGTTCTACTTGGCCCGCGCCGGCGTCGCCGTAACCTTATATGAAAAAACCGACGCGCTGGGCGGAATTGTCCATCATGTCATTCCCGATTTCCGAATTGACGCCGAGACGATCCGAAAAGACGTCGCTTTTATCGAAAAACTGGGCGTGAAAATCGTAACCGGACGCGAAATAAGCGACGTCGCCGCGCTGCGCGCCGAGGGATTCGACGCCGTCGTGCTTGCCGTCGGAGCTTCGAAATTGAGCAACATCAAAATCGACGGGATCGAGGTTTGGAACGCGATTGAATTCCTTGACGAATTTAATAAAAAAGAAGCGAAAGTCGATCTCGGAAAGAAAGTCGTCGTAATCGGCGGCGGAAATACCGCGATGGATACCGCCCGCGCGGCGAAACGAACGCGCGGCGTCGATGACGTAACGCTTGTTTACCGCCGTACGATGCGATACATGCCGGCTGATTCGGTCGAGATCCGATACGCGCTCGAAGACGGCGTGATCATCAGAGAACTCCTCGCCCCGGTCAAATGGGAAAACGGCGAACTGCTGTGCAAGCAGATGGAACTCGGCGAATACGACGAATCGGGGCGGCGCTCCTTCGTCGATACCGGAAAGACGGTCACGATCCCCTGCGACAGTATTATCGCGGCCATCGGCGAAAAAGTTCCGACCGATTTTTATAAAGCCAACGGAATCGCCGTCAACGAAAAAGGCGTTCCGACGTTCAACAAGAACAGCTACGAAACGTCGGTCGAAGGCGTTTATCTTTGCGGCGATGGACGCATGGGACCGGCGACGATCGTCGAAGCCGAAGCCGACGCGATCGTTGTCGCGAACGCGATCCTCGACGTCAGGGAACGGAAATTCAGGCCGGTTCCGGATAATCCCGCCTCGCTTTACGCGAAACGCGGCATCCTTAACCACCCGGAGAAAGCGGCCCATGAACAGACGCGCTGCCTTTCCTGTTCGACGATTTGCGAAATCTGCACTGAGGTCTGCCCGAATCGCGCCAATGTGGCGGTAACCGTCCCCGGAATCGACATGCCGCAGATTATTCACATCGACTATATGTGCAACGAGTGCGGAAACTGCGAGACGTTCTGCCCTTGGACGAGCGCGCCGTATAAGGATAAACTGACGCTCTTCGCGACGGAAGCCGATTTTGAAGACAGCGACAATAACGGGTTCCTGGTCCTTGATCGCGACGCTCTCCGTTACAAGGTTCGCCTGCTCGGACGAGTCTTTGAGTCAGACGGGAACGCGCCGACGACCGAGCTGCCCAGCGATGTCCGCGATACCTTCAACGCCGTCGTCCGGGAATACGGCTGGATGATTCCGTAGAAATTTCTCGGGATGAGCGAGGCTGTTTTGAAACTGAAGTGACGATAGAATTCGTCTTACGCGAGACAATCGGCGCCGGTAATCCTTTCATGATACCGGCGCCGGTATTTTTACCGTCAGTCCCGCGGAGGCTGCTCCGCGTCCGCGATCACGGATTGCGCGATAACGGAATTGATCGCGGCGAATACCGGGTTCCCCTGATGCGGGACGCAGTCCTGAACCCAATTCCACCAGAAAAAACCGCCGACAAAACGGTCGCAGAATCGTTCCATACCGTAATACGATGCCGCCATTGCGATTTTGGTCCAATCGGTCGCGTCAGCCGCCGTATTTCCGCATTCGCCGATTCCGATTTTCGAGTTTGGGAAAAAACGCGCCATCGCGCCGAATACCGCTTCCCAATCCGGCGCGTAACCGTCGTTGTCGTCCTCATAATAACTAACGAACGCGAAATCAACGTTTTCGGCCAATCGCGCCGGGACATGACGCTCCAGCCAGTAAAACAGGTCCTGATCGGCGGGATCGGTATAATAGACCGTCAGCGCCGTTTGGCCGCCCTGCTCCCTGATATAGTCGTTCGCCGCCAGGACTTTCGCGACGATCAGAGACGGATCCTGAAGAATCCAGTCGACGCCGTTGATCTCGTTTCCGATTTCCCATATATCGACATACGGGGAAAGATATTCATACGCCGCGCGGAACCGGTCCAGATAAGAACCGACGTCCATATACGCGCTCATGTAATAGGAATCGACCGGAGCCGCCATGACGGTCGCGACGGCGGAAATCGCCGAAAAGAGCTCGCGATATTCCGAAGCCTGCAATTCGTTTGCCATGACGATCCGGACCGCCGGCCTGACCGGCATCGTCCGCAGCGCCTCGACAATCGCATCCGTTTCAACCTCGCCGTACCAGGAATCATCCACCGTAACGCCGAAGATCCGTTCTTCCCGTCCGGCGGCCGGCAGATCTGCCGCGGCGGCGGGCAGGTATAAGCCAAGCAGACAGATATAAAAAACGACGAGACGCAAAAAGCGGAGAATTCGTTGAGAGACGCTCTTTCGCATGAGTCCATTTTAACGATAACCGCGAAGTTTTTGCGCTCACAAATGCTATAATCATTTCATCATGAATAAAACCAGCGTCACCGTCTTCAGTACAGCTTCAGGGCGGCATTGTCCGAATTGCGGGATGCCGCTATCCGACTGCGCCTGCACAAAAACATCCGGTACCGATGCTGCGCAGCGGAAGGACGACGTTATCCGCGTACGCCGCGAGAAACAGGGACGCGGCGGAAAAACCGTCACAGTCATCCGCAACATTCCCGGCGCTTCCGACGAAACCAAACGCCACGCCGCCGCGCTTAAAAAGAAACTCGGAAGCGGCGGAAGCGAAAAAAACGGCGTTGTAGAAATTCAAGGCGACCGCGTAGACGCCGTCATTAATTATTTCAAGAATATCGGCATGAAAATCAAGAAAGACGGAGGTTAGTCATCCTCATGGCACAGGATCCGAATAAAGTCATTTATTCCATGATCGGCGTTTCAAAAAACTACGGTCAGAAATTCGTTTTAAAGGATATTTATTTATCCTATTTTTACGGCGCGAAAATCGGCGTTCTCGGGCTGAACGGATCGGGTAAGTCGTCCCTTTTAAAAATTCTCGCGGGCGTCGATAAAGATTTTATCGGCGAAACGATTTTATCCCCCGGTTATACGATCGGTTACCTGGAACAGGAGCCGCTCGTCGACAGCAAGAAAACCGTCCGCGAAGTCGTCGAAGAAGGCGTCCAGGAAGCGATCGACCTGCTCAAAGAATTTGAAGAGATCAGCGCAAAATTCGCCGAACCGATGACGGACGAGGAAATGGATAAATTGATCCAGCGTCAGGGAAACGTTCAAGAGAAAATCGATACCCTCGACGCCTGGGATATCGACGCCCGGCTCGAAATGGCGATGGACGCCCTGCGCTGCCCGCCTGGCGATACGAACGTTTCCGTCCTGTCCGGCGGAGAAAAACGCCGCGTCGCGCTGTGCCGGCTGCTCCTGAAACGGCCGGATATTCTCCTCCTCGACGAACCGACGAACCATCTCGACGCCGAAGCCGTCGCCTGGCTCGAACGCCATCTTCAGCAGTATCCGGGAACGGTCATCGCCGTCACCCATGACCGCTATTTCCTCGATCATGTCGCCGGTTGGATCCTCGAACTGGACCGCGGGCAGGGCATCCCGTACCAGGGCAACTATTCTTCATGGCTTGAACAGAAGAAAGCGCGCCTTGCGATCGAAGAAAAAGGCGAAAGCCAGCGTCAGCGCACGCTCGAACGCGAGCTGGAATGGATTCGCATGTCGCCGAAAGGGCAGCACAGCAAATCCAAAGCGCGTATCAGCGCTTATGAAAAATTATTGAGCGAAGATACGGTGAAACGGGCTGAAGAACTTCAGCTTTTCATTCCGCCCGGTCCGCGCTTGGGGAACCTCGTAATCGAAATGAACGACGTCCGAAAAGTTTACGGGAACCGGATCGTCCTGGATAACGTTACCTTCAATCTTCCGCCCGGCGGCGTCATCGGGATTATCGGGCCGAACGGCGCGGGGAAAACGACGCTTTTCCGTCTTATCGTCGGCGAGGAAAAGGCCGACGGCGGAACGATTCGGATCGGCGATACCGTCAAGCTCGGGTACATGAATCAGAGCCGCGAATCGCTCGATCCGGAAAAGAATATCTGGGAGACGATTTCCGGCGGCGCGGACGATATCAAGATCGGCGACCGGAAAGTCAATTCGCGCGCTTACGTCTCGCGCTTTAATTTCAGCGGTACGGATCAGCAGAAAAAAGTCGGAACGCTCTCCGGCGGAGAAAGGAACCGCGTCCAACTGGCTCAAATGCTGACGTCGGAAGCCAACGTTTTACTCCTTGACGAACCGACGAACGACCTCGACGTCAATACGATCCGCGCGCTTGAAGAAGGGCTTGAAAATTTCGCCGGCTGCGCGCTCGTCATTTCGCACGACCGTTGGTTCCTGGACCGGATCGCGACGCATATCCTGGCGTTCGAGGACGATAGTTCGGTCATCTTTTTCGACGGGAACTATACGCAGTATGAAGCCGACCGTAAAGCGCGGCTCGGCATCGCCGCCGATACGCCTCACCGTATCAAGTACCGCTCGCTGACGAGAATCTAAACGGATCTTATTCGGAAAGGTATCCTCAAAGTCAGAATTCGAGGAGCCGCTTTGGAAAATCGCCAAAGTATTATGCTGATTACCTCAAGCGGCCCCATATCCATCGCATACACCGCAATAAAACAGGGGTTGACAGCGCGGAAGAGAGGAATTTTCCGGTGAAAATTCCTCTCTTCCTTATAAAACGGCTCAATATAAAACAGCTCAAAGCCGGCGCGTTTAGATTTCCGACCGTCCCGACGCGCGGCGCGTCGGGTAAATTTACCCGTTCCCGGCTTAGAAACAGCCTTCTCATAAAATACGCGACAAAACAACGGAAACCTTCCAGACATTTAAGACGTTATTAACTTAGACTATAATTAACCGGCAGGAAGACGTTTAAGGAGGATTTATGCATCGCCACAAAACCGGATTGGCGGCGCTTCTGATCGCGACGCTGACGATCGCGTTCGACGGATGCAGCAACCAACCGAATCATAGTCAGATCTATACGCAGGCCGCGGCGACGATATCGGCGGAATTGACGCTTACCGCGGCGGCCTATTCGCCGACGCCGGCGCCAACCGAAACCGCGCTTCCGACCGAGACGTCGGAACCGACGGCCGCGCCGATGGTTTTACCGACGCTCGAAATCCAACTCCCGCCAACGCAAGAAGCGGCGCTTCCGCCGACTGAGATTCCCGCCGTCGAAAACCCATATAAAGCCGAGGTCGTTTCGATCGGGCCGTCGCCGAACCAGTTCCTGCCCGGACAGCAATTCACCTGGACAATTTCGCTGAAAAATATCGGGACGGCGACATGGTCGGGGAAATACACCTTTTCTTATCAGAACGGCGCCCAAATCGCCAATCAAAACAGCGTCCATATCGACACGGTCACACCGCCGGGTGCAACCATGACGCTCAATATCCCGGCAACCGCGCCGAACGAATACGGAACGCATCAGTCCGAATGGAAATTCGCGCGCCCTGACGGCGTCGCCTTCTTTTATATTTATTACAACGCGATCGTCGGCGACAAAACGTTTATTACCAGCGCTCCCGGCGGGACGGCGACCGCTACGCCGAACACGCTCGACTGGATGTGTTCCGATCCGAATCGATCCAATATCCAGCAATCGGGATGCGACGAATATTGCCGAAATAACGCCTACATGATGCAGAAAGCCGGAAAAAACTGTTATTCTTATGGCGTTCATATTATGCCTTAGCGACTTGAGTTAGGAGGTCTCGAATGTTGAAAAAAATAAATCTTAGAAAAATTTTGATCGGAATGTTCGCCTTTTCGATCTTACTATCCGGATGCACGAATACGCCGGGGGAGGTTCAGCTGCGCGAAACGGAAGTCGCTTTCGCCGAGATGCTGAACCAAACGTCGACCGCATTGGCGATGCCGCCGACCGAAATTCCCACGGAAGTCATTCCGCCGACAGAAGTCATGGAACCGACCGTTCGCGTACTTCCGACCCAGCTCCGTTACCCGCAGGCGACCGCAACGGCTCAGCCGACCGTCGCTCAAGCCGTCAAACCGGGCGTCGCATCCGGAAACAAAGCTCAGCTCGTAACCATGGTTCCGGGAAATAACCAGACTGCCCGCGTCAGTCAATCTTTCACTTTGACCTTTACATTGAAAAACGCAGGAACGACCGTTTGGACAAACGCATTTAAGGCCGTCCATACCGGCGGTACGAAAATGTCGGCGACCGATTCCGCGCCGATGAGCGGGAACGTCGCGTCCGGAGCGTCCGGTACGATAACGTTCCATATGGTCGCGCCGAAAGATAAAGGCACTTACACGCAGAATTTCAATTTCATTGACCCATGGAACGCCGTCATTTTACCGCTCTCGTTTACCGTCGTCGTCGGCGATTCAGGAACCATTCCGCAATCCGGAACGATCACGCCGTCAATAACGGTGACGCGGACCGGAACGCCGATGGGGCATTTCGAATATATGTGCAGCGACCCGCAGCGCTCGATTCAGCAGGGTCAGGGCTGCGACACGTTCTGTCAGGTCAGCTTTCCGCAGCGCTTGAATTGCTACGTGATGGGCGTTTTGAACCCGACCGCGACGTCGACGCCGAATACCGCCGTGACCCAGGCGATTGCTGCAACCCAGGCCGCCGCGACACTGCAAGCGCAGCAGCAATCCATCGCTCAAACGCAGCAATCTATCATTCAGACCGAAACCGCGCTCGCACAGCCCCCGGCGACCGAAACGCCGATACCGGTTCCAACCGATACGCCGCCCGTCCCGGCAACCGATGAGCCGATCGCAACCGAAGATCCCGATAACGGCCAAAATCCGGATCCGGAGGATGGCGGAATCATCAATGAAGGTTGATCCGCCCGCTTTCATCGGATCGGATCGAAGACAAACGACGGACGACAATATACAGAAAAAGGTGATTATGAAAAATTTTTACGATGTACTCATGTTCGGGCATTTCGCCAAAGACGTTTTAATCGTTGACGACGTTGAACGGGAAAGTCCCGGCGGCGCTGTTTATTACGGCGCGCCCGTCTTGCGGCGACTCGGGCTGAACGTCGGCGTATTTACGCGCGGCGCCGAAAAAGATTTCCACTATTTAGACGAACTTCTGGATTTAGGAATCGATATAACGACCCAGATCGGCGAAGAGTCGTCCGGCTGCGTCAATATTTATAAATCCGCCGATATGGAACGGCGCATCTGCCGGCTCAACGGCTTCGCCGGCGAAATTCCGCTCGATTCGATCCCGCGGGATCTGTCCGCGAAAGTAATTATGATCACGCCGATTATCGCCGGCGAAATAACGTTGCCGACGCTGATCGAACTATCGAAACGAGCTCCGATCGCGCTCGACGTTCAAGGCTTCGTCCGCGTCCCCGAAGGGAAAGAACTGAATTTCCGCCCGTGGCCCGACATGGTCGAAGGCTTAAAACACGTCACATACCTGAAAGTTGATCGCGCCGAAGCCGAACATATTACCGGACAGACCGATCTCGAAGAAGCGGCGCGCATCCTCGCCGGATACGGTCCGAAAGAAATCATCCTGACCCAAAGCGACGGCGTTCTCGTTTACGCGGGCGGAGAGTTCTACCGCGGACCGTTCACGCCGCGCTCCCTCGACGGACGCACCGGCCGCGGCGATACCTGTATTACATCATACGTCGGCGCGCGATTGACTCATTCTCCAGCCGAGGCAGCGCAAATCGCCGGAATTATTACGACGATGAAGCAGGAAAAGCATGGACCTTGGGACGGGTATATTGATCCGGAACGCTTCGACCCGAAGCTCGTTTACGGCGAAAACGGTCCAATCGACCCAACCGAAGCCGGACGCGGAATGCTCGAGATCATGAACGACCGCAGCGAAAACCCGATCCCGGAGGCTGACGTTCTTGAAAATTTGGGCGTGGACGAAAAGACATCGAAAGGATTCGCATCCATTCCCAACTACCAACCGAACCCTGAACGAATCAGCTATAAAGTTCCGGAACAGGCTTCGCAAGTAAATATGTCGATTCTCGGCAAACAGGTTTCCCCCGGCTCCGGAAATAAAGCTTGGTTATGGATCGTTGGCGCGATCGTCATGGTCGTCGTCGCAATCCTGTGCGTATGTATGGCAATGAACGTCCTCGGTTATATCTTAGGCTAATCATTCTATTTCGAATTTCCAAAAAACGGCGTAGTTAAACGCCGTTTTTTTGTTTTACCGGAAACGCCGCATTTTCCCTGTCTCGAAAATAAGCGTAAAATTGCAAGAAATTAGCCTTGCGCTAAATCGCTAAAATGTCTATAATTAAAGGCGTATCATTCAATAACACGCTATCCCATAACATGATACAGCGGGAGCCTTCATGGAGCATACATACGTAAAAAGGATTTTCTCCGTTCTCGATAATTTTTCCGTAAAAAAACCTGAATTAGGCGTTCGCGAAATGGCGCGCCTGATGGATCTTTCGCCGAGTACCTGCGGAAGGATTCTATCCATGCTGCGCGACGAAGGCGTCCTCAACCGCGACCCGATCTCGAAACAATACCGACTCTCCGGGCGCGTGCTTCATTGGGCCGGGTCCTACCGCGCGAATTCGTCGCTCAACGAACTCGCCCTGCCGTACATGCAGTCGCTCCTGCGGCAAACCGACGAAACGATCTCGCTCTACAGTCTCGAAGAAGACCGGCGCGTTTGTATCAACCGGCTCGAAAGCAACCGCAGCGTCAGAATCGTCGAAGCGATCGGCCAACCGCTCGAACTGCATACCGGATCGGGCGGACGCGCTATTTTAGCTTACCTTCCCAAAGATGAAATCGAACGGATCGTTCGCAACGCCCAGTCGCGCGCGCAGACGGAGATCAACTTAACACGCTTAGAAAACCAGTTGGAAACGGTCCGCACGGTCGGTTACGCGCTAAGCCATGGCGAATGGATGGCGGACGCGTCCGGCGTAGCGATCCCCGTCATGGATCCGTCGGGACGCCCCATCGGATCTATTTCCGTATCCGGCCCGACGAGCCGCTTGTCCGATCCGAATCGGCTGAATGAAATAATCGACGCGCTTCTCCAAGTCCGACAGCGCTTAGAAACGCAAACCGGGCTATCGGGGTCCGTCCGTCCGCGCTAAGTCACAAGAAATCAGAGGAGGAAATTAGAAATGCTGCTCGAGAATAAAATCAGCGACAAAATTCAAGTCTGGCGCGAACGCGTCAATCGCCTTAAGCAGGAATACGGCGATTTCGTCATTTCGACCGTTACCGTCGATCAGATTTACTCGGGAATCCGCGGCGTCCCGATTCAAGTCAGCGATATTTCCTACGTTGATCCCGAAAAAGGCGTTCGCTACCAGGGATATACGATCGAGGAATGCATCAAACTGCTCCCCAATCCAGAAAACTGCAGCTTTCCTTACGTGGGCGGATTGTATTACCTGTTAATGACCGGAGAGCTTCCGACAGCGGCGAAAGCCGTCGCGATCGAAGACGAATGGCGCGGCCGGGCCGAGGTTCCGAAAGTTGTCTTTGACGTTATCGACGCTTTTCCGGACGACGCCTCGGCGATGGCGATGTTTTCCGCCGGAATCCTGGCCATGTCGTCGACGTCAAAATTCGCCGCTCAGTACGCGGAAGGGATGGATAAGAAAGACTTTTGGCTGCCGATGCTTGACGACAGTATGGATCTGATCGCGCGCGCGCCGGAAATCTGCGCCTATATTTACAACAAAAAATACCGCGGTCATCAGCATATCGATCCGGATCCGAACCTTGATTACGCCGCCAACTTTGCGCACATGATCGGGTTAGACGAACCGAAAGTTTACGATCTGATCCGAATGTCCTTAATCCTGCTCGCAGATCATGAAAACGCCAACGTCTCGGCTCATACCGCGCATCTCGTCGGCTCGGCCTTATCGGATATTTACCTAGCCTGTTCCGCCGGATTAAACGGATTAGCCGGTCCGCTTCACGGTCTCGCCAATCAGGAATGTTTCAAGTTTATCCAGGATATGGTCAACGTGTTCGGCGGCGTGCCGACGGAAGAGCAGGCGCTCGACTACCTGAATTCAACGCTCGATTCCGGACGGGTCATCCCCGGATACGGCCACGCCGTGCTGAGAAATATCGATCCGCGCTTTTCGGTCGAATATAAATACGGGAAGTTCACTGTCACGGACGACCCGTACTTTCAAACCGCCGATATCGTTTTTAAAGTCGCGCCCGAACTCCTGAAACGGACCGGAAAAGTCAAAAATCCATGGCCGAACGTCGACGCGCTGACCGGCGTACTCTTCCATCATTTCGGCTTAACTCACGCCAATTTTTATACCGTTTTATTCGGTCTGAGCCGATTGATGGGGTTCACTTGCCATATCGTTTGGGCGCGAGCCGTAAATAAACCGATCGAACGGCCGAAAGCGCTGACGACGCGGATTCTCGAAGCCATGGTCACGGAAGACAGCCTTGAAAACCTGGTTCGAAAATAAGCGGACGGAAAGCGGGCCTAAGAAAAATAAAAGAAGCTACGCGAAAAATGGAACGGTCAGCGTCGGGTCAGCGAACCAGACCGGCGCTGACCGCTAATTCCTGGATCTGCTGCGTCGTCGCTTGGCGGCGTTCCAGCTGAGCCTGAATCTTTAGTTCCTCGATCAGGGACGCCGTATTTTCTTTCGCCTCTTCCAACAGACGGAATCGCGCCTGATTTTCCGCCGCGATCGATTCTAAAAGGCAGGCGTAAAACTGCGTCATCGCGACATGGCGCCGCAGCTCCTCGATCATTTCCGCCGGGTCCCCTTCGATCAGCGGCGGCGGCCAATCCGCGTCTGAAACCGACTGCGCCGCGGACGGCGTTTCTTCCCGCGCGATCGGCAGCATGACAGTCGTCGTCGGCTGATAAGAACCAAAATCCGATTTCCGGAACGAAACTAATTCAACCGACGACGTTTCGCCGGAATCGAAACGTTTGAACCAGGACGCGATATGCTCCGAAATCGCGGCATAATTCGGATTTCCGTTTCGGCTCAAGGAACCGAGCGGACGATACGGAAACGTTTCTTTTTTTAAGCGCGTCAGCATCTTCTCGCCGAAAATCTCGATCACAAAATCGCTTTCCGGCTCTTCCGCGATCCGCTCCCGAAGAACGGACAACAGTCCGCGGTCAAAACCGCCGCAAAGTCCGGATTCGCTTCCCAAAACGATCAGTAGCGGCCGCCGCTGACGATCGTCAGCGGCGATCGTTTCTGGCTTCGCGCGCGGTTTCGCTTCAACGGCTTTCCTCCTTCGGATC
>JASBYO010000044.1 GCA_029983925.1 Flexilinea sp.
GAATCTTACCGAAAATAAATGATCCTAGCGAATTAGTCGGGGTCGTAACCGAACCTGCAGCAGCGGAGACCGGATTCAACGTCGGGACTCGTGTTTTCTCCGGGACGGGAGATGCCGGCTCGACCACTTTGGCAGGCGCAGTCCTTAGAGCAGGCGACTTTAATATTAACGTCGGCACAACCGGCTGGATCGCGACAACGTCCAATAAACCATTTGAGAACGCATCCGTCTTCAATCTCGCAGCGATTATTCCGCAGTCTTATATCAATGTTGTCCCTTTCCTAAACGCAGGCAACGTTCACCAATGGATCGGAAAAATATTTTCCGTCGATGAGGGTGAAATCGATTATGCGGAAATCCATCGCTTGTTATCAGACGCAACGGTTGAATACGATGATCCGTTGTTCCTTCCGTACTTAGTCGGGGAGCGCTTCCCAGTCATGGATCAGGCGATTCGCGGCGTATTCACGGGCATTTCTGCATCAACCTCAAAAGGTCATCTCGCACGAGCAGCTTTGGAAGGTGTCGCCTTCTCGATTCTGCAAGGATTGAAGACGATCGATCAACCCATTAACCGGGTTACGGTAGTCGGCGGCGGAACAAGAGAAAGTTGTTGGATGCAGATTCTCGCGAATGTCTTAAATCAGGAATTGGTCGTTTTTTCGGACGCAGAGTTTTTACCTGCAGTCGCTTTGGCTACCGTTGCGAAGATCGGGGCAGGAATTGAAAATGACTATGCGAAGCTGAGTGATTATCTGCTAAAATCCGTCGAATCCGTAAGATATTCGCCTCAGGAAAACCTAACCAGCGCTTATGAAAATCGTTTCCAACAATTTTTGAAGCTTTATCCGCTTGCTAAAGCAATGACA
Source organism: Flexilinea sp. (assembly GCA_029983925.1). Lineage (GTDB taxonomy): Bacteria > Chloroflexota > Anaerolineae > Anaerolineales > Anaerolineaceae > Flexilinea. The sequence continues at coordinate 870 of JASBYO010000044.1, forward strand.
TAGAAATCGAGACAACATTTCGAAACCGCGCTATGTCTTCGACTTCGTCAAAAAAGCGAACGGCGGCAAAGCCAAAATAACCGATCCTTATATGCAATCTGCGCTTGCTTTTGCTGAAGATTTAAATTCGATCATAAAATCAGTAAAGGCAAAATCCGGTAGGATGTAACCGGATTCGAAAGTGGTACAAAAAAAAGCAATAGATTTATTACGGTCCCAATCCATAATCACACATTTCGCGCCGATATTTGCAATTTTCCCGAAATCGCATATAATTCTTGACGTTGTTCGGGGCGTGGCTCAGCCCGGATAGAGTGCACGGTTCGGGTCCGTGAGGTCGGCGGTTCAAATCCGCCCGCCCCGACAAGATAAAAATCCCGATAAAAAAATTCGCTCTCGCGAATTTTTTTATTTAACGGCCCTGCTTGCTCCTCTCTACAACAGGAAAAAAATAACTAAAATTGGTGAATTTATTCCGGCCCGGGTTTGTTCGACAAATATGTTAAAATAAAGCTATCGGAGGTCGGTAATTCATTATCGGCGTTGGTAAATCGCCATCGAAAAGCGCCTCATGCGGATTCAGGAATTTATCCGTGGCGGAAAGCCGTTCGCGCTCTCGCCGAATACCGGTCGACTGAACGAGATTTTCCTGAACCTCTTCTTACAATATCGGCTGCTTGGACAATTATGAGCTGCCACATGCCCGAAGGAGGATTTTTGATGATAATTCATAATGCTACGATCGTAACTTGGGAAAAGGAAAACCGCGTTTTAGCGAATTACGCGATATTAATCGACGGAAAAACGATCCGCGAAATCGGTCCGTCGGCTGAATTACTGGCGAAATACCCGGCTGAGGAAAAATTCGACGCCGGCGAGCAGGTCGTCATGCCCGGGCAAATCTGCGCCCATACCCATTTTTACGGCGCATATTCGCGCGGGATGGGAATCCCCGGACGGCCGGCGAAGGATTTCCCGGAAATTCTCGACAATCTCTGGTATAAACTCGACCGCGCGCTCGATCCTGAAAGCGTCCGCTTATCCGCCGAATTATTCGCGATCGACGCGATCCGAAACGGCTGTACGACGCTCTTCGACCATCATGCCTCGCCGGACGCGATCGACGGCTCATTGGACGTCATCGCCGACGTCATCGATAAAAGCGGTCTTCGCGCTTCTCTCTGCTATGAAGTTACCGACCGGAACGGCAAGGACGGAACGAAAGCCGGGATCCGTGAAAACGTCCGCTTCCTAACGAAACTGAAGAACGGCGGAAACCTCGACGGCCGGCTCGCCGGAACGTTCGGAATTCACGCCTGCCTGAGCGTCGACGAAGATACGTTGGCGGAATGCGCCGCGGCGAATCCGGGCGACTTCGGCTTCCATATCCATGTCGGCGAATCGCAGGAAGACGAATGGGACAGCCTCTATCGAACCGGGAAACGCTGTATCAACCGGCTCGCGGATCAAGGCATCCTCAACGATAAAACGATCATCGCGCACGCGGTCCACGTCAACGTACCCGAAATGGAAATCATTCGCGAGAAGAAATCATGGGTTTCCCATCAGCCGCGTTCCAACATGAACAACGCCGTCGGCGCGGCGCAAATCGAGTCAATGCTGGCGATGGGGATTCCGGTCTGCCTCGGGAACGACGGGTTCACGTTCGATATGTGGAACGAATGGAAATTCGCGTACTACCTTCATAAAGTCATTCACCGCGATCCGCGCCGTATGGGCGGATACGATGTCCAGCAGATGGCGGCGTACAACAACGCGGCCCTGGCCGGGCAGGCGTTCGGCTGCGGCGATACCTTTGGAAAGATCGTCCCGGGCGCGCCGGCCGACCTGATCTTCGTCGAATACCGCCCGTTCACAGCCTTCAGCGCCGGGAATATTCCATGGCATATTATTTTCGGCATGAACGAGAGCATGATATCTTCAACCATGGTCGCCGGGAAATTCCTGATGAAAAACCGAGCGTTGACAACGATGGACGAGAAAGAAATCGTCGTCCGATCGCTCGAAAAATACCCGCAGGTTTGGGAAAAGTTCAATAAGCTCCACGGCGCGTAAATTCAGACTGCCTACCTCGAATAAGGCTTGGCGAAATTTTCACCTCCTCCTTAGATTCGTCAAGCCTTATTTTTATTTAGGAAAATGGAAAAATCAATCGAACCCATACGCCCCAAATCGACAGTTTCCGCCGTCGTTCTTGCGGCCGGAAGCGGGTCGCGATTTACCGGCGCATCCCATAAACTCGCCGTTGAGATCGACGGCGTTCCCATGGTCCGGCGCACGATCATGAATTGCCTCGCCGCGGATTTCGCCGCGACGATCGCGGTTACCGGCGCCGAATCGGAACGTATAACCGACCTGATCCGCGATCTTCCCGTTCCTGTCGTCTTTAACCCGGACTGGATACAGGGGCAGTTCGGCTCGCTGAAACGCGGCTTATCCTATTTAATAGAGAACGAAACGGCGTCAGATTCGCCCGTCTGTTTCGTCCTCGCCGATCAGCCGTTCGTCAAAGTCGAAACTTACAACCGGCTGATCCGAAGCGCCGAACGGCAGCCCGGTAAGATCGTCGTTCCGAGGTTCGCCGGCGTCCGCGGAAACCCGACCGTATTCCCGGCGCGTCTGTTCGAGGAAATGCTGAACGCGCCGATCGACGACACCGGCGGACGCCGCTGGCTTACGCCGGAAAATATTTTTTGGGCAGACGTTGACGATCCCGGCGTTCGGAAAGATATTGACCGTATATGCGATTTAAAATGATTTGCTTTGCGTCCGTTCGAGCCGTACTATAATGAAGCGCATGAAATCATTTCTCAAACTGGAAAAAAACCAAGACGGGTTTATCCTGATCGATCTGTCTCCCAACGCTCCGCTGACGCACGCTGAAGCGCAGCTGCGCACGCCCGAAGGCGCTTATACGACTTTCCGAACATATGACAAATATTTCGTGCTTAACCTGCCGCAGCATTTCGAACGCCTTGAGGAAACTGCGGCGCTGGCGGGGAAGCCCGTACGGCTCGAAAAAGACAAACTTTGCAGCATACTTGTCGAAATATTAAACGAAACGGACGCTCCGGAAGCGCGAATCCGCCTTTCCGTCGACCTTTCGATCAATCTCGGCGAAATTTATATCGCCGCAGAGCCGTTCGTTCCGCTGCCGCCGGCGGCGTATACGGAAGGCGTCGATGCAGCGACAACGCAGGTCCGCCGCAACAACCCGCGCGCCAAACTGAGTCGGTTCCTGCCGCAGGCGGAAGCCGTCCGCCGCACGGAAAAGAAAAACGTCGACGAATATTTGATGCTGAACGACGATCGGGAAATCCTCGAAGGACTCAGCTCTAATTTTTACGCGGTTATCCGCGGCGAAATCTTTACCGCGGACGAAGGCGTCCTGGCGGGAACGACGCGCCAATTTATCCTTGATCTCGTCAAAGCGAACCGGATTCCGATCCAATTCCGCCCTGTTTCGACTTTCGAGCTGAACCGGTTAGACGAAGCTTTTATTTCCAGTACCAGCCGATCGATCCTGCCGATTCGGAAAATCGATCATCGAATTATCGGTAACGGGAAACCCGGTCCGACCACGACGAAATTAATGAAAGAATTCAAGCGCAATCTCGAGAGAAGTTTATCCGATTTGCGCAATGGCTTAAAGAACGACCGCTGATTTCGAATCGAACGATTCGCCGACAAGAAAAGCTCCCCGCAATACAAACAGGGAGCCGTTAGCTTTGGATTTAAAGCGCGAGAATCCGCTCTATAAATCGACGGACGCCTCGCCTTCCGACGCTTCCGGGTCCTCGTCGTCCTCCAGGTCGTCATCCCAGGATAAAATAACCGCTTCCGCCCGTTCGACCGCGTCGCCCGCGACGGAAATCCCGATCTCACCCAGGATTCCGAACGATAACGAATTCATCGCGCCATAGCTTTCGCGGACCATCGTCGCTTCGATTCCGGCTTCCTTCAGCTTGGCGATCACGACGACCGCTTCCGCCTCGTTCTCCGCCCAGTAGACAATCTCATTTTTTCCCGCCATTTTTTCCCTCGGCTTTCTTTTCGATCGATTCAATCTTTTTCTTAATCTTATCCAATTTCGCGGCTTTTGACCATTCTCCGATCGAATCGTCCTTTTCAATCAGCGCGGCTACCTCGCGGTACAACGCCAACCCGCCTTGTAAATCCCGTCCGCCGCGGCAGCGCAACGCCGCCGCCTTCTCCCCCGCGCCAAGCTCGCCGCCGCGAAATTGAATCAAGTAAATTTGAATCGCGTCGTCGACGCGGCCCCGCCGGTTCAAGTCGCGCGCAATACGGCTCAGCTCCGAGCTGGCGTAACGGCCGTCGGCCAGAATAAAATCGAGCGGAAGATCCGCCAGATTCGCTAACGCCAGCCGGTTCCGAAACGCGAACGAATCGATCCGGTAACGCAGTTCCAAATCGCGGTCCGCCATCTCGCAGGAACAGATTTTGCTGATCAGCAGCATAAACGCCGAAAGACTGACGACATCCATATGATTGTGGTACGAAACGCCGCCCATCAGGGACAGATCCCCGTCCGTCAAAAAGCCGCGGTAAATATCCGGCGCCATGCTGCCCGGGATTTCGTCGTCCGAACGTCCGAATTCGAGAATTTCCGTTTCGACGTTCGCCAAGCGGCAGCATGAAATCGTCTTTCGCCAAAAGCGCCGAACGACCGGCAGCAAATCGATATGCGCCAGACCTTCGAAACTATCCCTGACAAACAGCATCTTTTCACGCGCCTGGATCATCGGCACGTCGAACGCTTTTCCATTATAAGTAACGATCGCGTCAAAGCGCGAACAAGTTTCGCGGACAGCTTCCAGAAAAGCCCGTTCCTGGCTTAAGTCGGGCAGAATGAACTGATCGACGATCAGCGCGTCAGGGGTAAAATAGCTTAGCCCGATCATAAATACGAAAGAAGCGGAATGATTCGAGATGCCGCTTGTCTCAGTATCCATCGCAACGAACGAATATTTCGTCAACGGAAGATCCGAACCGAGAAAACAGCGCAGCTTATCGCCATCGCGGAAAGGGAGCTCGAGCCGGATACTGCCATGCAGACTGCCGATCGGAAAAATTCGCCGCGCGTTAAAAATTTTGCCGTATCGATTCTCGACGATAAAACCGTCCGGAAATTTTGCGGCGATTTTTTGAAGCGCGTCGGCCGTCGATTTTTCGGAACTTGAAACGCGTTTCGCGGCCCTCTCCTGAAACCCCTTGGTAACGCCCAACGCGGCTAACTGATCAAGAATATTGTTCATGTTCAAATTATAGTCATACGGCACGAATACCGCAACATTTTAGAATATATGTACTTTGAAATGAAATTTACGGCATACAGTTTGACGCCCTTTTGGCTATGCGAATTCTCAGACGCAACCATCTCATCAATCGAAACCGCTTGCTTCCATTCCGTGATAGCGGCGAGGACATCATCCGAACGGAAAACGATCTAAAATTAATATCATAGAGAAACATACTCTTGGCACGGTTTACGCTCTGTAATATACTATATTTACTAAAAAATTTACGACGCAAAAAAGGAGAAATTCATGAAACGATTAACCCTTAACTTGTCGGCGCTGCTTTTAGCGGCGTTTCTGGTTTTCAGCTTGACCTTCTCCGCCAACGCGGAAAGCGTCGAAGCGCTCGTTACCGGGATACAAAAATATGGGAACCTGGAACTCGACCTGAAAGGTTCCGAATTTCTTAACGCCGGGTTCGCGTACGGCGACGTTGTGACCGTAACCTTAAACGGCGAGGATTACGACATGCCCGTCGGCTCCAATTATTCGGACGTTGACAACGGCAGTATGCTCTGCCGCGTGGTTATTAAAGAAGAAACCGCCGAAGACGCCATGCTGTTGGCGATTAATATGGGCGATCTGGCGACGACAGCCGGAATCGCGGTCAAAAACAGCATTGAAGCCGATCCCGGTTTCGAATGGATCTATAACGAAGGGATTGAAACGCCCGTCAAAGTAACGATCGAGATGAAAGAGCCTGGCGGTTACTACGATGAATATCTGATTCATCAGCTATCCCGCAGCGAAGAACGCGAAAATTACCCGGAGCTTTCCGACGAGGAATTCGCGAATTTCCGTATGATCGCGACGACTGGCGTCGGTTACGGGATGCTGTACAGGTCGTCTTCCCCGGTTAATCCCGATATCGCCCGTAACGCGTTCGCCGATGCCGCCGCCGCTGATGCCGGAATTAAAACGATCGTTAACCTCGCCGATAACGATGAGACGATGAAGCGTTACGAAGGATTCGCGGATAGCTACTACGCGAAACAGAATATCATCGGACTGAACCTCGGCGTTGATTTTACCGCCGCCGACTTCAAAGAAGGTTTCGCGAAAGCGTTCCGCTTTATCATCGAAAATGAAGGCCCTTATCTGTTCCACTGCACGGAAGGAAAGGACCGCGCCGGGTTCACGTCCGCGATCCTGGAAAGTCTGATGGGCGCGAGCGTCGATGAAGTCGTCGCCGATTACATGACAACATTCTATAATTACTACGGCGTAGAGAAAGGCTCCGAGCAGTATGCCGCCGTCGTTAACAGCAATATCGTCAAATCGCTTCAAACTGCCTTCGGCGTCGCCGATCTGTTCGCGGCGGATGTCGATTTGAGAAGCGAAGCGGAAGAATACCTGAAAAACGAACTCGGACTGACGGAAGCGGAAATCGCGGCGGTTCGCGCGAAACTCGAACGCTCCGTCGACGCGAACGTCGTCAATATTCAGAAATACGGACATATGGATCTCGATATCAAAGGGAGCGATTTTCTCAAGGCTTACGATTACGGCGATATTGTCGCGGTAACGGTAAACGGACGGACGTTCGAGATGCCTGTCTGCAATAACTATACCGACGTGGACAGCGGCAACTATCTCGTTCGCGTCGTTATCGACCCCGAAAAAGACCGCGATTTCGTCTCGCTTTGTATTAACTATGGGCAGTTTGCGGTCGACAGCGAAGTCGCGGCAGCCGCGAAAGACGCTGAGGGCAACACCGTTTACGAGTATAACGACGGCGTCGAACAGCCGGTGAAAGCAGCGTTGACGCTGCGCGAAAAAGGCGGTTATTATACGGAATGGTTCAGCCGTCAGGTCGCGATGTCGATGGATCGCGAGGATTATCCCGATTTAAACGACGCCGAATTCGCTAATTTCCGCGAAATTACGACGACGGGAATCGCGCCGAAAACGCTCTACCGATCCTCTTCGCCCGTAAATGAAGATATCGCCCGAAACTCGTTCGCGGACGCGGCCGTAAAAGAGGCCGGAATCGTTACAGCCGTCAACCTGGCGGACAGCCGGGAAAGCATGGAAGCTTACCCGAATTGGGCGGAGAGTTATTACGCTACGATCGATATCCTTCCGCTGAATCTGACGGTTCAGGTTCTCGGAGAAGATTTCAAAGCGGGTCTCGCCGAAGGGCTCCGTTTCATGTCCGGACGGGAAGGGCCTTATCTGATTCACTGCAACGAAGGGAAAGACCGAGCCGGTTTCGCTTCCGCGGTCGTCGAAGCGCTGATGGGCGCGTCCGCGGACGAAATTATCGCCGATTACATGAAAACCTACGCGAACTATTACGGCGTTGAACCCGGAACGGAAAAATACGACGCGATCGTCAGCAGCAATATCGCCAAGACGCTCGCGGCCTCCTTCGGAATCGAGGATATCGCGGCGGACGGCGTCGATTTAGCCGTCGAAGCTGAAGAATATTGCCTTGAGATCGGGTTGAACGCGGATGAGATCGCCGCGCTCAAAGAAAAGCTCGCGGCCGAGTAAGCCGGGGAAAAAGCTGGCTCAAGAAGGTGGCCCAAACGAATTTATTGCGGCTAAATTCGCCCGCTTATTTGTCCGTGCATAGATTGACCCCCGCCCGGCCCTACGCGTTTAGACGCTGGGACAGGCGGGGGTCCGGCAAAATACCTTGAAATTTTCCGTTTCTGAAAAAAACGCGTTCTTTAAATTTGTGTTACAATAGTGCTCAAAATAAATAGCCGGTAGGTTTTTCGATGACGCGCTTCCGTCCGTTGATTACGGAATCGGATAAGGTTGTTGTCATTCGGTTTCTTTAATTCCGCTTGAATTCTATCCCTAATGATATAATTATTACTTGGTCACATTGTCGAATGTGGCGTTTAGCATATTTAAACTCCTGTTGGGGCGTACAGGGACGGACCCCTGTACGTTGTGACGGATTCTAAAGTACCTATTTCTTTGGAGGAAATTTTGGAAACAAAAGGATTAGTCGCATTAGGGATCAGTCTCGCATCACCGGAAGAAGTCCTGAAATGGTCATACGGAGAAGTACTAAAACCGGAAACGATTAACTACCGCCGGCTGCGGCCGGAAAAGGACGGCTTATTCTGTGAAGCGATTTTCGGACCGACCCGCGATTGGCAGTGCTATTGCGGTAAGTACAAAAATCCCCGATATAAGAATATCGTCTGCGAAAAATGCGGCGTTCAGGTAACGCGCGCTTCCGTCCGACGCGAACGCATGGGGCATATCAGCCTGTCGGCTCCGATCGCGCATATCTGGTATACGCGCCGGATCCCGTCCTATTTAGGACTGCTTTTAGATATTTCGCGCCGTAATCTCGACCGCGTTTTATACTACGCGCAATATATCGTCACTTATGTCGACGAAGAAGCGCGCCAGAAAGCTTTAGCGCGCCTGGAAGAAGAAATTTCCGGATCCGAACGCGAATACGCGGCGGATTTTAATCAGAAAATTCTCGAGATCAAGAATTACCGCGACCAGCAGTACGCCGTCATCAAAGAACAACACGATGCGCTTCAAGCGCAGACGGACGAAAAAATCGCGGCTGAAATCGCTCCGATTATCCGCGAAGGCCAGCGCATCGAAAGCGATCTTCATAACCGTATCGGCACAGTCGCCGCAGACGAAATCCGCATCGCGCAAACGGATACGGTCGTCGTTAACGCCGGGGAAACGATCTCGAACGCGCATATCGCGGCCGTTCAGAAATCTGTCAAAGCGAAACTGGAAGAAATTGAAGGAACATATCGCGGACGCCTCCAACGCGATTTTGAACGCCTTGACATGGAAAAACAGGCGCTGCGCGCCGAAGCCGAAGAACAGATGGAAGCGCTTCGGAACCAGCTGGAAGAAGTATCGCTGAAATCCGATTCGCAGAACGCGAAACTGCGCGACGAGCTCCTCGATCTTCAGCCGCTGGCGTTCCTAAGCGAGATGTCCTATCGCGAACTGAAATCGCGCTGGGGGAACGTATTCCGCGCCGATATGGGCGCCGAAGCGTTCATGGACATCCTGCGCCGTTTGGACATGGATCAGCTCTCCGAAGACCTCTGGGCGGAAGTGCGGACGACCAAGAGCAAGCAGAAACGCAAGAAGGCCGTTTCGCGGCTCAAAGTCGTCGAATCGTTCCGCGCTTCGAAGAATAAACCGGAATGGATGATCCTGACCGTTCTTCCGGTCATTCCGCCCGACCTGCGCCCAATGGTTCAGCTCGACGGCGGCCGTTTCGCGACCTCCGACTTGAACGATCTTTACCGCCGCGTGATCAACCGCAACAACCGTTTGAAGCGCCTGCTCGAACTCGGCGCGCCGGACGTCATCGTCCGCAATGAAAAACGCATGCTCCAGGAAGCCGTTGACTCGCTTATCGACAACTCTCAACGCGGCAAGGCCCTGTCCCGCCGCGGCCGGCGCGAATTAAAGTCGCTCTCCGACATGCTGAAAGGAAAGAAAGGGCGCTTCCGCCGCAACCTGCTCGGGAAACGCGTCGACTATTCAGGGCGATCCGTAATCGTCGTCGGACCGCAATTGAAACTATACCAGTGCGGACTGCCGAAGACGATGGCGCTCGAGCTGTACCATCCGTTCCTCGTCGCTCGGCTCGTCGCCGAAGGTTACGCCTCCAACGTTAAAGGCGCGAACCGGATTATCGAACGGAACAAGCCCGAAGTTCTCGAAGTCCTTTCCGACGTCATCAGCGATCGCCCGGTCCTGCTCAACCGCGCCCCAACGCTCCACCGCCTCGGGATCCAGGCGTTCGAGCCGATCCTGATCGAAGGGAACGCGATCCAGCTCCACCCGCTCGTTTGCACCGCGTTCAACGCTGACTTTGACGGAGACCAGATGGCGGTTCACGTACCGCTTTCCGAAAAGGCCGTCGCCGAAGCGCGCCAGCTGATGTTGGCGTCCAAGAACTTGCTCAAACCGTCGGACGGCGAACCGATTATCTCGCCTTCGAAAGACATGGTCCTCGGAATTTTCTACCTGACGATGGAGACCAAGGGGCCTGAAAAAGGAGATGGGCGCGCTTTCTATGACTACGACGAAGTCAAATTAGCCTACGATCTCGGCCAGGTTTCGCTCCACGCGAAAATCAAGTACCGGACGATTACCAGATGGGAAGAAAAAACCGTCGTCAAGACGCGGACGATCGAAGAAGAAGACGGCGTGAAGCAGATTGAAGTAAAAGAAACCGTTACCCGCCGGCTCGAAAAACCGGAGTACCGAATCTTTGATACGACCGTCGGACGCGTTCTTTTCAATGAAATTCTGCCCGATGAGATTAAATTCAAGAACCAGACCTTCGAAAAAGGCTCGATTAAGGATCTGATCTCGGAAGTTTACCAGGTCTGCGACCAGGACGTTACGACCGTGACCGCCGACGCGATCAAGGATATCGGCTTCGAATACGCGATGCGCTCCGGCGCGACGATTTCGGTTTTCGATATTACCGTCCCGAGTACGAAGAAAGACCTGATCGAACAGACGGAAAAAGAGGTCAACCAGATCAACAAGCAATGGCGCCGCGGCCTGCTGACGGAACAGGAACGCGATTCGCGAACGATCGAACTTTGGCGGACGACGACCGAAACGATCGGAAGCGAAGTCAAGCGCACCATGAATCCCGAAGGCAATATGGCGGTTATGGCCAATTCCGGCGCGTCGAAAGGCGGCTTCGGTCCAATTTCGCAGCTCGCCGGTATGCGCGGTCTGATGGCTGACCCGTCCGGTCGGATTATCCGGCTCCCGATCAAGTCCGGCTTCCGCGAAGGGCTGACCGCGCTCGAATACTTCATCTCAACGCACGGCGCTCGAAAAGGTCTGGCCGATACCGCGCTGCGGACGGCCGACGCCGGTTACTTGACCCGCCGTCTTGTCGATATCGCTCAGGATCTGGTTATCAACGACGAAGATTGCGGAACCGAAAACGGGATCACGCTGCAGCGGACGGACAGCGTCGCGAAGCAGTCGTTCGCCGAACGGATTTACAGCCGCGTTCTCTGCGAACGCGTCGTAGACGCCAAGACCGGCGAAATCCTGGGCGAAAAAGACGAACATATTACGCATGAAATGGCTGAGGCGATCCAAAAAGGCGCGGTCGATTCGGTACGCGTCTTCTCGCCGATGACTTGCGAATTGAAACACGGGATCTGCGCCAAGTGCTACGGATTTGACCTGAGCCGCGGGAAGAAAGTCGAACTCGGAACCGCGGTCGGAACCGTCGCGGCGCAGTCGATCGGCGAACCGGGCACGCAGCTGACATTGCGGACGTTCCATAGCGGCGGCGTCGCTACCGCGAGCGATATTACCTCCGGTCTTCCGCGCGTCGAGGAACTTTTCGAAGCGCGCCGGGCGCCGAAAGGCGAAGCCGTCATCGCTCAAATCGAAGGCGTCGCGAAAATTATCCAATCGGACAAGAATTCCGACCAGCGCACGATCCGTATCGACCGCTCCTCGTTAGCCGCGGATACGTTCGAAATCCCGGAAGGTTGGAACGTCATGGTTGAGGACGAAGATACGGTTACGCTCGGTTCCGTTATCGCTGAAAACGGCGATACGACGATTACCGCGCTTCATACCGGTCAGGTTCGGATCGAGGACGACAAAGTCATCGTTTCGTACGATCTTCAGGAAAACGAAGAGTACGATATCCCGACGACGGCGCAGATCGAGATCAAGGACGGCGATTACGTCACCGCAGGGCAGCAGCTCACCAAAGGTTCGGTCAATCCGCATACGATTCTGCGCCTGCGCGGGCGCGAGGAATGCGCGAAGTATATCCTCGGCGGAATCCAGCTTATTTATCGCGATCAAGGCCAGATGATCCACGACAAGCATTTTGAGGTCATTATCCGCAAGATGCTCGGCAAGGTTCAGATTACCCGCTCCGGCGATTCGCCGTATCTGCCGATGGACGTCGTCGATTACCTGCGCATCCGCGATATCAACCGCAAGCTCGAAGCCGAAGGGAAACAGCCGGCAAAATACGTCGAAACGCTCCTCGGCGTCTCGAAAGCCTCGCTCAGTACCGACTCCTGGCTCTCGGCGTCGTCATTCCAGCATACGATCAAGGTTCTCGCTTCCGCCGCGATCGCCGGCGCGAAAGACCCGCTCTACGGACTTAAAGAGAACGTCATTATCGGAAAGCTCATCCCCGCCGGGACCGGCTTCTCGCAAGGCATCTTCGAAAATGAAGACGAATATGTCCAGAACGGCGCGCTGATCGCCAACCTGCCGTCCGACGAATAAAGCGCCAAATTAATCGAATATCAAAGACCGCCCGGGAAACCCGGGCGGTCTGGCTTTACCGATCAGCGTGAAAAACTTCTGTGGGGATCGTCCGGATCCGGGATCCGGATATTTTCAATCCCCGGAAAATCAACTCGGAACGTCGGGCGGTAATTTAACGCCGTCGTCCAGTGATAGATCGTCTTCCCGTCCGGCGTAAACGCGAAACGGAGCTTCGGCTCGGCATAGAAAACCCAATTCATCCGATACAGGCGCATTTCCGGCGCCGCAGTCATCAGCCCGGCATGGTTAAACGCCATCGAGTAACGATCCATATGAATCGGGCCGTCAAACTGTTCCTCGTCCGCGTAGCCGCCGTCTCCGCCGCCGCCCGTCCCGCCGATCATCTTTCCGTCCAACAGAAAGCGCGTTCCGGTTTCAACCGTTTTGATCGAAGGATCATTTCCGACCATGTTCCAATCGCTTTCGGAAAAATCGCGGTGGACATACTGCCGGAACGCGATCACGTCCAGTTCAAGATGGGACTTTCCGAAAAAAACGTCCGCAAGCGAAATCCGGTAGCTGCCGCGCGTCGCGGGGACCCAATCGGTGATTTGCGGCGCCGGCGTTTTCGGAACCGCGCCGTACGCCCGCGCGCCGTCTTCCCCGAAGAAAGACGGGCTGACGGTCAGTTCATTTCGTCGCTGCGTAAAACGCATCGCAGGAATACCGTCTTCCCCGGCATGCCGACTTCGACCGGACCCGTATAAATAAATTCGAGCGCCGGCTGACCGAAATCGAGCTGAGCGAAGATGAGCTCCGCGTCGGCCGGAATCGGCGACGGCGCGTAACGATAGCGAATCCGAACCGCGGCGCAGCCGTCCGTGTCGAGCGGCTCAGGCTCCCCGACAGCGCCGCCGTCGCTCGCGGACATTTTTTCATGATATTCGCGAATCGATTCCTCAATATCACTCGATTCGAATTCGCAGATTTCAACGTCCGCATCCGCGGCGACTTCCGGATCGGACGTAAACAGGAGCGTCAGAAGAAGCTCCTCCGCGCTGTTTTCGACGCTTTCGCGGACGATATAGATTTCCTGATCAAACGGGATTTCCAGCGTTTCGATCGGCGATTGCGCGGCAGCGGCGGTCGAAAGAAAGCACATCGGCGTCAAAGCAGCTAAAAGAAATTTTCTCATTACCACTACCTCCATTAACTATAAGTATAATAGCAGATATTATTTAATTACCGTATTCTCTTTCCAAAAGAATACCAGCCCCTGAATCCGCCTACGAAACCGTAGGAATTTGAGACGGAAAAATAGGAGTCGCCGCTATAGTTCGGGTAGTATCCGCGGTTATACGGGTCGCATCCCTGAATACTGTTGGTACCTGAAATCACATAACATGGATAAGCGTAAACGTTGATCGCCCCTTGCGGGAAAGTCTCGACCTTTACCTTCACTTTTAATTGCGTACCGCTAATCCGGTCGGTACAAACATTTGCGGTAATGCCTCCGCCGCCCTTAACCGGACAGGAATCCCAAGCGCGTAACGACTCGCTTTCCAAATCAAACTCGCTCTCGAACAAGAAATATTCGAGTCCGTCCGAACCGGCATATCGTCCGTCATCCAATCTCGTTATCGAAAAGTCTTCGGTCGAAAAAACAACCTCCTCAGCGAAGACATTTTGAAACGCCAAAACTGCCGCAATCATAACGACAAGGAATAAAAACTTTTTCATCATAACCTCCAATATAATAAATTTCAGCAAATAATCTGCTTTGACATTCAAAAGTATAAAAAAAAACGGTTGTCCATATGTTTAATGTAATATTTTATATTGGATATTTGTAATTTAACGGAACATGACATTTGTAACCGATCGTTTTTCTCATCATGGCCATTGCTTGGTTTTTCACAGCAATGTATCCGTTTTCCTGTGCATATTCCGCCTGAGATCGCGCGGAAGAACGCGAAAATAAATGCTATAATCGGTACGCGTCCTCAGGAACGCTACCGGGTCAATCCGACGGAAAGGGAATCATGGCAGAAAAAGAAATCGCCCCAATCGAAATCACGACAGAGATGCAGCAATCGTATCTGGATTACGCCATGAGCGTCATCGTCTCACGCGCGCTTCCAGACGCTCGCGACGGCTTGAAACCGGTTCAGCGGCGAATTCTCTACGCGATGTACGACATGGGGATCCGTCCGGAAAGCTCCTTCAAAAAGTCGGCCCGTATCGTCGGCGAAGTTTTAGGGAAGTACCATCCGCACGGCGATTCCGCCGTTTACGACGCGATGGCGCGGCTGGCGCAGGACTTTACCATCCGCTACCCGCTCGTCGAGGGTCAGGGCAACTTCGGCTCGATCGACGGCGACCCGCCCGCCGCCATGAGGTACACCGAAGCCAGGCTGAGTAAGATTTCAATGGACCTGTTGACGGGGCTGGATCAGGACACGATCGATTACGCGCGCAACTTCGACGAAACGCTGCCGGAACCGACGCTGCTTCCGGCGGCTTTTCCGCACATGCTCGTCAACGGCGCCAACGGTATTGCCGTCGGCATGGCCACCAATATCCCGCCGCATAACCTGAGCGAAGTCATCGACGCGGTCGTTTATATCCTTAAAAACTGGGAACAGTACGACGACATTTCGACCGAAGATTTGATGCGCTTTGTCCAGGGGCCTGATTTCCCAACCGGCGGCATTATCGTCAGCGAAGAAGAGACGAACGAAATCGCGCGCGCCTACGCGACCGGACGCGGGAAACTCATGGTTCGCGGCAAAGTCCATCTGGAAGATATGGGCCGCGGCAAAACGCGAATCATCATTACCGAGATACCTTACCTTGTCAATAAATCGACGCTGCTCGAACGGATCGCGAAATTGGCCCGCGACGGCGGTCTCGACTGTATTACCGATATGCGCGACGAATCCGACCGCCAGGGGATGCGGATCGTTTTGGAAGTCGCCAAGGTTGACGACCCGGAAGACGTTATTCGCAAACTTTATAAACATACCCCCCTGCAAACGACATTCGGCGTCATCATGCTCGCCTTGGTCAAGAACGAACCGCGCGTGATCGGACTTAAAAAAGCGCTGAAAGTTTATATCGACCATCATCTTCTCGTTATCGAACGAAGGACGCGTTTCGAACTCAAGAAAAGCGAAGAACGGGCGCATGTCGTTTCCGGATTAATCGTCGCTGTTTTAAATATTGACGAAGTTATCGCTATCATCCGCGCTTCCGCGAACGAAAAAGAAGCGCGCGAAAAACTGATCAAACGCTTCCCGATTGACGAAATTCAGGCGCAGGCCATTCTTGACATGGCCCTCAAACGGATCAACCAGCTCGAACGCGAAAAGCTTCAATCCGAATTCGACCAGCTGCAAAAATCGATACAGGAAATGCGCGAGCTGCTCAATTCGCCGCTGAAAATGCGCGAGCTGTTGATCGAAAATCAGCTGGATATCCGCAAGAAATTCGGCGACGCGCGGCGAACCCAGATCGTTACGCTCGGAGAAGGCGTCTCGGCAAAAGAAGTCGTTACCGCGGGCGCGATGATGGAATCGGAAAGCGTGATCGTCGGCGTATCCAAAGAGCTTAAAATCGGACGCGTCTCATTGGATCAGGCAAATACAAAGGGCTTTGATTTCGGACTGTTCGCAACGCGCGCGAAGACGGATGAAAACGTTTATCTCCTCAGCAGCGCCGGAAAGATCATCGGCTCGTATGTCCATACGCTGCCGATCGTTGAGTCGTTCGGAGAAGGCGTCGATCTCCGATCAGAGATCATCCAGCAAACCGACGAAAAAGGCGTCCAGCTGTTCGCGATCCCGCTCGATCCGGATTCGCCCGAAGAAGCGTCGATTATCACTGTCAGCGCAAACGGGCTGATCAAGCGGACGCTGCTGTCCAACCTGCCGACCGTATCCGGGCAGGCTTTCGCCGTCTGCAAGGTGAACCCTGACGATCGGATCGTGGCGGCGCTAATCACGCATAACGAAAAAGATCAAATCATGTTAGCGTCCAGCGCGGGACAGGCAATCCGTTTTACGCAGGACGACCTGCGTCCGATGGGCTTGATCGCGGCCGGCGTCGTCGGGATGAAGCTCCCGGAAGGCGCGGCGGTCGCCGGAGCGGCGATCGTCCGGGAATCGGATACGGTCGCTTTCGTAACGTCAGAGTGGGGACTGGGAAAAATATCCGTTTCCGAATTTCCGCTTCAGAAACGCGCCGGACAAGGCGTCCTGATCTCGAAATTGGCTGAAAACGAAAAAATCAGCGGGATGATAACCATGCCGTCCGGAAAATCGACCGTGATGCTCCACTATGGGAAACAGAAAACGCGCGCCGTTCGTCCGGCGATGATTAAAACGATCAAACGCGCTAAAACGCTCGAATATTTTATTAAATTAGTCAACCAAACTGTTACCGGTTTAACCGTTACGCGGCTGGAAGGCGAGATAACCGAAAAGGCGCCGGACGAGAAAAAGGAAAGGGCCAAGGAACGAACGGCTCCGGAGACCGATGTGCCGCTTCGGGAAATGCCTGCTTCCGAGTCGGAAGCGAACGGCGACGACCAGATCTCGCTGTTTTGATCCGAAACAACCGACCTGCCTGAGTTTGCAGCATTTCAGGGAAGATACAACCGGATTGAAGAATCTTGGTCGCATTCCAATCGTCTTATTTTTTTAATATTTCCTCGCCTAAAGTTAATAATATCTTTGGGAGATCTGATAATTTCGTCTGGCTCGAGATCGATCTCGATAAGGCGCTCACGAAATCAGTCGATTCTTTCGCAAACTCTGAATTGATCGAATTCTTTATCCAATCCATATCTTCGATCGATTTCTCGCCTAAATAGATTTTTTCAAAGATGTATACGCTTCCCTCGCCAATCGCGAGCATGACGCAGCTCGTTACAATCGCATTGATCACCAATTTACCGAACGGGATTCCAAGCTTATGGATCAACTCAGCTGCTAATTTCGCCGGACCGACCAATGCTTGCGCATTTTCGTACATTTTTTTCATCGAATCGAGCGTACCTTCTTGTTGAATATCATAGACTTTTGCAATGCCGAAAAGTAAACCCGTTTCCGCTGCCGTAAGTACTTGAGCGTCCGAAATATTCGACTTCCCGAACGGATTCAATGAGGTAGCGATCGCCGGAACCAAAGCGTCGGCAACTAATGCATGCGCTTTGACTCGTTTTTGCGCTAATCGCATTTGCTTGATATCATTGGCTGCGCCGATCAATCCGTCCGGCATGAGTTCCATTGTCGCTTGAACTAATTCTGAGAGACCGGATTGCGCATCATTGGGTTTTGAAACAACTGCGCAAATTCTCGTATGCTTTCGTTTCTGATCCGCAAAGCTGTTCTCAATCATTTGAATATTATTTTCGCGATCTTCCGCAATATAAGACTTCGTTATCACGACAATAATAGGAACAGATTTCCAATCCGACGTGGCTTGAATAAAATCGTCTACATTCTTTTTGAACAACCGGGATGAGTTTCCATCAATACAGTACCAAATAACATTGATTTGATTTGGATCGCCTTCAAGTTGACTATCCACAACATCTTTTGTCCATTTTTTTACGAGATCGATCGCTTTCGCTTTCTTGAAAAGATCTATCACAGAGCCCTTTTTTTCAGGCTCAAAACCAAACGTATCGATTAGACCGAATGGGCAGGAATCGTTTTCATAACGTGTCATAATCTCCGTTCCTCGTTCTATCGGCGAAGTATGCGCGACTTCTTCATTCAAAATCGCATTGATCAACGTAGATTTCCCGACACCGGAATTCCCGATCACAAGAACGTTACCTTTTTTCATTTTTGATTCCTTTTCGACACAGGATTAATTTTTCGGAAAATATTCACAGAGGGTGCAATGTAAATTTATTATTATATGATTTTTCTATTAATTACTTGCCTTGAATTTCCGTTTAGCATCACATATTATACCAAACTATCGGTGAAACGCATCCTTCTCTTATAATTATCCCCATCGGCTTACTATCAACGCAATGCACAGGCAAAGAAGAACGAAAGTATGATAATAGAACGCAAACTGAAAGGAACTTCACATCATGAAAATTGTCATTCTTGATGGCTACACGACAAACCCCGGCGATCTAAGCTGGGCCGGATTCGAAAAAATCGGAGAACTGACCGTATATGATCGAACCGACAATCGCAATACCGCCGAAATTATCGCCCGAATTGGAGACGCTGAATGCGCTCTGACGAATAAAACGCTTATCGGGCGCGAAGTTATAAACGCCTGTCCGAATCTGAAATATATCGGCGTCCTGGCGACCGGATATAACGTCGTCGACGTCCCTGCCGCGGCCGAAAAAGGGATTACCGTCACGAATATTCCCAGCTACGGAACGGAGGCCACCGCCCAGCACGCTTTCGCGCTGCTCCTGGAGACGGCAAACCGCGTCGGCGCTTTCGACCGCGCCGTTCATGAAGGCCGCTGGCAAGATTCCGTCGACTTCACATTCCAACTCGACAGCGCGCTGATCGAACTCTCCGGGAAAACGCTCGGGATCTTCGGTTTCGGACGGATCGGGAAAACGGTCGGAAGAATAGCTCGCGCGTTTGGAATGAACGTTATCGCCTATAGCCGTTCTGAATCGGATGAAGGGAAAAAAATCGCGCGTTATGTCACGATCGACGAGTTCCTCGCCAAAGCGGATTTTATTTCACTGAACGCGGCGCTGACGCCGGAACTCGTCGGATTCATCAATAAAGAACGGATCGCGAAGATGAAGGATGGCGTCATTCTCGTCAACGCCAGCCGAGGACCGATCCTGAATGAGAAGGACGTTGCCGACGCGTTGAATCAAGGAAAAATCGCCTTTGCGGCAATCGACGTCGTCTCGATTGAACCGATTCAAGCCGATAATCCGCTCTTGAGCGCAAAGAATTGTATCATCACCCCCCATGTTGCCTGGACGCCGTCCGATACGCGCAAACGGCTGATCTCGATTGCGGTCGAAAACCTGGAGCAATTTGCGAACGGCACGCCGATAAATATTGTTCGATCATAAATACGGGTAATTCCCATATTTTCAGGCCAATCTGAAACGATTCGCTGGATTCATGGTATACTTTATCCCGTTGCCCTCGTAGCTCAATGGATAGAGTCGTTGACTTCGAATCAAAAGGTTGGGGGTTCGAGTCCCTCCGGGGGCGCTGCTTATTCATACGGTCGCCGCGAAATCGGGCGACCTTTTCCTTA
>JASBYO010000045.1 GCA_029983925.1 Flexilinea sp.
CCGGGGGCGCTGCTTATTCATACGGTCGCCGCGAAATCGGGCGACCTTTTCCTTATTCGGATACCGTTACAAACATAAGCCTTCAAAAAATTCGAACGATTTTTCAGAAACTATGATATCTCGCTTCCAATCGCCCGATTCATCCGGATAAGCCGCGAAATTTTATGGCCTCAAGAACCAAATCGGGCGTGAGCGGCAACCGATCTATTGAAGCATCCAACGCGTTGCATACCGCGTTCGCGACCGCTGCCGCCACCGGCACTGCGGAACATTCTCCGATGCTTTTTGCGCCGAAAGGACCGCCGACTTCAGAATTTTCAACATAAGCGATACGAATTTCCGGCATCTCGGCAGCATGGAACATTTTGTATTTCTTCAGGATCGCGTTCGTAATTTTTCCTTCTTCATTAATCTGGAGGGCTTCAGATAGAGCGTAACCTAACCCCATTTGGATCGCGCCTTCAATCTGACCTTCAGTTTGCATCGGATTAATTACCTTTCCCAGATCATGAACCGCGACAAAGAGCAGCGGCTTCACAATCCCCGTCTCTGTATCGACGCTGACCTTACAAAAATGAGCGCCATAGGATAACGCCAAATTTTGGGACGCGAAAGTATCGCTCACGCATATATCCCGCTGGTTAACGGATTTCGCGTGCAGGGCAATATCGGCTAAGGTTGTGAAACGTTCTCTGGAATCTTTCCATACGGCCGCGCCGTTTTCCAAAACAATCTCATCCGCGTTAATATTCAATATTTCCGCAGCTTCGCGCTTCAGTTCGTCGGAAAGATGCTCGGCAGCTTTAAGAGCCGCGTTTCCGCCGACAAAAGTTCCCCGGCTCGAATAATTGCCTAAATCCCACATCGTCGTTTCCGTATCCGCTGTCACGCAAGCAATCCGATTTAATGGAATACCGCTTACCGCAGATATGATTTGCAGCTGAGTCGTAACCGTACCGTTCCCCATATCTGAATAACCGGTAAAAACGGTTAAGCTCCCGTCCTCATTTAGCTTCAGTATGATGCCGCTCGTATCCGGCATAACCCCATATACGCCATTGCCGTGAACGCCGACCGCCATCCCGATACCGATTCTGAATCTTGAATTGTCTTCCTGACTGCGTTTCATTTCGCGGAGATTTTCTTCCCAATCAAACAAAACCTTGCCGCGAAGAACCGCTTCCTTCGGGAAGGCTCTTCCGTGCGCTACCTGGTTTCTTGCATCGCAGTCGCCAATATCGACCAAATTCATCAGCTGCAAATCCAGAACAGACATATTGAGCTTCTTGGCGATACGGTTCATTTGCCGCTCCTGAGCGAAGCATCTTTGAGGCGATCCGAATCCCCGCATCGCTCCGGCAACAGGCGTATTGGTAAAGACCGGATAACCTGTAAAGCGGAGATGAGGCGTCTTATGTTTCTTAAAAAATTTACCGCCGGACGCCCAGACGACGCTGGAAGTTCCCGCAGAGTAAGCCCCCGCGTTCGCTATCATGGTCATTTGTTCAGCAACAATACGGCCGTCGTTCATAAATGCGGTCTTCAAATTGATCGTCATTGCATGTCTTGTTCTGGTCGAAATAATCTC
This sequence comes from Flexilinea sp., assembly GCA_029983925.1. Lineage (GTDB taxonomy): Bacteria > Chloroflexota > Anaerolineae > Anaerolineales > Anaerolineaceae > Flexilinea. The sequence goes on from JASBYO010000045.1 coordinate 1,589, forward strand.
TTCCCGACGATTAAGCGTCATTTTCACCGGCCGCAGCGTCATCATAGCGAGCTGAGCGACGATCGGCTCTAAAATGGCGTCGATCTTTCCTCCAAAACCGCCGCCGATACAAGGATTGACGACTCTGACCTTGCTCATGGGCAGCGAAAAAATACGGGAAAGATTGGCTCTGCATCCGAATATATCTTGGGACGGCGAATAGACGGTCAGCTTTCCGCTGGCATCATAGTCTGCTATCGCGGTATGCGGTTCCATAGCCCCATGGTGGACAGCCGGCAGCTTATATGTGTATTCCAAAACATGGTCCGCTTCCGTCCAGCCTTTCTCAACATCGCCCGCGTTCATGCATACCGTCTCGGCGACATTGCCTCCCGCATGAATTGGGAATGCATCATCTTTCATCGCTAACTCAGCGTCCAGATAAAAAGGAAGTTCCTGATATTCTACTTTAATCAGCTTGGCAGCTTTCTCCGCGATCTCGAGCGTATCCGCCGCCACGGCCGCCATGCGATCGCCGACAAAGCGAACGCGCTGGTCAAATATTCTTTCGGTCAGGAATTTATCAATATCCTCGCCGCAGCTATTATAAGAAACTTGGCGGCAGTTTTTCCACGTACATACGGCTCTCACGCCCGGCATTTTTTCCGCTTCTTCAGTATCAATCGACTTAATGATGGCATGAGGAACCGTACTCCAAACCATTTTCGCGTACAGCATACGCGGCAGTTTCATATCGTCTACATATCGGATAACCCCGCTCGCTTTCAGCGGAGCGTCATAAAGAGGGGTTCGATGACCGATCTCGGTATTTTTTTCCTGCCGCGCTTTACTTTCCATTCTTACCGCCCTCTTTTAATCGCTTCGCCGACAATTGAATAGCTTCAACAATTTTTACATACCCGGTACATCGGCAGATATTATTCGCCAGCGCCGCTCGGATTTCATTTTCGTCAGGATCCGGGTTCCTGTCCAATAACGCTTTCGCAGCGATAATCATTCCCGGCGTACAGTAACCGCATTGGACAGCGCCGCATTCGACGAAAGCTTCCTGAATCGGGTGCAAGCTTTCTCCATCCGCTAAGCTCTCGATCGTCTCTATCTTCATTTGCTGCTCATGCGCCTTCCGCGCCAGTAACGTGCAAGCGTTAACAGCCGTCCCGTCGGCAATAATCTTGCAGGCTCCGCAATCCCCCGTTTTGCACCCGCACTTCGTCCCCGTCAAATCAAGAACTTCGCGAAGGACATAAAGCATCGTCCATTTAGGGTCGATTTCAAGCCGGACCGCTTCTCCATTAATCCATAAAGTAACCGGGATTTTTATATTTTGAACCGCGTATTTTTCTTGAATATTCATATTATGTACCCGTCCGTAATCATTACTTCGGAATTTCCTGTTCTATTTTGAAAGGTTATATCCGTGTCGGCGAAAACTCTCAGCGCATTTTTGAACATCATTTTATCTATCGCCGAATTTGGAAGTCCGGATTCTTTCAATGCGGCGAATAAAAGATCCATTTTAAGCGGACTGTCAATTTCCAGATTTTCAGCGGGAATCCCGTCGAAATCGGTCCCGATCGCTAAAATATTTTCACCGCCGGCGTTATAAGCGTGATGAACATGCCGGACCATATCTTTCACGCGGCTATACCAATTCGTCTTTTTATGCTGAAATAAAATTTCATTAATAACGTCGCCGCCGATATTCTTTTTTTCTTCCGCGTCTTTAAGAAAAAAATGACAGAAATTCAGCCCCATTACGCCGCCTTTCTCAGACAAAGCGCGGATCATTTCGTCCGAGAGATTGCGGTAATGCGGAACTAACGCCCGGCAATTCGAATGGGACGCGATAAAGGGCTTAGCGGACAACTCGATTAAATCCCAAAATCCGCCGTCAGACAAGTGCGACGCGTCGATTATGATCCCGAGCTCGTTCATCAGCGAAACCGAATCGCGGCCGAATTTACTCAAACCGGAAGCCATTACGCCGCGGTCGTCTGAACTCGGACTGCCGAAACAATTCTCCTGGTACCAGGTAAGCGTAAGCATCCGAATGCCTAAGTTCCTGTAAGCGATGAGGTTATTAAACTCGCCGTTTACGCTGCGGCCGTCCTCCAGCGTCAATACTGCTGAAAGCTTGCCCTCTCGGTAATTCTTTACGATCTCCTCAGCGTTTACGGCAGGAGCGGCCATATCGCGGTGTTCGGCCAGAGATTTATGAAATTTCTGATATATGTAAAGGATATACTCCTTTTCCGGCATATTCTTAACCGCGAGTTCCTCAACCGTAGGTTGGTAAATGGCGAAACATTGCGCCATAGCTCCGGCGCGATGAAGACGATCCAAATCCACAGAACTTTTTTCAGACGAAAAAAGATCAAAATCATCCGATAAAAAGAAATGCAGCAATGCGTCGCAATGAAGATCTATATAGGTCATTAATTCCGACTGTTCTCTTTTCGGATCAAGCCCAATTGATAACAACTTACTTGAATTTTCGGAAGTACGCTGGGGGACATGCTCAGAACGTCGATGCCATAATCTAACCAAGCAGGGATCATATCAATATTCGACGCCGCTTCGCCGCAAATTGCGACCTCAATTCCGTGCCGATGCGCAGCTTCCGCGACATTTTTAATCAACTGCAAAACTGCCGGATTATCGATCCGGTAAAGATTTTGCACCTTTTCGTTCATTCGGTCGCAAGCCATCGTGTACTGAACTAAATCATTCGTTCCGATACTGAAAAAATCACACCGCTGAGCAAAGTCATCCGCTAATACGGCCGCGGCCGGGATTTCGACCATCATCCCTAATTTAATCTGTTCAGAACAAGGCGTTCCTTCAGACTGAAGCTCGCGCTGCGATTCCCACACCGCGGCTTTAACCCGTTCCAATTCTTCTATTGTCGAAATCATCGGGAACATGATCCGGACAGGCAAACCGGCCGCCGCGCGCAAAATAGCGCGGATTTGCGTCTTAAAAAGTTCAGGCTCAGCTAAAGCGATCCGAACCGCGCGATAACCGAGAAATGGGTTCGCCTCTTTAGGCAGATTCAGCCCGGGAACTTGCTTATCCCCGCCTATATCGAAAGTCCGGAACGTAACCGGAAGTCCTCTCATAGCCTGAAGAACTTCTAAATAAATTTGATACTGCCGGTCTTCGCCGGGGAGAGACGATTGGTTATAATAAAGAAATTCCGTTCGGAACAGCCCTACCCCTTGAGCTCCCGACTGAATCACGGAAGGGAGATCGTCGGGACCGCTGATATTAGCCTCGAAAAGAATTTTCCTGCCGCTGTTTGTTATCATAGGGCAATTTTTCAAATGAGCAAACAGCTTCATGGCTTCTTCATTCTTTTTCACCCGCGCTTCAAAAGAAACATAATCTTCAGGCGCCGGACTAAGCGTCACCGATCCTTCATCCGCATCCAGGATCAAGTCTAAACCATCTTCGATATATCCCATTTCGTCGCCATGATCCAGTATCGCCATCGGAATCGATTTAGATCTGGCGAGAATAGAAGAATGCGTCGTCCAGCTGCCATGGGCAACGATGATGCCATGGTATCTGGCAAAATCAAAATGAATCACGTCGGAGGGATAAAGCGTATCTTTAATCAGGATACAGTTATCCGGCGATCCGGAAATATCCCGTTTCCCATCACGGGCCGGGGAATTACGGTAAGGATCCGGATCGGTTTCGATATTCGTCAAAGCTTTCATCAGCTGAGCGGACAAGTCGCAAATATCCAATGTCCGTTCCCGAATAACCGGGTTATTGGATTTTTTCAGCATTCCGCAAATTTTTTCAGTCTGGGACCTGAGCGCCCATTCGGCACAGCAGCGCTCTTCCGTTATCGCATCCGAAACGGACTCGACCAAAGTCGGATCCTCAAGAAGCGCAAGATGCGCTGTCAGGATGCCCGCCTCGTCGTTATTCGAAGCGTCCGTCGCCTTTGTAAATTGTTCTTCAATCTGACTTTTAACGAATAACGTAGCTTTTTCCCAGCGGAGCCGCTCCGAGAGAACGTCGTCAACCGACCGCTTAAGAATCGCCGCCGTCTGTTCTTCTTCCCGGACAGCGACGCCTTTGACCAGACCGAACCCGTTCCCTTTACCGCTTAGAATCCGTCTTTGTTTTTCCATGATCTCCCCGCGAGCTGACATAACGAATATCCGTACGCTTCATCCACAAAAGAAATCAGCGATGCGGCGAATCGCCTCTTCTTCCTCTTCGCCTTCACAAACAAGCCGGATTTGATCCCCTTGGTTTACCCCTAAAGAAAGTATCTCTAATAAACTTTTTGCGTTTACCTGTTGGTCGTTGAACTGAATTCTGACTTTACATTTCTGCGTTTTGGCAAGCGTCATTAAATCCGCCGCCGGACGAGCATGGAGTCCGCAAGCATGGTTTACCGTAACGATAATATCTTTCATAATCGAATTCTTTCCGCTTTGCTTCAAGTTCGGAGAGGCAGATAAATCGACTGCCTCTCCGAATTCAGTTTCATGCGTGAAATTCCGCTACCCCAGAATTCCCAACGCCCCTAAGACAAACGCGACAACGACGACGCCTACCATGATTTTCCATGTTTTGACATTTTTGGTAGACAGGAAGTAGATCAGGATCGTCACGGCCAAAGGCAGAAGCGACGGCATGATCGCGTCAAACAGGTTTTCCTGAAGATTGAACGGAACGTTGCCGATATTGAAGGCAAGAATACTCTTCACGTTAACATAGTTCGGAATCAGCGCGCCCATTACGGTACAGCCGACAATTCCTGCCGCGCTGATCCATGTCTTCATACGACCGTCCGCCAACATCCCGGAAATCGCATTGGTCCCTAAACGGTAACCGTACATCCATGAGTTGTAAGCGATCGCCATCAAAACAATCGGCAAAGCGATCAAGACAAACAGAGAACCGAAGACGTTGCCCTTTGTCGCCATGCTGATACCGATTGCGACCATGATCGGAATAACGACGCCCTGTACAATTGAATCGCCAATCCCTGCCATCGGACCCATCATACCGGTTTTGAAACTGTTGATCGCTTCGTCCGTAAGCGGCGCGCCGTTGGCTCTTTGTTCTTCCATTGCGATCGTTCCGCCCAGAATGACCGCGCCGAAGTTAGGATCGGTATTGAAGAAGGTCAGATGACGCTTCAAGCCGGCCGCTTTTTCTTCCTGATTCGGATAGAGCTTTTTAATAATCGGCGCCATAGCCATAGCGACGGCCGTCCCCTGCATTCGCTCATAGTTATAGTTCGCGTGAGAAAAGAATTGCCAAAGCCAATAGGACTTCTTAACGTCTTTCTCTTCCAGGCTTACGCTTTGAACTTTTTCTTCATTCTTATTTTCCATGATGCACTCCCTCTTTAGCCTTTCTCAGCGACTTTCTTCGCATTCGTCATAAAGACCATCGCGGAAATCAGACCGACGATACTGATACCGATAATGGGGATATTGAGGTAAGCGGCCATAACGAATCCCGCCAGCAAGAACGGCCACGTTTCCTGTTTCAAAATAGCCCGCAAGTTTAAGGCAATCCCAAGCGCAGGCAGGATACCGCCGACGACTGATAATCCTCTGAACGCCCAGCTGCCGGCGATTGCATTCAGAAAACCGCCGACCGCTTCGCCGCCCAATTTACAGAATAATGCGACGACAACCATTTTAAAAATAAAGAGCATGAGCTGCGCGGGCAGCCAATTCATAAGCATAACGCCTCGCTCATTCCCTTTTTCAGCGTAATTATCGGCCCAATGCGCAAAAATAGAGGAAATGCTCATTCTTCCGACCCAGACGACCGTCCCCAGGATGCCGATCGGCAATGCCAACGCCAGAGCCGCTTCCAAGCTGGTATCCAGGGCCAACGCGAAGGCTGTTCCGACATATCCGGCTAACGCCATATCGCTCGGGATCGAACCGCCGACGCTCATATGCCCAAGAAAGATCAGGTTAATAGTTCCGCCGATAATCGCCCCCTGTACGGGATTACCCATTACCAAACCTACCAGAAAACCGCCGACGACCGGACGCTGCAGGACGTAATAACCCTCGCCGAAGAAAAACGGAGCGTCAGCAAAGAAATAAAGAAATGCGACGACGATCGCTTGCCACCAAGACATAATTTTCTCCTTTTTTATTATCCGATTAGAACTTCAGGTCGCTCAAATTGACAGCCTTCTCGTCCGGGAATACCTGTAAATATACCTTTACTCCCATTTTCTGAAGTTCTTTTAGTTGATCCAATTCAGACGGCGATACCTGAGTGCTCCGCATAATCGGTTTACGATTCGGGCCTTGACCAATATTTCCGACATTGAGTTCTTTCATCCCCACGCCGGATTTTGCTAAATCAAGCATCGTTCCGGGCGTTTTCGCTAAGACGATCGTTCTTTTTGACTCAGGTTCGGCTTTGATCTCCTTAATCGCTTCTTCCGTTGTCAGAATATGAACGTCATAGTCGGACGGGACAGCCATTTTCATAATGGAACAGAGCATCTCGTTCCGCGCGGTTTCATCGTCAACGCAAATAATATTGGTTGATTTATAAACCTTGCTCCAGGCTGTCATAACTTGGCCATGGATTAATCTGTCATCGATTCTATATAAAACTACCCCCATATCTGCCTCCTTTCTACGAATATACTAAACCAAAACACAGCCGATTTATTACTGTTTTTTTATGCCGAGCGAAAGATTATCAATAATGCCGTCCTTACCGCTTTGGATCGCATTCTTAACAACTTCGTCGATATCACACTCCTTTCTGGTCGACAAAACTTCCAACAAAAGAGGTAAATTTACCCCTGAAAGACATGTTGACCCGTACTTCGCGACCGATAGAAGAGCGGCGTTGAAAGGCGTACCGTTGCGAAGATCAGTCAAAATAAGAACATTGTCCGGCTCTGCTGTCTCTTGAATGATACGGCCTAATTTCTCCGTAAAAGTTTCCAGGGATTCTCCCGGATAGAGACCTAAAACATAAAACTTTTCCTGGGCGCCCAGGATCATTTCGGCCGCCTCTCGGAGGCCGGACGCGTAAGATCCGTGACTGGCTAAAAGAACGTGAATCATCTTTAATCTCCGCTGCCGTTCAAATGGATCAGCACGCGGAACGTTTCCATGCTGAGCGCGCGGTTAAAAGCGGTTTCGGCATCAGCCATATCGTATTTTTCCGAAAGCAAGGGATGAACGTCGATAAGATTTTTTCCCAGGAGTTGCGTCGCCTGCCAAAAAGCTTTAACCGTCGGGCTGTAGGACCCGGTGATAACTTTCTCGCTGTAATGAATTTCATTCGGACTGAACGGAATATCATTCTTGGGATGAAACGACCCGTAATAAACTAATCTTCCCTTATTGGCGAGAATTTTTATATAATCGCCGGCCAATTTCAGATTATTTACAGTAAAGATAACCGCGTGCGGACCGCGCGAATCCGTCAGTTTAAGAATTTCCGCTTCAGCGTCTTCCCCGACAGGATCGATAACATCATGGGCGCCGATAGATAACGCGACGCCGCGGCGCCGCTCGTCCGGTTCGACTAAAATAACTCTCGCGCCGGACAGTTTTGCTAAAAGAACGTGCAGCTGTCCCATAATACCGCCGCCGACAATAACGACGTCTTCGCCAAAACTTAATTGCGCCTGTTCCATACTATGCAGACAGCATGCGAGCGGTTCGGAAAAAGCCGCGGCTTCAAGATCCGCATTCCGGCCGGGAAGCTTAAAAATACGATCGGAAGAAATCGCGATATACTCGGCCATACCGCCTGAACCGGGGATCCCGTCGTAGATTCTTTTTTTCTTTTTCCCTTTACAAAGGTTATCCATCCCTCTCCGGCAAAATTCGCATTGACCGCAGCTGTCAAAAGTTTTCACAACGCACGGATCGCCAACCTTAAGATCGCAGACCGTACTTTCCGGAATATAAGCGACTTCGCCTGATACTTCATGACCGGGGACAAAGGGAAGCGCGACATCTTCCCCTTTAAAAATTCTCTGTTCCCAAGTACAGATCATACAATGACGCAAACGAATTAATACCTCTCCGTCTCCCGGAACAGGCACGCTCATTTCGCGGACTTCCGTGGTTCCTGCTCTCGGGATAACGATAGCTTTCATCTTATTAGGAATCATTTTTTCTCCGAATCAAGTCAAAACGGGACTCAAAGCCGAATTTCGGATGCTTTCGCGCCATGATGAACAAGGTCTACCAAAGCTTTTACAACTTTTTCCGGAGATTCATGATTCCAGACGTTACGGCCGATCGCAACGCCGGCCGCTCCGACGGAGCAAGCTTCTTCTACGCAAGCAAAGAGACCGCTTAAATCTTTACTCTTCGCGCCGCCGAGGATAACGACCGGAGCGTACGAAGCCTTGATAATACGGGCGTACTCTTCCGCCGTACCCGCGTAACTCGTTTTAATAATATCGGCGCCATATTCGCATCCGGTCCTGGCGGAAAGCACAAGATTGTCAACGCTCCACGGTACTTTTCCGCTGAAACCGCCGGGCAGCATTTCGGCCATAACGGGGAATCCCCATTCATGCGCAGCCGTAGTAATTTTCGCCAGATTTTTCAGGCTCTTCTCTTCGCCCGCGGAACCGGGAAAGCCCATACAGGCCACAGCGTCAGCGCCGACTTTAATCGCGTCCTCAACTTTGAAAAGCAATTCGGGTTCGCATCCTGGGCCTAAACATGAATTGCCGCCATCCAGACGAACGATCAGCGCGACATCTTGAAGGATATCGCCATAACGTTTAGCGATCCCGTAAGTTGTCAGCAGCGCATCCGCTCCGCCGCGCACAATCGCTTTCAAGATATTCTCCGTGTCGTCAAGGGCCGGATTAACGGGTAAACCCATACCATGATCCATCGCAACGATAACAGTTTTCTTATCTTGCTTAAAGATATGATTCAAACGTTTCATCAACATACTCCTCGGGAACCAAGTGTTTGTGAACTTATAATAAAAGGGTTTACGCGGCAGGTCAACGTAAAAATTGACAATTCGCGCCTTGTTTTTTGTAAAAAAATGCCAAAAAGAAGTTGAAAAGCGAAGCTGCGCGCGTTACGCTAACCGTCTTTAGACGGATTGCCGGAAAGGCGCTCCAATTCGAAGGCAAGACGCAGATTGAACTGAGCCTCGCCCGAGCGGATTGAAAAGCCGAGAATTTTTTCGATCCGCTCCAATCGATAAGTAATCGTATTGTAGTGCGTAAACAAAGCTTCCGCGGTTTGTTTAACGTTCGAATTATTTTTTAAATAGGCGTACAACGTCTGGCAGAGCTGCGAGCGCTGATTTTCATCGTATTGGACAAGCGGGGTAAGAAAGCGATTTATATATCGGTCGGCAGTTCTGCTTTTTCTGAAAGGGTAGAGAATCGGAAGCGCGCCGAGATCCTTTTCCTGAATCAGGCTTTTCCGAATATCGCAAATACGTGAAATTTCAGCGATGGTCAGCGCCTGCTGATACATTTCTGGAATATCCGAAATCGTTCCGGCATCCGCGACGCACATACGGAAATTATCCGTATTCAACGCTATGGACAGCTGACCCTTCAGATTATCGAGAATTCCGTCCGGAGGAAGTTCGGCCGGCTCATGAAATAAAATAATCGTCAACTTCCCCGCGTAAGTCGTGCAGACCCACCGTTCTTCAAGCGGGTTGGTCTCTTTATTCATCTCTTCCAGCGCGAAAGACGAACATTGGATATGGTCCGAGTGTTTAAAACAATTAACAACAATGACCCAATACGTTTTATCCGCCGGCAAATACAGATCATGCGCTTGGGCCGCGAACGAAATATCCGCGCCGCTTTCATATTTTCCGGATAAACAGTTGATAATAAATTGGTCTTCGTATTTCTTTTGGAGACGCCTGATTTCCGTCAGATTCTGATATTCCAGAGAGAGAATCCGGCTGACTCTTTTTAGAGCCGAAATTTTTGACCATTCCAAAGGGGCGTCTTCAATAACGGCAATCGAATAAGCGTCTTCGTCCAGTTTCGTAACCGGCAGCAAGATCAGTTTTACGTTTTTTTCCTGACCCTGAATTATAAATTCCAACGAATCCGGCTGTAACTCTTGAAAAGCCTCGTCAGGCATATCCTCCGCCGTCTTTTTCTTGCGCAGCAGTTTTTCCATCTCCCGATAAATCCGCGAACGGATCAGCTGGACGCCTCTTTCGCTGAATTGTTCGAGATAAATACGCGTAAAATCAGTAAAATATAAACCGCACCCTTTGTGAACAAATACGATTTTATGCCCGATAATTTGTTCGATTCTCGTCAACTTCTCGACAATCGCGCCGGGTTGCTGGAGCGCTTCAATTAACTTTTCAGTATACAGCTGCAGCTGTTTAAAATAGTCCGTCTTATTCCGCAAAAGCGTGTACGTTATCTCATAAATAATATTGCTGAAAATTGCGGATAAAGGCAATTTGATAAGCGTGAAATTCTCCCGGTCGCAAAGATCCAGAACGATTGCCGGAATTTCAAAATTTTTACTTGTCTTGAGGCATAGAACGGCCGCATTTTGATTAATCAGGCTCTGAATCGCCGACAGAAGCGTCGCGGGATCGCTCCGGAAAGGATAGTCCGTCATAATTACGGCTTCGTTTTCGTTCGCCCAATTTCCCGGATCCGGCATATCGACCACCGTAGCGCTGTTGACGGGACGGCTTAATCCGCCGCTGCCCGCGACGACGGCGCCGCCTTTCAGCGAATCCAGTACAAGAAGACTATCTACTGTTAATCCCTTTCGCATGGACTTCCTTATTCGCCGCTGTTTTGTTGTTCCCAAAGTTTACGGCTCATTGATTTAAGCTGTTCCAGCGCCGCCCGCTTTGCCTCGGCTTTACTCTCGTCGCGGTTATAAACGAGCTTCCCCGCTATAAAAACGTTTTTGACAAATTCTTTCTTCCCGTAAACGACAATCTGATCGTAGATATTGCCGCTATTAATCTCTGTCGGCCAAAGATCGTCCATGACGATAAAGTCGGCCGCGGCGCCTTCATTCAGCCGCCCGCCGCTATAGCCCATACACTTGGCGCCCATTTCCGTCGCCATTTTGAAAACCAAATTCGCGGGCATAACGGTAGTCGACTCTAAATGCGCTTTATGGATTAGGAACGCGGCGCGCATGACGGAAAAGAAATCGTTCACGTATCCGTCGCTGCCCAATCCGACGCAAATCCCTGCCGCCAGCATCTCCGGGACCGGAGCGACGCCGCCGCCTACCTCGCAGTTGCTGATCGGCATATGAGAAACGCGCGCGTTCGTTTTCGCCAGAATTTCAATTTCTTTTTCGTTGACCTTGACGCATTGGGACGCTAAAGTTTTTTCATTCAAAGCGCCCAGCCGGCTATAGAGTTCGACGGGTAAAAGCTGCCGTTTGGATAGCAATCCTTTAGGTTCGAAAGAACTTTCGGAAAGATGAAAATGCAGGATCGCGCCTTCGTTTTTCGCCGCACGAACCGCCTCTTCGATAAAAGAATCGCCGCAAGTAAAAGTCGTATGCGTGCTGACCGCGCCTCGGATAAGGTTAGAGCTTTCCTGAAAATAGCGGATCGCGTCTATATTTTCAGAAAGGCATTTTCTTCCGTTCTCTAAAGAAATACGCTCGGAAGATTCAAGCGAAACAATCGCTCTCATCCCCATTTCTTCAAGGACTTTCCCTTGCTCTATGAGCGTTCCCTTTTCAGCTAACGGCGCTTCAAGAACGTCGAAAATCGAAACCACGCCCGATTCCAACGATTCCATCGCGGTATAAAACGTCGTAGATAACACATGCTGAAGCGAGACCTTATTTTCCAGATCCGGCCACCAATAATCTTCAAGAAAAGATTCGAAGCTCTTAATCGTTATCTTAGGGACCATCCCGTGTGAAAGAACGCCGTAATGATGCATATGGGAATTCACGAACCCGGGACAAAGGACCTGATCCCGATAGTCGAAAACCTCATATTGATTTTCCGCCGCCAGACGCAATAATTCATCATTCGGCAGCGTCCGATATATCCGGCCCTCGGAAACGAGGAACCCGTAATCCTTCTCCGCCCGATCCGAATCGACGACGAGCCAACCTGCCAAAACCGCAAACATCATTTATCGCTCCTTTTCAATCAATTTTCCAGTTTAGACAAGGCAAGTTACGCGTTTCTTATATCCGGGAAAAACGGGACGGATATCCGCCTTGCTTTATTTCCGGGATCTTTTTATAAACTTGAAGTCAGCTTCCGGCTCAAGTATTTCCCTTTTTTCCCATACTGAACGCCGTTGTTAATCAGGAAAGATCCTGACGACATAACTTTCTCAATTCTGACATGAACGACGATATCGCGATAAATCGATCCATCCTGTTTTGAATGGTTTCCCAAATGACAGCTCTCGCGCTGATCGTCGAAAAAAACAAGATCGGCATCGCTGTTTATTTGCAAACAGCCTTTTTGAGGATAAAGACCATGCAAAACAGCCGGATTCTTCGTATACCGTTCGATTACCTCATCTCCAAACAGCTGGTACATCAACGCGAACGATTGCTCGACGCCGCCGACGCCCATCGGAATCTCAGATATCTTCTTATGCTTCTTCTCAGCGGACATAAACGGGCAATGATCGGTAGCCAAAACCGAGAGCAGGCGCCAATCCGTTTTCAATATTTCCTGTTCGGAGAACGGCCGTAAAGGCGGCGTCATACTATAAAGAAAAGCGTCGGGGCGCTGATAGACGGAATCGTCAAAATAAAAGTAATGAGGTGCCGATTCTAAATATAACCGCTTATTCAAAATATCCGGATACTCGGATAAAAGTTTCCGAATCGTTGTACCGCTGCTGACATGAACGATATAAGCGTTCCCCTCATATTTGCGCACAAATTCCGCTATTTTCAAAACCTGCGTTATTTCCGCTTCCGCAGGTCTCGCTTTACTTAACTGAGAAAGATCTTGCAAATCAAAATCGATCAGATCATCCGCTTCCGCATGACACAAGATGCGGATATCATTTTCAGCGGAACGTTTTATCATTTTCTCAACAGTTTCGTCAGAAGAATAGGCCGCGGGTTTATACGTCGTATAAAGCTTAATCGTGGGCGACCCGATCCGAAGCGCCGCCGCAGCGATATTTTCCGCCGTATCCCGCAATTCGCATATCGCGGCATGAAACCCGTAATCTACAACGCAGTTTCGCGCCAATTTTCTTTTACGTTCAAATTCCTTTTGAATCCCTTCGCCGGTCGGTCTTTCGTCAAGGAAGTCGATAACCGTCGTAACGCCGCCCCAGGCGGCCGCGATACTTCCGCTGTAGAAATCGTCGGCAGTAGTATACGGGCCGCTATTCATCGCAAGATGAACATGCGGATCGATAAGTCCGGGAATAATCTTAAGTCCGTCGGCGTCAACGTGTTTGACGGCAGGAAGGAGAGCTTCGCTGATATTCGCGATACGACCGGCTGAAATATATATATTCGTCCGCGCCCATTGACGGTCAAGATACGCTTCTCCGCCGCATATTCTAAGATCGTACATACGCCTCCTTCTTTTCAAAACTGCTTAATGTTCGACGTCCCGCCTCGGTTTTACGGCCTCCGGTCAAGATCAAAGCTTCGCGTCCCGCATATTTTTTCCGCAAATCACATAACGGCTATACGAAAAATCAAATCGGTCTGTATCAACGGCGAGTAATTTCAACCTGAATACGGGCTAACCTAAAAAAAATTCGTCATTAGATCCGACGCGGATAATAAAATACAAATTCCGGTTCTGTCATATCGACCCGTCAACCAAACGCGAAATTATTATTTAATAAAGGGGGTTATATCGTCAGCATGCCCTCATCTCCCGATCGAAATCCGCGGATAAAGCGGCTTTATCCCTTTCGTATTCCGTCTGCTCCGCCCAAGTTCCCGTAAGCGCGGCGGTCGGGCATATATCGATACACATACCGCAGTCGCGACAACGTTCCGCGTCCACATGCATCGCCGGAAATTCCAACCGGCGCGCGTCGTAACAGCAAACCTGTTCGCAGCGCTTGCATTGAATACACTTGGGGGATCCGTCCGCTTTAAATGGGTCGAAATGGAAATCATAATGCCTGATTTTCTCAGTTTGCGGGAAATTGGCCAAAGCGGATCGATATGCGGATTGAATATCGGGATAGCCTAACCTGTCAAGCAGTTTGATCAGCTCGTCGTTAAGCCGGCGGATAACCCCTACGCCTTTAAGAATTCCGACGGAGCAGACGCCGGCGCCGATCGCCCCCGCCATTACGTATTCCAAAGCGTTCTCAGCCGACATAATCCCCCCCGACCCATATATATTTTTATAATCGGGGAAACGCATCGCGATCTCAGCGACGATTCGAAGAGCGATCGGACGCATCGCTTCGCCGGTCAGCCAACCATAGCCATCATTCCCAAACATGACCGGCCGCGCTTTATGAATATCGATTTTCAAAACAGGACCGATTGAATCGATCGCGCAAATTCCGTCCGCGCCATGCTCAATACATTTTTTAGCCGACTCGATCGGATCGTTCCAATTTCCCGACAATTTACAGATAACGGGAATGCTGACGCGGGCCTTTACAAAATCCAGCATCGGGAGCAAAGTTTCTTCCCGATAGGAGACCAGTTCGATCATATGAGAACCGGCTTTCTCGACTTCCGCAGCGATGACTTTCGCCTCCTTCAGCGTATGTCCGACGCTGGCGATAACCGTAGCCCCGGCGGCAACCGTCAAAGGAATTTCAGTCTCGCACCACTGCTCAAACGGAATATCGGCCCATTTTTCCGTATTGATCAGGCTGTTTTGGCTAAAGCGGGCGATATGACCGATCGGATTTACGGCGGGACCTAAGCGGATCGTTTTCGTGACGACGGCGCCGGCTCCCGCCTGATGCCCTTTAATCATTCCCTCCGCTCCGTAACACAACGGACCGGAAGTCAGGATAAAGGGACTTTGCAGCTTCTTCTTACAAAACTCGATCGCTATCCGATTCTCTCCATTATGATTGTTCTTCATTTTCATTCCCTCCCGAGAGTTCGCATACTTCAGGTTTATTAAGAGGCTGCCACGGCAGCGGCCGTCCGCCGGAATCAGGGATAATATTCCTATCCCATTCAGCCGGATCCGCCCGGTTCGCTTGCTGAGCTGCGTCATAAATAGCGTCGATGATCTGCTTATAACCGGTACAACGGCAAAGATTTCCGGATAAAGCGACTTTAATTTCTTCGTAGGTCGGGTTGGGATTTTCCATGAGTAAAGCTGTCGCGCTCATCACAAATCCGGGCGTACAAAATCCGCATTGAATCGCTTGGTGCTCCAGGATCGCTCGCTGAACGGGGTTTAAGCGATCCGGAGAAGATACGCCTTCAATGGTAATCACATCGCGTCCCTCGCAGCTGCCGATCAGCATCAGGCAGGAAGTAACGGCTTTTCTATCTACAATAACCGTGCACGCTCCGCACTCCCCTATGGAACACCCTTCCTTCGTCCCGGTTAGATGGAAATCGTCGCGCAGCACGTCCAAAAGCCTGCGGTTGGCTTTCGTCCGGATCGTTACGTTCTCCCCGTTTAAACGGAAATTGACTTCGATATTTTCACTCATAATCGATCCTCCGCGCCATAAGAAGCCGAATTAAGCGCACGTTCAACCAGCGCGGTCAACGCCGGTTCCTTATATGCGGAAGACCATCTCCTGCCGTTTTCCGCCAACATCTGTTCAGTAACCTGAGCGGCGGCGCTCGCGATCAAAGCTTCCGACGGTCTTTGTCCGCAGAGCATAAGTTCCGCCTGCCGATAACGTTTTACGCGCCGCCCGACGCAGCCGGGAACGACCGCGGCTTCTCGGATCGTTCCGTCTTTTTGGAAATCAAGAATCACCGCCACAGTAAGCCTCGAAATAGCCAAAGCCTTCCGTCTCCCTAATTTCACAAACGAGGATCTTTCGCTCGGCTGTAATTTTCGAACTTCGAACGCGGTCACAAACTCTCCCGGCTCGAGTTTCGGCATACCCATATCGTCGTAAAAATCGGAAAGAAGCGCTTTTCGCCGATACCCGCAGCCATGAATCGCCAATTCGGCGCCCGCGGCAATCAAAGGCGGCAGGGGATCGGATGCCGGCGACGCGTTGCATACCGCGCCGCCAACGGTTCCCATATTTCTGATCTGGGGCGATCCGACTACGGAACAGGCTTTCGATAACAACGGAAGATACCGGTTCACGAGAAAAGAACGCTCTATTTCCGTATGCGTGCACAAGGTTCCGATCCTCAAGGCCGAGCCGATATCTTCAATCTGAGATAACTCCGCTTGGAAAGGGTGCAGATCAATAACGACGTCTAATTCGGCCCAACGCTTGCTTTTCTCATGCAGCTGAACCAAGAGATCCGTCCCGCCGGCCAGGATACACGAATGTTCATGGTGGGCAAATAATAACTGACTGACTTCTTCCAAATCCTGAGCTTTAATAAAAGTGAAGTTTCTCATTCTGTTCCCATTTTTATTTATTGGGTTTCCTTAATTTTCGCCCTAAAAGAACCGTTTCCAAATCACACGGATTCTCTCTGACTCTGCGTCCCGTGGCGTTGTAAACCGCGTTGGCTATCGCCGCGGCGACGCCTTCGGTAGCCGGTTCGCCAATACTTTTGGCGCCGAAGGTACCGCTCGGGTCGTCGCACTCAAAAATATTCACCTTCATATCCGGCATATCCAGCGACGTCGGGATAAGGTAATTATCAAGATTTTTAGAAGTAATCTGTCCGCGGTCAAGCGTCACTTCTTCCATGACGCCATAGCCCTGGCCCATGACGATCCCGCCGAAAACCTGTCCTTGGATCAAAGCCGGATTGATAGCGGTACCGACATCATGGCTCGACGTAACCTTTTGAACGTCGACATAACCCGTACGCATATCGACTTCCACTTCCGCGACAACGCAGCCGTAAGCGAAAGTCGGGAAAGCTTTTCCCTGTCCTGTTTCATGGTTCTGAGGCATGTCTTCCGGCTGGAACCAATGATAGACCGAGAGCTGACGCCCCGCCCAAAGGCAGGGAATCGTTACATCCCGAATATCAAATTTTACGTCCGGATATTGTTTAAAATAAAACTCGCTGTTTTCCAGCTCGATATCTTCGGCTGTAAAATCCTGGTACGTAAGCGAACAATAGGGAAGCTTGGCTTTTTCTTCAACGCTCCTTAGAGATAAAAGTTTCATATCGTACGCATGGCGGATAAGGAGACGCTTCATCTCCTGGCCCGCGCGTTTAACGGATTGCGAGCCCATGATCGTCCCGCGGGAAGCAACCGTCATACCGCAATCGGGAATAGCGTGGCTATCGACGCCGTAAAAATTTATGCTTTCAAATTTCAATCCGGACGCTTCCGCCGCGATTTGGATAAAAGCGGTTTTCAGTCCCTGACCATTTTCCGCTAATCCGGAATTGATTGTAGCGGAGCCGTCTTCGTTAACGATAAAAAAACATCCGCCCGCGTCAGGCGATTCTCCGCCGAAACCGCACCCCCGGTGCATAATCGCCATACCGATTCCCTTCTTATATTCGGCGTCATCCTTCTGCCGCGCATACGCGGCGCGTTTATTTCTGTAGTCCGTTTGCTTCAGCGTATAATCCATCACTTCCTGCAAAATGACATGCTGAACCTGATCGTTCGTCGCGGTAAAGGAGCCGCTTTTCAGGCAATTTAGACGCCGGAGATCTTCCTCGGCAATTCCGAGTTCTTCCGCCAATTCGTCGATCAGCTGCTCCTGAGCGAAAATAAGCGAAGGAGAGCTGTATCCGCGCATCGCGCCGGAATGAATATTATTTGTAAAGACCCCGAAAGTATCCGTTTTTACATGTTCGACTTCATAAGGACCGACCGAGTGAACGTTGGCGCGCCAGTTCATAAATTGCGTTTGGTTGTTGTAAGCGCCTGAATTGTCAATCTGCTGACCTTCGAACGCCACGATTTTCCCGTTCTTTTTCGCGCCGATTTTATATCTCAATATAAAAGGATGCCGTTTAGCGCTTTCGATCAGCGAATCTTCCCGCTTGAAAATCATTTTAACCGGCTTATTCGTCAGCCGCGCTAAATATGCCGTTCTCGCGGCGACCAGACCGACCGCTTCTTCCTTCCCGCCGAAAGACCCGCCGAGCACGTCTTGAACCAGGCGTACGCTATTCAAAGGCATTTGCAAAATATCGGCTACGTATCTTCGGGTAAAAAAAGGGTTCTGAGCGGACGCATGCACGGTGATACAGCCTTCATTCGCCTGATAATACGCGACAGCGGCTTCCGGTTCAATATACGCGTGTTCAACATATTGCGTTCGGTATTCGCGTTCAAGAACAACGTCCGCTTCCGCAAAGCCTTTTTCCGTATCGCCCTTCCGGATATGGAAAATCGACTCCGTAAAAATATTGCCCTTGTATTCTTCATGAACAAGAGGCGCGCCTTCTTTAAGCGCATCCTCGATCGTAAAAACGGCCGGCAGAATCTCATAATCGACGCGGCTATTCTGCAGCGCGCGTTCCGCAATAGCCTGGGTATCCGCGGCCCCCATAGC
>JASBYO010000046.1 GCA_029983925.1 Flexilinea sp.
ACAGCAGCTTTCTTGCCATTTTCTGATATTATCCAAGTATTTTGAGGTCTCGAGTTCTTTATAGTAAATTAATGCTAATCGCCCGGGCGTGGCGCTGTCAAGAGCCATAATGACCATTTTGGATGCGTTTGTTATTTCTTCCGAGTACCCGTCAATCGCCATCTTAAGTTCTTTTGCCGTAACGTAATTTGTATCTGTCGACGGCGTTTCTGATTCGCCTAAGAAATCCTCGTCCGATTGAGCGCCGAGAATTTCGATCGTCCCCTCGTAAAATTTTGGGAGCGGGATCAGATTACTTTCCCATGCGACGATACAAACTCCTTCCCGGGTAAATCCCTGTCGGCGGATGATCCATTTCAGCGCGTTGTGGATTTTTTGCGATGCTTCGTATCCAATCGCAACGGCTTCATTGTAGCCGGTTTCTTTATTCTTTGTTTGGAATCGCCCTCGATATGAAAAATTTGAGGAGTCATTGGAAGAAATCAAAGCGGCTTGCGTATCTCCTTCTCCGCGAATTTTTACTGGATTCGTTCTTGAAATCTTTGCTTTTGCTCCGGTTAAGTAGCAAAGATCTGAAGTGCCCATTGTCTCAGTATAAAAATTAAGGAATGACTCTTGAACTGATTTGTCGAGCCAGATAGCAGATTCCGATGCGTTAAGATCCGACGTGTAGATTCGGAATCTGACAAAAGCTTTATCTGTTGTAGAATCCTGTACTTTGTCCGATTCATTTACCTGTTGCCCATTCTCAGAAATGAGCACATTGGCTTTGATTAGGTCTGCTATAACGGACTTTTTTTCAATGTATTTCAAGAGGGATGCGATTTTATGATTTGCAGGATCAAAAACGTTCCAATCTCTCAAACCATCTAAATAAGATTGGAATTTTTGCATTGGCTTATCATCTTTTTTTATGCGGATAACGCGTTCCGTATAGTCACCGGCAACGTATTCCAGATAATCGCAGATAGGAAGACCTCGTATACCACTGGTTCTCCTGTCAGGATACGGAACGATCGTTCGAGAGTCCCCTGTGTCAATCTGGAATGCATTAATGAAATTTCCGTTTTCGTCGATAATAATCTCAATTTGAGCTTTCATCGTATCGTAACCAGGCGGCATCAAAACCAAATTGCCCTCAAAGTTTTCTTGTATGCCTACTCGAAACTTGTTTTCTTCATATAGATTACTAAGAACATTGACCCAACTCATAATTCTATCTCCTCGTTGAATTCAGAGAGTCCGCTAAAGTTCTGATATTTTTCACCGAATTTTTTGATTGCAATATTATGTAAGAGTCGTTTGTCGGTTTCAGGAATCTCCTCAGGACAGGGGAAATCAATAATTCCGCGACGCATCACTGGGCGGAAGAATCGCAGCGTCATCCGTCCTTTTTCCTGTGGCAAAGTCGCTTCATCCGCGTAGGTAATTCCATGGAGCATAAATCCTAATGCGAATTCATCAATGGAATCGTATGCGCCTGTTTCTTCACCGAAAACGCACGGCGCGGCATACGCTTGACATTCGCGTGTTCCGAGAAATATGTCCCTTCTTCCGCCGCGCTCGATCATTCGTTTTGCGATATTATGATGTTTATGCTCGATTCGGTCAGCCGCAAGTTCCGGCCGATTTTCATTCCAAACGAAATGTGCACGAATTTGATAGCGGACGTTTTTAAGATAGGTGTAAAGCGAAAGATCATTTCCTCCATTATAATTTTTTGTTCGGATTCCCTCGGAAGAAGTCTGAATCGGATTCATGATCCGAACGGCGTCTATGACCCAGATAAATGTCGGCTTCCAATAGACAGATGAAACGACGCCTTTTAACGCTTCATATGTTGGGACATAGTAACTTGTTTTTTCTCCTCCGACCCGCGTGATCGGATCTGAGAATAGCGCTCTCGGTCCCTCGACGACTAATTCGACGGTATTGCGTTTTTTTTCCACGTTTTCAATCTCCTTTAAAAATCTAAAAAAACGTTTTCATTGACAATACCGAATGTTTGATCGTAATAACTGGAAGCTAAGAAATAAATTCCCAGCTTCTCATCTTTATAAATTCCGTATCCTTCGGTATCGTTTGAGTTTAAATACAATTGTAACGTGTATCGTTGTAAGTAACGAAGCTCTTTTTTCTGGTCTGAAATTTTCCGACTTTCTCGTAACGCCCGGATATGGTCTTTCGCGTCGTCGTTATATTCTACGATTACGTCGATTTGCCCGTTATTTTCGATTACTTCAAAAACGTCCCCGGCTTTTTTAAACGCCTGTTTTAAGCATAAGGACTTAGAATCGAAATTTTTACCAGAGCTGAATTTGTTTGTTGTGAGCAGGTCTACGATCGTATGTTCCGGGTCGTCTTTTAGCGGAAATTCCATCAATTTACCAAGATTCCGATAAAACTTATTGTAGTAAAAATCCATGACCTGTTTAGACAGATAATTGTTTTTATTGAAATTCGGATTTGTCTTGACCGAATATAAAATTTCACGAACGACATTCTGAGCTTCGACAAAATTATCCAATTTTTCGATTTTCTCCTCATTGATATAGATTAGAGAAACACGCCCGCGCTCGGATTCATAGTTTCGGTTGCACCGTCCTGCCGCTTGAATAATACTGTCTAATCCGGTTAGAGACCGAACGACCGCTTCAAAAGAAACGTCGACTCCGGCTTCAATTAAGGTGGTGCTGACGCAAATTATCTTTTTCGGGTTATTTTTATCAGCCAGGCAGGTTCTCAATTTCTGAATTTCTGAACTTCTGTGGGCCGGGCACATATTTGTGGAAAGATGAAATAATTTATAAGCATCGTCATTCTGAATGAGCTCCTCGAGTCTTTTCGCGATCAGTTTTGCAGATTTTTTCGTATTTACGATCGCTAAAAGCGATCGGACGGATTGCGCTTTATCGAAAATAAAATCAGCCGCATCACTGAACGTCATTCCGTTACCTTGCGTGCTGTCTTCGATTTCAATTCGTCTGAATGCCTCTGAATATTTGTCAAAATCCTCGATGAGATTTCGTGGCGTAGTTAACCGGTAATTGTTTAACTTGTCCAATGACGGTTGCGTCGCCGAACAGAGGACAACCGAGGAATGGCAAAATCGTGATAGAAAGTTTACCCCCGCATTGAATAATTTAAGTACTCTAATTGGAAGCGATTGAACTTCATCAAATATAATGACCGAATTTCCCAGCGCCTGCATTCGCCGAACTGCAGAGGTTTTTGATAAAAAAAGTGTGTTTAGAAATTGGACGGCTGACGTCGCGATAATCGGCGATTGTAACCAATTTTCGGTAAGTAGCTGGTATCTCTGTTCCTTCTCGTTAAATGACATATTATCGCCATTATGATTCTTAATTCTGTCATTATGATCTTCAAAAACAACGTTTGAGTGGTGTCGCAAAACCGCGTCATCGTCGCCGATAAATTTCCCGATTTCATCTGCGTTCTGCTCAAGAATTGAATTATATGGCGCGATATAGAAAATACGCTCTTTCCCGAATCTCTCCGCAGTTTGCAATGCGAACCGTAACGCCGAAAGCGTCTTCCCTGCACCGCATGGAACAATAAACCTGAAAATTCCATTTCCTCCGTCTGGAAAATTTGCGCATATATCTGAAATTTCAGCGCGATAAATATCTAATGAGGAAGGCGTTTTTGCTTTTTTCAGTTCTTCGATTGCTTGGTCGCAATAACTTCGATATTGTTGCCATAATTTAATCCGGTCTTGTGATGTCGGTCGTTTTTGTGAAGGAATATTGTCCTCAAAGCATGCGGTGTCCGTGCGATCTGAATCGATCAGTATCGACGTCAATAACCGCTGAAATAAAGCTAAATAGATATGAGCTGAACCTAATCCTGATTGGGAAGCGCAGAATTCTTTTATTTTTTTAATAATTGTATTTGCATCTTTCGCAGCATCGTCGAATTCTTTTTTTATAGATTCTTCCCCGAATTGTTCAAGGACAAATTGACGGACTTCCTCGCGAGATTTTACGATATTTTTCTTTGCGTCATCAAAAGAGATTTTCCCGTCTACCGTAACCGCATCACGTATTCCGTGGTGACTCATGATTGCGTTCCGGATTAATTCTGCAGCAAGTTTTGAACCCGGATCGTTGTCGTCCCGAAGACTATTGATGAGATAGGCACCATGAGTTGAATGGATTACGGAACCTTTTTGGACTTTTTGCCCGGACGTTGCCGCGAGGATATAGTCTTGAAATTCTATTGTATTTTTTCCTATATCATGGTGTCTTCCTGAACAAGAGCATAGACTTCCAATCCCGTACGTTTCCCCTGCGATTTTCGCCAGAGCGGCAACGCTCTGGCAATGCTCCTTAACGGACTGAATCGTACCATCCGATTCTCGAATATGTGCTATGAACGTATCTTTTGGGTGTTTATCCATCTTTATAATCTCCAAAATAAATTGATCCGCTTCATCTTCGTATAATTAAACTTGCCGCAAATCTAATAGGCTTATTGTCGAGGGCGTTTGATATGAGCTTATGAATTCGTTATTGTGTCGCACATAAATTCTATTAGATTCTTGAGAATCTGTCAATGCTTGCGTAATTATAATTATTAAGATATTTATACTAAAATTTAATTTTATTACATTAATTAATTTATTAACTCATTCGCGACCGACCCAATAAAAAATCGCCGATCGGTATAAAACCAATCGGCGATTGCGTTGAGCCGTTTTCCGGCTCAGTCGTAAATCGATTCGGCGTCGGATTCGAGAATTTTCCCGTCAGAAGCGCGAATCTCATAGTCGTATTCGAACTCGCCGGCAATAAAGTCGATATCGAATTGTTCCACGCCGTCGTCGTAATCGAGATGCGCTTTTGTAAACTTGACCTCGAATTCGCTCAAGCCGGCGTGGGCTAAGGCGATCCGTTTCGCTTCTTCGAGGGAAATCCGCTTAGGTTTGTTTGATATCGTATACCGTTCAATTTCGGTATCGGCACTGCGGATTTTTCCGCTGATCGCGTCGATTTCATAGTCGTATTCGCTTTTCGCCGTATAAAATTCAATATCGTATTCCCAGCGGCCGTTTTCGTAATCAGGTTCGAGTTTTAAGATGGTAACGTCTGATTCGGCGACGCCGGCGTCCTTCAGCGCGATCGCTTTTGCCTCCGATTCTGAAATCGCGTTCGTCGGAATACTGCCGGCGCGCGCGAATGGATTGCCGGCGTGTGATCCTGAGTTCAGATTCCCGAAATTCTCAACGTCATAATCGATCGAGCGGATCGATCCCGTAACGGAATCGATTTCATAATCGTATTCTTTTATCCCGACATGGAATTCGACGTCATATTCGCCGTCGTTATCCAATCGGATTCGAATAAATTCGGCGTCGGCTTCGTTTACCGCTGCATGAGAAAGCGCAATCTGTTTCGCTTCCGCTTCCGTGATCGCGGCCATGGCGTTTGGCTGCGCGGCGGCCGCGCCGGTAATTAGTAACGAACCGACGACAATTCCAGCTAATAAAGAGTTGATTTTGTTTTTCATGAGTTTATACCTCTTCTTTTTCTTTTTATTTGTTCCCGAATCTCGGAACTGAACTCATTATACAAAGCGCAGATTAACCCATGATTAAGACTTTGAACTTATTTTGAAATTGGCAGGATAAATCTAAAAACGGATCCGTTTCCAGGGTTGCTCTCGGCTTCGACGCTGCCTCCGTGGGCTTCGGCGATATATCGAACCATGGGCAGCCCCAGCCCGACGCCGTTTTCAGCGCCGCTGCGCGCCGGATTGGCCTGATAGAAACGCTCCCAGATTTTTTTTAGACTTTCCGCTGGAATACCGATCCCGTTGTCGCGGACGGTTCCGATTACGGTTTTTCCGTTTTGGGAAAGATTCAGCGTCAATTTTCCGCCTTCGCGGTTGAATTTTATCCCGTTTTCCAATAAATTCAGCAGCATCCGCATCAACAGCGTTTCGTCTCCGCGGAATAAAATATCGGGATCAATTTCGGTTTCGACCGTTATATTCTTTCGTTCGGCGCTTTCGCGTACTTGATCGGCGACGACCTCAGCGAGCTCGCTAAGATTCAGCATTTCCGTCTGTAGTTTAACTTGTCCCTGATCCGCGCGGGTTAAGGTCAGCAACTGTCCAATCAGCGCCGACATTCGTCTTGCTTGCGTCAGGATCGTTTCCAAAGCCGGTTTCGCGTTTCCGTCGTTTTTCAGCGAGTATTCGCATTGAGAGATGATCACCGCTACAGGGGTGCGCAGTTCATGCGAGGCGTCTGATGTGAATTGTTTTTCTCTTTCGAACGCTGTCTCCAGCCGATCAAACATCCGATCGAACGTATTCGCTAAGGTATAGATTTCGTCGTTCCCGGCTCCTAAGTTGATTCGTTGGGATAAATCCCTGCTGCCGTTGATCCGTTCTGCCGCTTCGTTAATTCGGCGGACAGGCCGGAAGGCTCGATGAATGAGGATGTACCCGCCGATCGCGGCGAGGATAACGAGAAAAGGAAGCGTGATCGCCGCCAGATTCGTTAACGTTTGAAAGGTGTTGTCGTTTTCGGTCGCGGATAATACGCCCCGGAGCCAGACCGTCCCGTAACGTTCGAAGCGAAGTTCAACATCGTAAACATACCGAGTTTCGTTTCCGAATAATCCGTTTGCCAGCCGTTTGTCTTGAAACGGAGGCGCGTTCTTAAATCCGCGCGGGAGACGTCCGTATAAGAGGTTCCCGTTCGAATCGTAAACCGACAGATATACGCCCTTTTGGAAGAAATCCAGATCGTCGTCGATTTCGATCCTTCCGTCGTCGATTTCGATTTCTTCCGCGCTGTCCGTGAGAACGCTGATTAATGTCTCTTTCCCGACGTTCGTGACGATTCGTTCTCCGACGGAAAAGAGAACTACGAGAACGATCCCGACCAGCAGCGTCATAAAAAGCGTAAACCACAAGGTCACGCGCAACTTGATAGACAGTTTTTTCATTCTTCGATCCTTAAAACATATCCGGTCCTGCGGACAGTATGAATCAGTTTCGGATTGAAATCGTCGTCGAGTTTCTTCCTCAGGTAACGGATATAAACGTCGACGACGTTTGATCCGCCTTCGAAATCGTAATTCCAGACGTGCGCGCTGATTTTGTCTCTGGATAAAACGATTCCGGCGTTTCGGATCAGGTATTCTAAAACGGAAAATTCCTTGTTCGCCAGCGTTATCGGAATCTCGCCGCGTTTTACCGTCCGCGCGTCGCAGTCGACAATCAGGTCCGCGACGGTAAAAACGTTGCTCGCGCCGTTTGAGTTTCGGCGGATCAGGACGCGAATCCGGGCCAGCAATTCGTCAAATGCGAACGGCTTTACCAGATAATCGTCCGCGCCGCTATCTAATCCGGTTACTCTGTCTTGGATACTGTCTTTCGCGGTAAGCAGGAGCACCGGCGTTCGGTCTCCTTTTCGCCGTA
Organism: Flexilinea sp.; assembly: GCA_029983925.1. Classification (GTDB taxonomy): domain Bacteria; phylum Chloroflexota; class Anaerolineae; order Anaerolineales; family Anaerolineaceae; genus Flexilinea. The sequence goes on from JASBYO010000046.1 coordinate 7,453, forward strand.
TTTTCCTCAGTACTTCGAGGCCGTTCATTTCCGGCAGCATGATATCCAATATAACGGCGTCATATTCGGCGTACATAAAATAATCAACGGCGCTGCGTCCGTCATAACAGGCGTCAACGCTGTAGTGCGCCTGAATTAACGTTTTCGTAATCAGTTCATTCAGTTTCTTTTCGTCTTCGACAACCAGAATTCGCATTCGTCCTCCGCCAGATTTCATCTATGCTCCGGATTGTATTATATAACGGCGAGATTAAGAGAAGATGAAGGCCGGTTCCGTCGTTCGGGCGTTATTCGCGATTCTTTTTCCATGGAGAAATTTAAATTGGAAATAGGTCTGAATACGCTGTATGATGAAATCGAATACTATAATTATGCTTGACTAATCGCAATGGCGCCGATTGTTTGAAGTACGGATCGTTTGAAGAATGAGTGCCGGCATGGCAACGTTAGTCGAATCGTTGATATTCCCGTTCCATTCGAAAAATTGACTGTATGCGCCGATCATTTTGAGGAAGAATTTGTGAAATGAAGTCCGTTTTATTGGGAATCCGAACCGCTGATCGGCGGAATCCAGACCGGCGCCGCGTCCGTTTTTGTGAAATCGTGATGGGATGGATTACGACGTGAGCGGGACGATCGTCGAAAGTTTACGTACCGGAGATCGATTTAAATTCTCATTTCTAAGCGAAAAAAAGGCTCAAGTCACATTTGAAGGCGAACGTATTGAAACGGGCTGCCGATCTGTGCGTACGGAATCCTTCGGTTCGCGTGTTCCGATGATCGGCCCGATCCTTAACTTTCTGATATTTAAAGTCATTTACCGAAAGAAAGCAAACCGGAACGTGATTCGTGATAATATGATATTAGATAATCAATACTTGACCGATATTCTCGTCAACGGGAAATATCCGAGATGAATCCCGATTGAAGATTTGAAAAAAAATAAATCAGCCGGTTCAGATATCTTTCGATCGGATATTTCTAAGATCGTTGACGGCGGGAGGGCGTTCGGATGTATGATAGACGGTGTTGTCGCTTCGCGCTGTGCTTCTCGCTCTTAGTTTTTTGTTGTTTCCTTTCCATAAGCACCGAGAACGTTGATGCGCAGAACATTCCCGAATTTTCAAGCGAGCCTCATCCGCTGCAGATTGAAATAATGCGTAAGGCCGACTATCCGGGAAGCGAGATAACGATCGAATCGATCGAGATCCGCGGTCTTTTTTATACGCAATACGTCGTCTCGTATTTTTCGGAGGGATACAAGATTTATGCGCTGATGTCGGTCCCGGAAGGAGAAAAACCGCCGCAGGGTTGGCCGGCGATTATTTTTAATCATGGTTATATTGATCCGGGCGTTTATCGAACGAAGGAGCGTTATTTTCGATCGTTCGAGGCGTTATCGTTAGCCGGATATATCGTTTTCAAGCCGGATTATCGCGGTCATGGTTTTTCGGAAGGAGCGGCGGCTATTGGCGGAGGATATGGCGATCCCGGTTATACGGTCGACGTATTAAACGCGTTGGCGGCGGTCCGATCGTTTCCGGAAACCGATCCGAACCGCGTCGGGATGTGGGGTCATTCAATGGGCGGACAAATTACTTTGCGCGCGATGGTCGTTGATAAAGATATCAGAGCCGGCGTTATTTGGGCCGGGGTCGTTTCGCCTTATCCTGAGATTATCCGGAAATGGTATCGTTTTGACCGCGGACAGAATCTTAATCGCGACGATCTCTCCTGGGCGTCTAATTTCAGTTCCTGGTATGAACGAACTGCGGAGACCTTCGGAACGACTGAGGAGAATCCGGATTTTTGGGCGTCCGTTTCCCCAAATGATTATCTCGCGGATCTTTCCGGTCCGCTTCAGCTGCATCATGGTCATGACGATACAGTCGTCCCGTTGGTTTGGTCCGAGATCCTGTCGTGGGAGCTGAAAGCGAATCGGAAGCCGTATGAATTTTTTGTTTATGACGATGACGACCATAATATTAATTTACATTTTGCGCAGGCCATGGCGCGTACGATCAGGTTTTTTGACCGTTACGTGAAACACGCGCCTTAATAGTTATAATAGGTCCGTTTGAAAATTCCTTATCCTTACCGTATAATGGCTTGGGAAGCAACAGTATTAAGGCGAGTTTGGGAGGAAAATGAGATGAAACTGGCGGAAGCGTTGATGATACGCGCCGACTTACAAAAAAGAATTGCGCAATTAGGCGAACGGCTTAGCATGAACGCCAAAGTTCAGGAAGGCGATATGCCGTCTGAAAATCCCGAAGCGTTATTAAAAGAATTATCGGAGAATATGATTCAACTCGAAAATCTTGTGACGCGGATAAACTTGACGAACTGCCGCGAAATTCCCGGCGTCGGAACGATTACGGCGCTGATTTCAAAGCGCGACGCGCTGACGAAGAAACTGTCGATATTGCGCGAATTCCTGTTATCCGCGGCCGCGAAAGTCGATCGATATTCAAAAAATGAAATCCGCGTTATGAGTTCGGTCAATGTAGCGGAATTGCAGAAGTCCTTAGATGCCGACGCGAGAGAATTACGAAGTTTGAACCTGAAAATTCAGGAGTTGAACTGGTTGACCGATTTAGAATAAAAAACAGGCTGGTAGTTCTTCAGGGCGTGCGCGATCTCTTCCGGCTGAGAATGAGCCGGCCGGTCTGCCGACCATAAGCGGCGCGGAGCATCCGCAGCAAAATTATTTTCAGACAGTTGCTCAGCACGACGCACAACGGTAAACTTATTCTTTATTTTTACTACCGAAGCGCAAACTGGCGAACGAGGGCGGGTATGGGGACGCCTGTTTTATCGGATGATCTTTCCGTGTATGAACGAATCAGCGACGCGTTTTTGTCTCGGGCGGTCTGCGCGGAATTAGGCGGATGCGCGAAGATCCGCGACGACGCGGTCGAACGACGGGATACCGATCGTGCTGCCGAGTTTTTGAATCGCGTAAGACGCGACGATATTTCCGATTTTCGCACATTCGAACGGGGTATAACCGTTCGCCCATCCGCTTAAGAACCCGGCGAAGAAAGAATCGCCCGCGCCCGTGGTGTCAACAACGTTCTGAACTGGAACCGCGGGAATTATTTTTTCATCGGAAAAGTCGGTGACATAGCAGCCGGCTTCCCCAAGTTTGATCCCGAAGACCCTTAATCCGCTGTCCCGGACCGATTCGGCGATTTTATAGGGATTCCGACTCCCGGTATAAATTTCCATCTCCGCGATACTCGGGAAAAAAATATCCGTCGCTTCGAGGACGGCCCTCAGCGATTTCATCCGGCCCGGTTCGAACTTCTGACCATGAATCGCGGCGTCCATGGCGGTTAATTTTCCCGCCGATTTGACTCGTCTGAAGATTTCGGCGAGCCCGCCGCCGTCCAGTTTCGGAAACGTTAACAGGCTTCCGAAATAGACGCCGTCTGCGGATTCGATCATCCGTTCATTGACCATCTCCGCGGAATAATTCGCGTAGATACGATTCTCAAACAGGAAGTGGCGTTCGCCGGAAGGGTCGATCAGCGCGAAGCTGGTCGCGCTCGGAAATTCGTCATCCTGAATTAAGTAATCCGGGGACACGCCGTTGTCTTTGCAGTATTCGGTTAAGTACGCGCCGGTTGGATCAGCGGCAATCCGTCCGCAAATGATTGCCTCTTGACCCAGACGAGTCAGGCCGACGGCGACATTCAACGCGTCTCCCCCGCCTGATAATCTCAAGCTTTGAATCGGCGCGCCGTTCCGCGACATGATATCCGATGGGATCCCGGCTATAAGGTAATCGCAGACGACCATCCCAAAGCATAAAATTTTCATAATAACTCCCATGAAGCAAGATAAATAGATCTGCGGTTTGCTTAATTCCGATTATAAATCTGCTGCGCGCTTATTTTTTTCATTTCAGGGTTCGGATAAGTCGATGCATAACGATATTCAGGCGGAGTCAAACGGTTCCTAATGTTAAAAAAAGGCGGGATAAACGTTTTTCCCGCCTTTTTTAATTCAATTCGGATCGATTACTTCAACAGCATCGGCAAGTTGAAGTTCGCGATAATCGGGGCGAAAGTCGAAGCGACGAGCGACATGACCGTGATCAGGGTGTTGATCGATGGACCGGCGGTATCCTTGAAAGGATCGCCGACCGTATCGCCGATGACGCCGGCTTTATGAGCTTCGGAGCCTTTACCGCCGCATTCGCCGGTTTCAATGTATTTCTTCGCATTGTCCCAGAGACCGCCGGAATTCGACATGAACAGAGCAAAGATAACGCCGACGATAATCGCGCCGCCGAGGAAACCGGTCAGACCGGTCGGGCCGAGGACGAAACCGACGACGAGCGGGAGAACGATCGCGATGATCGCGGGCCAGATCAGGGACGTCAGCGCGCCCTGAGCGGCTAAGCCGATACAGCGGTTGTAGTCCGGCTTGACGGTTCCTTCGAGGATCCCGGGTTCGGCGCGGAACTGGGCGCGGATTTCTTCGATCATCTTGAATGCGCCCTGCGTAACCGAGAGCATCAGCAGCGCGGAGAACAGCGGCGGGCAGATGCCGCCGATGAAGAGACCGGCAAGAATCAGCGGGTCGACGATCGACAGATCGCTGATCGAGAAGCTTCCGCCTTTCATCGCGACGGAAATTTCGCTGATAAACGCGGCGAAGAGCGCTAAAACGGTCAGCGCCGCAGCGGCGATCGAGAAGCCTTTGGTGATCGCTTTCGCGGTATTGCCGGCCGAGTCAAGAACGTCGCAGCGGTCGATAACTTCCTGATCCATGGAAGACATTTCAGCGATGCCTCGCGCGTTGTCGACGATCGGGCCGTAGGCGTCAGCGGAAACGATCATACCGGAAACGGCGAGCATACCGACGGAGGCGATCCCGACGCCGTAGATACCGGCGTCAAAATCGGTATAACCGCCGGTCGCGAAGAACGCGACGACCATCGCGACGACGATACCGACGATCGACGGCACGATCGAAACAAGACCGTACGAGATACCGGCGATAATCGTAACCGCAGGCCCGGATTTCGAGTATTCGGCCGTTAATTTAACAGGGGAGAATTCATCCGAGGTGAAAAATTCCGTCGTCTGGCCGATAACGACGCCGACGGCCGTCCCGACAACAATCGCCCAGATATACCCGTTGGCAATATTGGGGATCAGCAGAATCGCAATAGCCATCAGAACGGCGAATACGGCGCAGGTCAAAATCGTGCCGAGGTTCAACGCGCGGCTCGGTTTTCCGCCTTCTTCTACTTTAACGAAGTAGGAGCCGATAATCGACGCGACGATTCCTAATCCACAGAGGAGCAGCGGCAGCGTCGTATAGAACGGATTACGCATTGCGGCGCCGAGGAGCATCGCGGCGACGGAAGCCGCTACATAGCTGTCAAAGATATCGCCGCCCATACCGGCGACATCGCCGACATTATCGCCGACGTTGTCCGCAACGACAGCGGGGTTGCGCGGGTCGTCTTCCGGAATTCCGACTTCAACTTTGCCGACGAGGTCCGCGGCAATATCAGCGGTCTTCGTATAGATACCACCGCCGGCTTTCGCAAGAAGCGCAAACGAGGAAGCGCCTAAGGAGTACGCGAGAACGAGCTGGGCGTCTTCTGTAATCATGTAAATAATGCTCATGCCGATTGTTGCAATACCGACGACGGCAAAACCCATGACGGCGCCGCCGCGGAACGCGACGTTGAACGATTTGTTCAGGTTCGTCTGAGCGGCGACCGCGCTGCGGACGTTGGCTCGAACCGCGATTTCCATGCCCATGTATCCGGCGGCAGCGGAGCAGATCGCGCCGATAATATAGCAAATCGCCGTTTCGATACCGCGGCCGTGTTCGATGCTGTAGACGATCCAAAGGAAAACCGCCATAATCGCGGCGACGATGATCAGCGCCGTGTACAGCTTCTTCAGATACGCCTGCGATCCTTCATGGATCCAGCGGGCGACTTCGCGCGAGCGGTCCGTCCCGTCGTCCTGTTTCGTGACCCAGTAAAACAGGTAGAACCCGAGACCTAATGATCCAAGACCACAGATCAAACTAAAAATTAACCATCCAGTCGTATTACCCATTCGTTACTCCTAGAAAAATAATGTGTTTGGGAGAGCGCGCAGCTCTTTCTTCATAAGGCAGGGTTCCGTACACGGAAGTATTGGAATCTCCAACCCATTTTTATAATTAAACATTATACCACAGGAATAAATGTCGGACAAATACTTATTTTTCAGTCGTTTTGGGTTGTTTTTTTGATAGTAATATGAGCGTGTCTCAAAACAAATTCTATTGTAACGAAATTCACCCGTTTATTTGCAGCGTATTGATCAACCCTCGCCCGTCCCTATGCGTTTAGGCGCTGGGACAGGCGGAGGCCTCGACGCGCTTTTATTTTCTTCCGCTTTAAATCGGCTTCATAAGATCGGCGAATCGCGAATCGCCGCACTCCCGGATATGCTCGGGCTTGAGTTCTTCAAGTTTTATTCGCTGATTTCAACAAATCTATCGTATGCCGGACTTTTGCCGGATCGCCCGGTGTGAGGATCGAGTCTTGCGTGTTGATCAGGTCGTTGAGCGAATTGAGAACAAAAATCGCGTTTCCGGATAACAGGGCAAAATCTTCGGAGCGGAAAATCAGGTCTGATCCTTCCCGTTTCGCGCAAATCCCGGACAGATTTTTTCCCTATTCTTATCCGAGTATGCATTTTTTTCAGTCATCAGCGAGACCATCATGATTGCACGTTCGCCGTTCGTCAGCTTCCGCAGCGATACGCCGAACTGACGGTATTTTTCACAGCGCGGAATATCGGAATTGCGCGGCTGTTTGTAATGGCGGTTGCAGCCCTGATCGCAAGAGCCGTTCCCCGAAAATCGAACTGAAAAGGGTTCTTTTCCGCCTTATAACCTTTCGGATTCGTACGCCGCTTGTTTCCGGCGCCTGAACCCCGGCGCGCAGCCGTCGCGACCGGGCCCGATTCGGCAGGCGACACATGGGCGACGGACGGCTGCGCGCGGTCTCGCGTTGTTTATAAAAATGTCACGGTCGACTGATTCATTTCCGATTCGTCGGCGACGCGGTAGCAGCCGTTGACGTCGCGTCCGAAGCTCCCTTCCGGCGTATCGACAGCGATATAGTACAGCGGTTTCGTTACGGTTTTCGTCTTTAGGAACGCCAGCGCGCAGGCCTTATCCGGCGCTTTGTAACATTCGTACGTGTTTTTCCCGTCGGCGCTTACCGTCGTCGTATTGTACGCGACCTTCGACGCGTCGCCGAGGACGATTTTCTCCGCCTGAACCGACGCGTCGGGCGCGGCGCTGTTTTTGCGTTTCCCGCCATGACGTTCGAGCGCCTCTTCCGCCAGGTTAAACTCGGCGAGCGTCAGGTCGCTGCCCGTGATCATGGCTTCAAATTCGCCGGTCGGAGCGCCGTTTTTTTCGATTTCGTAAACGCCGAACGTCATCATGCGGTCGCAGATCAGCTTGCCGGTATCGGCGGCCCGGTGCATGAACGGCAGTTTTAACAGCGCTTTTTCCGCCGCTTTTTTCGACGGCATGGCGAACAGAGTGAACGGCGGTTTGATTTTCAGCCGAAACCGTTCGGCCATCCAGTAAACGTTTGCCTGCCCGAAAGAATCCTGCCTCGTGCCGAGATTGTCGCGTTCATAATATTTCGTATCGGATGAGCCGTTCGGAGCGGCGCTGATGTCCGCGAACATGTGAATACAGTCTTCGCAGACGGCGCTGCCCGGCGATTTATCCTGATCGCGCATGCGATCGATATCCGCGTCGGTCATCCTGTGCCCCGTGATAGCGGCGAACGGACCGGATTTCATGTACTCCCGGTATTCCGGAGAGGCGTAGAAAACGTCGTTCGGAACGGCGTAAGCCTTTTTCCCATCCAGTCCCTTGTTGCAGACGTCGCAGACGCCGCCTTTTTTATAGCCCTGATACGATTCGTCATAGGAGGCGAACGACGCGAGCGGCTTCTTCGTCGCGGATGCGTTTCCCATTGCTTGTGCGTTTTCGTTTCCTGTGAGGTTCTTGAACTTTTCGGTTATGACGGCCATTTTATCGATCGCAGTTTTCAGGTTCATCGCGACCGTCAGGCTGTTTGCCACTGCCATGTTTTGGTTAATGTTCCCCGCATTGAGCCACGTTTTTTGGACGTTCTGGACGAGCGCCTGATTGACCTGATGGGCGGTGACGGCGAGCGCTGTCAGCTCGACGAGCCCGAACGCCGGGCTCAGGCTGTTCACCTGACGCTTGCAGGACGCATAAACTTCGTCAAGAGAGCGGTTCTGATTCGCTTTCACGCCAATATCGATCGCGGATTTCAGCGCGTCTTTCTCTTCGTGGGTAAAACGATGCAGCGTTACGGCGTACTGTCCGCAGATTTTGCAGCGGACGAAATCGGGATCGTCGGTCTCCTGATTCTGATGAGGACGGTCGATCTCCGTCCCGCAAACCGTACATTTTTCGACGCAGCGGTCGGGAATCTTCTTATAATTGTGTTTCGACCGCGTCGCGGCGCAGACGGAGCAGGCTTCGAGACATTTTGCCCGGTCGTATGTCCATAGATGCCCTTCCTTCGCGCATTTTTCAGCAAGCCCTGCGCCGGTTCCTTTGCAAAGATAGACCAGCGTGTTGATTTGACCGATGACCGGGATGAGGCCCCAGAGCAGGATTTTCCAATCGTAGCCGGCATCGTTCAGCCGCCGAACCGCCATCGAGAGCATCGGGATTAAGTTGAGAATGATGTATATGATCGGTAAATATCCGCTATAGGCCGATAGCTCTTGCGTGATGTCTGTAAATTTGCCGATTAATCCGATCGCCAATCCGCCCGCGAACATCCAAACAAAAGTGAAGAGAAAATAGGCTAAAACCGCGAGCCAGTAATCGCGGAGGTTCGTCTTTCCGCTGAAAGCGAAATAACCTTTCCAATATTGACCGTAAGCTTTAAACATGTTTTACCTCTTTATTTCCGGCGCTGGCGATCGGGAAAAATCCGACCGACGCGCGCCATGAAGAAAGTTATCCTTATTTAACTCCTTCTGTATTTTCAGGTCGAATCACCGGCGCATCGTCAGTATCGGAATGAGGACGCTTCCGACCCAGATCAGACAGGATAGAACGAACAGGATAGTGTTGCCGATCAGCAACTTCCTGACGTCTTTTTCTTCGTGCGCATAAATTCCGCCATTTACCTTTTTGAGCGTCTTCGCGCCGACGATCCAGAACAGCAGCCCGATCGGGATCGAAATAAATACTCCGGGCAGCGTCGAAGGATCCGCGATCAAAAAGCCGCTTGCGATTATGAATACAACGCCGGTGGCGATATTCAGGATCGAGAATCCTTTTTGCCCCCGCGGATTCAATTTGTCCTTTTGCGCGGCGGATTTGCTTGCGCCGTTCGCCGGTTTCGCGGGTCCGGACGGTTTTTCTCCCGTCAGGGCTGATCCCTGCCGCGGGTATTCTTTTTCGACGATGTCGCGGAATTTATCGAGATAATCCTGCTGCTTTATGCATTCGTTCGGGTATCCGCTGGCGGTAAAATTCGCGCCGTTTTTCGGACAGATCCTCTTCGAAAAAACGCAGCCGTTTCCATCCGCACGAACCGAATAGGTATCGTCCGCCCAATGACCGACGATAGTGACATTTCCGGCTTCACGATAGTTCGCCAGCCCGCTGACGCCGCCGTATTGCCCGCCGTAGCGGACCGATCCGTTCTCGCGCCAATCCGTTTCTTCGATCGGTACGCCGTACCAATCGACCCAGCGTGTCTTGTCCTTGAAAACGCTCCAGGCCTGTTCCGGGGATGCGTTGATTTTTACCGATACGTTTACGTCCATGGTTTTTCTCCTTCATGATAAATTTTCGATTACGGTAAAGCCGGCAGGTTTCCGGTCTTCCGGCTTTACCCGGGCCTGAGATGATGACAGTTATTCGCGTTTTCCGAGAATCGTCAGCACGCCGTCTTCCAGCGAATAACAGATTTCATCGTCTCCCCATTGGAGCGAGACGTTCAAAATGCTGAACTGCTTCAGGCTGCCGTCGCTGTTGAATTCCAACTCGCTCTTATCGAAAAACAGGAGCACCATCGGTTTCTTCTCGTTCAGCGCGGAGAACGCCTGAATTTCTTTACCGTCCGCGAAGAGTTTTTCATATCTGATTTTTTCGTTCGTGTCGAGATCGATAAAATCGAATACGTTGTTCTTCTGGTCGATATTCCGAACCCCCATGACGTTCGCGCAGCCGTCGCTTTCAGCGCCGCTTTCCGCCTCGTCCGTGGTCTCAACACGTTCGCAGTCGATCGTATAAGCGAATTTTCGTCCGCTCGCGAACGTCGTCGTCACGTCCAGCGTTAAGATTCCGTCGATATATCGGTACGCTCCTTCGCAGCCGGTTAAGTTCAGCGCGTTCTTTTCCGGGAGATCGACCTTGAACGTCTTATCGCCGGCTTCGAGCGTCGCGTCGTACGTTTCCGAATAATCGTTCTGTGTAAAACGATAGGATCCGGTTCCGTCTTCGTTGATCGTAAATTCCAGAGCAATATTCATTTCCGGAACAAGCCCTTTCCAGTCGCCCGCGAATTCCGCGAACGGATTTTCCGGCGTCTTGGTCGGAACGGGCGTCGGGAGGTTTTCGAAACTATATTTTGAGCCGAAGAAATAATGCAATTCGTTTCTTCCATGCTCGTCGGTTAGTTCGACGCGTATCGCTTTCGGGCGCTTTTCACAGCGCAGCGAAGATGAGAAGACGACCATACCGTCTTCCTTCGTTTCAACGAACGGCTCAAGCGGAACTAATTCATCATTACAGATGCCTTCTCCCGTGACTGTTTTGGGCGCCAACGGTTCTCCGGTTACGGCGTTTGAGACGAGCGGGATGATCCTGATATAAGCGGTATCGTCCGCGTCAACGTATTTTCCCTCAATAGTAATAACCCCGAACAATAAAGAGCCCATATTTGCATTGTCCGTATCGGCGTCTGCGAAAACGTTTTCTCCGATAAATACAGCTCCGAAGAGCAAAAGAATAAGACATAACAAACGTTTTTTCATGGCATCATTCCTTCGATTTTCCAAAAAAGGCGGCGAGGAATCCTTCCAGGATCACGCCGGCTAACACCCCGAATATGATATTTCCTGTTTTCTGCCAGACAAGCCATCCGATAAAAACCGGCACAATTGCGAGCACACCCATGTTATCCTCCTGTATTCCCGCCTGATTTATTGCAAATCTCATCTTCCGCCGGAATCTATTCTGTTTCGGCCTCTTCTTCGTCTTCCTTCGATTTTTCCAACGCCCCGTTGACGTCAACGTTCTCTATCGGTTCCAACAGATTCATTCTGACCGAAATCCTCTCACCTTTTTTCTCCGTCGGGATCAGCAATTTTGCATTTTCCAACGCTTCGACGCCCCGATCTTCCAGGTCGTAAACGTATCCGAATATGGCAACGGTGTCTATGGCAAGGGCGTCTTCAATCGAGAAAGAATCACCTTTAGGATCAATATGCGTAATCGCCAGATAGGGTTTATATTCAACAACCTGATTCTGATCCTGAACAGAAAATATAAAATCTCCTTTTTTCTTGTTGATGAGATCTTTGGAAATTTCCCCGTTAAGACTTTCCATCAGGACCATAACGACAAGATGATCCGGCTTCATGAAAGCCTCCGGCAAAACGGGATGGATGATCAGGTGCGTCGCCTCTATCGTATACTGACCGCCCTGCCAAGGAAAAATCGTTCCCCCTTCATCAGCAAAGACCGAACCGGCAGCGAGCATAACAACCAAAAACGAAAAGACAATGATTAAACTTTTTTTCATGTTGATTCTCCTTTTTTTATTTCGGGTTTTCCGTTTTCAACGGGTTTCGATTCTAAAAATCGCTGTACGGAACACGTTCCGAATCGACCGGGTCGCCTTCGGTGGTCGTCGTTGTGTTGATACTGAGCGTGTAAATTCCGCCGGCTTCGAGAAAAACGGTATCGGTTCCGTCTTCGTAGGTCATGACTTCATAGTAGCCGTCGTCCCCGAAGGTATCCTTGATGCCGTACCATTTTTCGCCCATGCCGAGTTTCAGCTGATACTGCGTATCGCCGGCGAGGTACGCCGTGACCGTGTCGCCGCGTCCCAGGAAGAGCGTTGAGACGGTTACGCCCCTGCGCAGTATTTTGATAATAACGGCGGTATCGGCGTCTTTTCCGATCCGGAACGTCAGCGAGGTATTCGTCCCGTAGAAATTCGGATCGCGGTCGATCTGACCGGTGGCGGGCCAATCCTGAGCGCAGGCTTCCATCCGCTGCGCGGAATCGTCCGCGCCGCTCTCTTCGAACGCCTGATACGCTTTGTAGTATGCCCCTGCCATCTGAAGCCCGCAGGCTTTCAGATACAGGTGATTTCCCGCGTCGCCTCCGAGATCCAGATTCTGTTCGAGTTCGTCAAAATCGGGCGTATTCGGGAACGCTTCTTCATCTGACGTTTCGTTCTTCGCCGCGCGGTAGTAGAGCAGGTTTATCAGGATCCGTTCCAAGGTCGCGGCGTCAAGCGATTTCGTTTTCTCCATGCCGAACGTTTCC
>JASBYO010000047.1 GCA_029983925.1 Flexilinea sp.
CGTCTATACGGATCGGGAGCGGGAAATTTGCCGCGAGCGAACGGAACGGTACGCGGCGCGGTTCGCGGCGAAAGAAGCGGTTTCGAAGGTCCTGGGTACCGGGATCGGCGCGGTAGAATGGCGCGATATTGAGATCGATTCCGACGATCAGGGCGCGCCGGTTCTTCGCCTGCACGGCAAAGCGGCGGAAAAGGCCGCCGAGTTAGGGCTGATCGATTGGTCGATCAGCCTGACGCATTCGAAGGAATATGCCGCGGCGGTCGCGGTTGCGGTCGGTTGAGACGGAGCGGGGCGTGATCCGGATTCTGGCGGTTTCGGACGTTGAACTGGGACAGCTTTACAGCTCTTCCGTGAAAGACCGGTATTCGGATGTCGATCTCGTTCTGAGCTTGGGCGATTTGCCGATGTATTATCTGGATTTTATTTCAAGTACGCTGAACCTGCCGCTTTATTATGTGTTGGGGAACCATCACGCGGCGCCTTCCCGAGCGCGATCCGGAACGGACGCGCTTTCGGCGGATTGGGAAAGCGGCGTCAATATTCATCAGCGCAATCAGCTTTTCGACGGCCGGCTGATCGTTATGGGAATGGAGGGCAGTATCCGTTATAATTACGGCCCGGCGCAATATACTCAGGAACGCATGTGGCGGATGTGTATCAGGCGGGTGCCGTCGCTGATGATGAATTACGCGCTGCGCGGCCGTTATTTGGATATTTTCGCGACCCATTCCCCGCCGTTTAAAATTCAGGACGCGGACGATCCGCCGCATATCGGTTTTAAGGCGTTCCGCTGGTTCCTGAAGACGTTTCGTCCTCAGTATCACTTGCACGGGCATATTCATCTTTACCGTCAGGACGCGATCCGGGAAACGGTTTATTATCAGACGCGGATCGTCAACTGTTACGGGTATCAGGTTATTGAAATCGATCCGCCGAAACGGAGAGAAAAGAGCGAATTTTGAAACGAAAATTTTGGATTCCGATCGGAATGATCCTGCTGTGGATCGGGTTGATTGTTCTTTCCGGCTGTTCGGTGCTGAGCGGCATGATGCCCGTCGATCCGCAGTCGGCGACGTTGACGGCTTTGGTTACGCCGACGTCCGTTCAGCCGACGCTCGATTTAAAAGGAAATGAAGTCGTCGAGGAACAGGGCTGTATCGTTTACCGAGGGGCGTCAATTACGACGTTTTCCGACGCGATCGACGGCGGTACGTTCCAGTGGGCGGATCATCAGGATTATTTCGCATACGTCGCGCCGGAAAATCGTTATTGGGCCTGGTTTTCGGGGGACGCCGCCGTACTCCGTTTTTCTGAGGACCGCGCGGAGCCGGAGACTTTCTTTACGAATGGGCTGAAGGTGTTCGGCGATTTTGCGTTTTCGCCGAACGGGACGAAAGTCGCGTTTGTCGTTTTCCGTCCTTCGGATAAATTGTATACGGTATATGTTGCGAGCCTGAGTTCCGGCCTTCAACAGGCGACGGATCTTTTCCCCGGGAACGTCGCTTCAACCGACGATTACAGCAGTCAGAAATCCGTGATCGGTTGGGTCTCGGAAACGGATGTCCGCGTTTCGACGAGCTGCGGGATTGACTGTGAACGGATTTATCGGATCAACAGTAATACGGCTTCTCTGGTTTTCGAGGAGGAGACGCGGAAACACGGGCATCCCGGCCGCGTTTTTATTCCGATTGAACGGACGCTTGACGCCCGTTTCTATCCGCAGATGGCTTACAGCAATTGGTCAAAGTCCGGCAATCTCGTTTTTTATATTGATGAACGGGACGACGTTTGGATCATGAACGAGCGGACCAAGCGTCAATACCGGCTCGATATAACCGGTTTTAAATTGCTTCAAACGGCCTGGTCCTCCGACGACCGTTATATCGCGATCCGGTATCCCGAAGAGATAATTGTTTACAAGACAGATTGCCGCCGATAAGGTCCGAGCGGCTGGGCCCGTCCCGACCGGTGCGCGCAATTAGTCTGCGCTATCCTGAAATTCGGCCACGCCCCCGTTTTTACCGTTTTCTCGGGTAAAATAAGCGATCGGCTTGACGCGGCGGGTTAAAAGAACGGGCCGAATTCGAATTTCAAGTTTGACGGGAGGCAGCGTTTCGCTGTCGGCAGGTAGCGCAGAGATGGTAACAGAAAGTTATAGTTTAAAAAATCTTGATTTGATCCGGATTGAAACCGGCGCCGGGGAAACGGCGTTCGGTCCGGATCAGGAATGGTTCCCGGAAGAGCTGGCGCGGATTTCGGGCTGCGGCCCGGCGAGCGGCGCGCTGGTAACGGCTTATCTGGCGCGGACGCGGCCGGAGCGTTTCGGGGCGCTGTATCGCGAACCGACATTCGGTCAGACGGCTTTCGTCCGCCATATGCAAACGATGTTTCAATACTTGCGCCCCGGTCCGATGGGCCTGAACAGTCTGACGGCGTACCGGGACGGGATGATGTCTTATTGCGCCGATCGCGGCGTTGCGCTGACCCCGTCGCTGTTTCAGGTGAATGGGGTTGAGTATGGACGGCGCGGCGATGAAGACGGAATGCGCGGTTTCCTTCGAACGGCGCTGAACGAGGATCAGCCCGTCGCTTTTTTAGCGCTTTCACGCGGAAAAGAGCGCGATTTACAGAATTGGCACTGGATCACGATCGTCGCAGCGGAAATTCGGGAAGATGGGCTGATTGCGACGGCGAGCGACGAAGGGAAAGAACGCCGTTTTGACCTGCTGAATTGGTATCGGACGACGCGGCTGTCGGGCGGGCTGATCCGCTTCGGCTAAAAAGCGCCTCGTCCCGGAGGACGGAGCGTTCGGGGGAATAAAACGAGGCGGACAAAAAAATGTCCGCCTCGTTTTTATTTCTATCGGCGCGCTTCCTGAAAAGCGGCGCCGCGTCCGTTTTTATTTGTTAATTATACTGAGGGCAGGAGCGAACAGTTCATCGGCATCGAAGATGAATTTTTTCGCTTTTTCGTTTAAGATTTCCGCTATTTCGGGGTTCTCTAACGCCAGAATCTGAAATTCGAGCCCCATCGTGACGTAATAAGCGGCGTCGTAAATATCTTCGGCATATTCGGCCAGATCCTCGTCGGGTTTCCGTGAAGCGATGTATCCGCAGGAGATACCGTTGTCCATGCGGATTTCGGCAACCAGATTTTCCCATTCGACATCGCCGACTTTCGATTTCCCGTTCTGATACGGTTTAAGGTATTTATCGTAAAAGAGAATGCTCAGGGCGCAGTTTTTCAAGTTTTTGTTGTAATTTGAGATTTCTTCCTGGCGCGCGGCGGCGGGAAGGATTGTCGCGGCGAGGATTAGGATCAGCGCGAAAGATAAGAAGATTTTGTTTTTCATCCTGTATTTTCCTTTTTATTGGGCCTGATTACTGGAAGTTGATGATATATTCGGAGTTGTCCCCCATGGACATAACGTATAGTTCCTCGGCTTTGGCTTGAACCTTATCCGCTAACGCGTTGACCGCCGGGTTGTTTGTGTTTTCGATTGCGGTTAAGCGTAATTCGTAAGCGGTCATGAATTTGTACGCCGCGTCGGTCAATTCGTTTTCATACAGGGCGAATTTATCCGAAGGAACGGTCGACGTCACGGAGCCGCAGTAAAGAGTCGAATCAAAACGGATATTGTAAACAAATTCCTGCCATTGAACGCCCTTGGTCGAGAATTCGCCGTTCGCGAATTTATCAAAATCTTCCTGGTAAACCGCGCCGATAAGCCGGCAGTTAACAACGCTGTCCTCAAAGCCGTCCTCTAATTCGACGTATTCCGCTTCCCGAGCGCTGACGTTTCCGGTTAAAACCAACGCCGCGATCAGCGTCAGTAAGGCGTATTTCAAAAAATTTTTCATAGATTTCCTCTTTCGTTATTTTGTGTTGAATCTCGGATTCGCGCGTTATTTCGCTAAATACGAGAAACTTCCGTTCCCGCCGGCGATTAAGCTGCCGGAAATCGCGTCGTAAAGTTGAAAATAAAACGTATGCCAGCCGAGTTCTTCCGAACCGTGGGCGGCGATGGTGAACCCTTGCCGTTCTCCCGGCATGACCGGATCGTTGCTGGTATCGATGACCGCGCTTTCGCGGTGTCCCGTATAGGTGCTGACGGAACCGGTATTGCGCATTTCGATTTGAGCCGGCCAGGGGACGGTTCCGTCGTTTTCGAAAACGACGTCGAAATTGAAAAGAACGTTCGGCGTATATTCGGACGCGTATACGCGTCCGCCGTTTTCGTCGCTTTCGCCGGTCGTATAAGCGTACGAGTTGACGAATTTGGCGTGGAGCCCCTGAAATTGACCGCTGCCGGCGGATTGATCGGGCGCTGGCGCGGCGGTTTGGCCCGAATCTGCGGCCGCGTTGGAAACGGTTCCGGCGCCGCCGAGTTTAGCGAGAACGTTCGCTTCGACGGTAGCGGCGATATCGGACGCCATTTGCGCCGGGTTGATCGTTTGGATCACGGCGTCGACGATGACGCTCTGCTCGTCCATGGAAAGTTGGGGCTGAACCGTTGCCGCGATCGTCGCCAGGATCGCCAGTCCGAAAAGAATCAAGATCAGTTTGATCTGTTTTACGCTAAGTTTCATGATGAGAAGTCTCCTTTGCGCGGGATCAGTGAACCGTCCAGCAGCAGCTGATAATCCCTTCTCCGACGATCGCGCCGCCGTCGGTTGTCAGCGCGAAAGTTGAGCAATGCTGTCCGAGCTTCGATCCGGCTGCGCCTGACTCAAACGAGAAACAGGCTTTTTCATCGGGTTTCACTTCTTTCCCGAGCGCGACGACGCCGGGATGGGTATTTCCTTCGTCGTTAACGGTAACTTGGGCGAAGTAATTTTGGTTCCAGGTTCCCGATCCGTCATTGGTAAAGCAGACTTCCAGGTAGACAGGGTCAAACGGGACGAAGCTGCTTGTGACGTCGCCGCTTGCTCTATGTTTAATAAAGCAGTTTTTATGCCCGACGCTCAGGAACGGACGCGGCGGTTCGGTCGCGGTCGGCGGAATCGGCGGAATCGTCGCGGTCGGCGGGATCTCCGGCGTCGCTGTTTCCGTCGGAAGCGGCGTTGCCGACGGATTGAGGAAAGCGTCCTGCGTTTGGGTCAACGCCGCTTCGGCGGCGGCTGTCTGCTTAAAGATTTCGAGTTGTTCTTCCTGGCTCATCGTAGGCGTCGGCGTCGGCGGTTTCGGCAGATTGGCGCAGCCGCCGATCGCGGTCAGTACGAATCCGATTGCCAGGATAACGCCGATTTTTCGTTCAGTTTTTATCATGCGAATGATCCTTTCCTTCATCTCCCCGTGGGGCGGTCGGTCTTTCTCGAAAAAATAAACTCGTTAGAATTCTATCATATTCGTTCCGGCGTGAAAAAAAGGGCGGATTCTGTCGAACAGTTCGCGGTCGGCGGGACGGCCCGAGACTCGGTCCAATACGACGTATTCGTACCCGTCGTCCCAGAAAAAACAGGCGAACCCGTACTTCCGGCATTCGGTCAGGTAACTTTCGACCGCCGTCAGCGCGACCGACCGATTCGTTTTCCCGGAAAATCCGATTTCGTCGACGGCGACCGGGAGGTTATATTCCCGCGAGAGCCGGCTTAAGACCGCCGCGCCGTCTCGAATGACGTTCGGATCGACGGCGTAGCTGTGGACGCTGAGGATGAGCCGGTCGTCC
The DNA here is from genome assembly GCA_029983925.1 of Flexilinea sp. Taxonomy (GTDB): domain Bacteria; phylum Chloroflexota; class Anaerolineae; order Anaerolineales; family Anaerolineaceae; genus Flexilinea. Next base: position 5,670 of record JASBYO010000047.1, read on the forward strand.
TTGCTGTCGTTAAACGGTTTATAAAACATGGCGCGGACGAATTCCTCTTCCGCGGAGGCGGAATAGGGCGAAATCATCAGGTACCGCCCGGCGTTTTTCCCGCCGCAGGCGCGAACCGTATCGATAAACGTCTGATTCAGTTCATGAACGATACGGAAATCTTCGCCGTATTTTTCGCCGTCCCAGCTCCGCTCGCGATTCGTCCATTCCCCAGATCCTTGGAAAATAAGCCGTTCGTCGAAATCCCGGAAGCGGGCGGCGATCTGGCGCCAGAGGGCTGCGTAATCGCTCCGGCTTTCCTCAAAGACGTCTGTGTCGGCGTAAATCCAGCTCAGGCTCGGATTCATGCCGGTATCGTGATGGACGTTGACGACGGCGTAGAGACCGCTGTCGAGCGCCCAGCCGGCGACTTCGGCGACGCGGTCCAGCCAGGCAGGATCAACGACGCCGTCTTCGTTTCGATGGTTGTAGTAGCTGACCGGGATACGAATCGCGCCGAAACCGGCATTTTTGACCGCCTCGATCATGTCTCTCGTTGTTTTCGGATTGCCCCAGAACGTTTCGCTTTCGAGGGTAAAACCGCGGTCCTTGTTCATGGCGTCCAGGCTGTTCCCCAGGTTCCAGCCGATCCGCATTTCCGCAACGAGCGCCGCGGCCGATCCCGGCGGCGCGGCTGGAAAAGCGGGAATTTCGGGACGCGTCTCTTCCGGTCGGAATTCCGAATCCGGTCCGCTGAGATAAACCGCCAGCAGCCCGGCCAGCAGCGCCGCAGACGGCACGATAAAACGAATCAAACGGCTTCTTTTCGATTTTTCGGTCATCCTGTTCTCCTTATTTCCGTTCCGCGGAAGCCGGGCCGCCCGTGATTCGGACATGACGCTCCGAAAAGGAGCGGGGACAAGGCGCGAATGTCTTTTTTTTCGTCCGGGCTTGATTAATTTTCGAAAATGCATATAATTCTTTTTGTTCGAGCGGTTAGCTCAGTTGGTTAGAGCGTCGCGTTGACATCGCGAAGGTCGTAGGTTCGAGTCCTATACCGCTCACAGCTCGATAAGAACCCGGATGGGTTCTTTTTTGATTCCCATCCGGGCACGTATTGCGGATAATTCAGTTTTAGCTCTGCGCGTTTTATTTCCCCGCCTATCATCCTTTTTTCGGATGGGTCAGCGCGTAAAACTTTTCGCCGCCCGGATAGATCTTGACGTTTCTGAACCCATGGTTTGTCAGGATCCTCGCGGCGGTATGGGCCCGGACGCCGGCGGCGCAGAAGACGACGATTTCCTTCTTCGGATCGAGCTCGCTTAACCGCGCGCGCAGCTGACCAAGCGGAATCGCGATCGCGCCGGGGACCGACGCAATCGCGCGCTCGAAATCTTCGCGGACGTCGAGAATCGCCGTTTTCGCCGGATCGCTCGTCTCGACCGCGTTCCATTCCGCGAACGAAACGAGCCCGTTCAGGACGTTTTCAGCGACGAACCCGAGCATGTTGACCGGATCCTTGGCCGACGAGAACGGCGGCGCGTACGCCAGTTCGAGATCTTTCAGATCGACGGGAGACGCCCCGAATTGCATCGCGGCCGAGAGGACGTCGACGCGTTTATCAACGCCTTTTTCGCCGAACAGCTGCGCGCCGAGGATTCTTTTCCCGTCGGCCGTGAAGATCAGCTTCAGGTAAATCGGCGTCGCGCCCGGATAGTATCCGGCGTGATCGTTTTGGCGGATCAGGATGGTCCGGTAATCGGTTCCCTTGACTTTTCCGGCGCGTTTGAGCGCTTTTTCGTTATGGCCGACGGCCGCCGCGCTTAGGCTGAACAGCTTGACGATCGACGCGCCGAGCGTCCCGCGGTAGCGCGCGTCGATACCATGGATGCGGTCGGCGAGGATACGCGCCTGTTTATTCGCCGGGCCGGCGAGCGGGATCATCGCCGGCTCCCCGTCAACGCGGTCGCGCACTTCGATTACGTCGCCAAGGGCGTAAATCGCGGGGTCGGACGTTTGGAGCCGATCGTCAGCGACGATTCCGCCGCGCGGGTTCAGCGTCAAACCGGCGTCGCGCGCCAGCTCGCTATTCGGGCGGACGCCGATCGAGAGAACGACGAAGTCGGCTTCGACCGCCGCGCCGCTCTTCAATTTAATCGTGACGCCGTCGGGCCCGTTTTTAAACGATTCGACCGCGTCGCTGAGGATCAGCTCGACTCCGGCGCGGCGGATTTCGCCATGAAGCGCTTCCGCCATTTCGCTGTCGAACGGCGCGAAAACCTGATCCTGCGCTTCGATGATCGTGACGCCGATGCCGCGATGACGCAGGTTTTCCGCCATCTCCAACCCGATAAAGCCGCCGCCGATTACGGCGGCGCGGCGCGCCCGGTATTTCTCGATCGCGGCGCGGATCCGGTCCGTATCGGGAACGGTCCATAGCCGGTAAATCCGTTCGCCGTCGATCCCCGGGATCGGAGGAACGAGCGGACTCGATCCGGTCGAGAGGACGAGGACGTCGTAGCTTTCTTCGTAGGCGACGCCGCGCCGATGGTCCCGGATTTCGATCGTTTTTTCCGCGCGGTTGATTTTGACGACTTCGCTTTGAACGCGGACGTCGAGTTTAAATTTGGCGTTCATACCGGCGGGCGTATTCAAGAGTAAATTTTCGCGCGCTTGGATGACGCCGCCGACATGATACGGCAGTCCGCAGTTCGCGTAAGAGATATATTCGCCGCGTTCGAACAGGATAATCTCAGCGTTTTCGTCCAGCCGACGCAGCCGCGCGGCCGTTCCCGCTCCGCCGGCGACGCCGCCGACGATACATATTTTTTTGGATGGCTTGTCGTTCATAACGCTCCCTATCTTGAAAGAATTCTTATCTTAAAAAGTTTACCGTCTTTTAGCGACTTTTTCCATATGCCGTTTGAACTGATCGATGACGTTCTCGAGCATTTGGGGGTCGAAGCGGTCCTGCATCCAGGAACGCATGCTATGCAGCGGGACGCCGGTCATCATATTCAAGATCGTCGGATCGATTTTTTCGGAATCGAAATCAAAATTTTCGGGGAGGAACGTCAGCGCGATTCCGCGTATCAGCGGCGTCAGGATTTCATCCGCGCCGGGATATTCCAGCAAGTCGCAAACGAGCGTATCGGGAGTGATTTCGATCGGGAGGATCGGATCGCCGTTCAGCCGGACGGTCAGCGCGGCACGGCAGTCCCGCGAGGAAGCGGAAAAGCGGATCTCGTATTCTCCGCCGGCGACGTACCAGTCGTGAATTTCGGTTTCCCAATAAGCGAAGGCGCGCCGGCCGAGGCTGAAGCGGACGGTTTTCGTTTCGCCGGGTTCGAGCGCGACTTTAGCGAAGTCGCGAAGCTCCTGAACCGGGCGTTTTTTCTTCGCTTTTAGGGGCGCGATATAAAGCTCGACGACTTCTTTCCCGAAGCGCGGTCCGGCGTTGGTTATATCGACGGCGACGCGGACATCGGCGGCAACCGGATCGATTTCTTCGATCCGCGCGTTTCGATATTGGAACTCTGTATAGCTGAGGCCATGGCCGAACGGGAAGAGCGGTTCGAGTTTCTTCGCGTCGTAATAGCGATATCCGACGAAAATGCCTTCGCGGTATTCGACCGTCTTGCTGTCGCCTGGAAAATTCAGCGCGGAAGGGTTTTGTTCAAGGTGCGTCGGGAACGTTTCGGCTAATTTTGCCGACGGGTTGACGCTTCCGAAAAGAACGTCGCTGACGGCGGCTCCGATCGCCTCTCCGCCCAAATATGCTTCGAGAATCCCATCGACGTCCGCCGCCCAGGGCATCTCGACCGGCGACCCGTTGTGCAGCACGACGACGACGTTCGGCTGAACGGCGCGGACGGCGCGGATCAGCGCGTTCTGACAATCCGGCAGGCGCATATGCGTCCGGTCGTAGCCTTCCGACTCGAAGGAATCGGGAAGCCCGGCGAAAATTACGGCGACGTCCGATTTTTTCGCCAGCTCGACCGCCTGCGCCTGCATCTTCAGGTCGGTTTCGTCGGCCTCGCCGCTAAACCCTTGCGCGTAGCCGATGTTCGCGCCGTAAGCGCGCGCTGAATCGAGGGCGTTTTCGATCCGGAAAGCGTTGGTATGGGACGAACCGCCGCCCTGGAAGCGCGGCGCGGCGGCGTAAGCCCCGATAAAGGCGATTTCGGCTTTCGGATTCAGCGGCAGAATCGCGCCGTCGTTTTTCAGCAGCACGATCGTATCGGCGGCGATTTCCCGCGCTAACGCGTGGTCCTTTTCATAATTAAAAACGGCCGATTCGTCGCGGCCGCTCAACGCGCGGTCGACGATCGTCAAAATCCGGCGTACGGCGCAGTCCAGCGTTTCCTCCGAGAGACGGCCGTTCCGGACGGCGTCGACGACGAGCTGATCCGTGAATTTTCCGGAGGCCGGCATCTCGAGTTCGCAGCCGGCGGCGATCCCGGCGACGTGGTCGTTGACCGCGCCCCAATCGGTCATGACGAAACCGTCGAATCCCCAGTCTTCCCGCAGCCGCGCGGTCAACGTTTCGGCATTTTCGGAACCGTAAACGCCGTTGGTCTTGTTGTAAGCGGTCATGACGGTCCACGGTTTGCTTTTCTTGACGGCGCGTTCAAAATTCGCCCAATAAATTTCGCGCAAGGTCCGTTCGTCGATTTCCGCGCTGATTGCCATGCGGCGCGTTTCCTGATTATTCGCCGCGAAATGCTTAAGAGAGGTCCCGACGTTTTTCGACTGGACCCCGTTGATCCAGGCGGCGGCGATTTCGCCGGCGACGAGCGGGTCTTCCGAATAGTATTCAAAATTCCGTCCGCAGAGGGGCGATCGCTTGATATTCGCGCCGGGGCCGAGGAGGATTTGGATATTCTCCGCCTGACATTCGTTTCCCAGGGCTTCTCCCATGCGGAAGGCGAGATCGCGGTCGAATGACGCGGCGAGTCCCGGTCCGGTCGGGAACCCGACCGAGACGGCGCTGTCGTGGATCATTTGGAATTCGTTTTCCTTAAGTTCCTGTTTGCGCAGGCCGTGAGGACCGTCGGCGACCATGATCGAGGGGATCCCCAAGCGTTCGATCGGTTTGGTATGCCAGTTGGTAAACCCGGAACAGAGGGACGCTTTTTCCGTCAAGGTCATGCTGCTGATGAATCGGTCGATATCGAGTTTCATGCGATTTCCCTTTCGATATATGATGGATGCGCGCCGGCGCGGCCGGCGTTTGGAACCGTTTGCCCTTCCTTAAATTATAGTATAGCGGATCGGCGGGGAAGGGAAAATCAGTGAGAGACGGCTCCGGGACCCGGCGGCGTTTTCCTGTATAAGAAGAAAGGATTGGCCGGTTCGAATTCAAACCGGCGCGATTTTTAAAGTTCATAGTCCAGCTTCGGCGTGTCGAATTTTTCGCTGCGTTTTTTTCGCGAAAATTATTTTTTCGAAACTGCGATTATTCAGAGTTGCGGAAAGAGCCGAATAACGGTATCCTGATATAGAAATAAAATTCTAATCTCGGATCCGGTCCGTAGCGGTCCGGTTCAATATAAAAGCGATTCGGAAAGGAGCGGCATGGCGAATCGAAAATACGATATTGAAAGTTTGATCCGACTGTTGGGAGATCAGATGGATACGGTCGCCGGTTGGGACGAAGCTGAGGATGAGCTGCCGCTGCGTGATCGGCTGCGCGTTTTGGATATGATCGGGAAAACCTGTTCCCGTCTGGCCGCGCTGATCGCCCAGAGCGAACGCAGCGCGGCCGCGGCGCCGGATCATCTTAACGCGGTCCTTAAGCAGGTTCTCGACGAATTGCGCAGCGAGCAAGGTTCTTCGGCTGTCGAATAAATACGGAGGTGGAAAAGATGGCGAATGAAAAAGAATTGACGGCGGCCCGCGTTTTAAACGCGCTTGATTTAATCCGCTCCGATATCGGAAAGCTGCGGATCGAACTGTCGCATCAACGCGAGCTGACGGAACGGCGCGTTGAATCACTCGAAAAGCAGATCGCCGATCATGAAACGCGGCTGCGCGACGCCTCTGCCGGCGTGACGCAGTTTCGGTTCTGGTCGACGATGACGAACGGCGGATCGGCGCTGATGTCGCTGGCGGCGCTGGTTAAATCTTTTTTACCTTAAAAAGGGCCTTGGATGACGGACGAAACGCTGCGCGGCGATTTGCACCGGGTTCTTTCGGATCCGGCGCTGTTTTCCGCGTTGGGAGGAATCCGTTTGCGCGGTTATCAGCTTGGACCGCTGCGCGCAATTATACGCGCGGTTCTATCCGGGACGGGCGGGCGGTTCGCGGTTCTTTTCCCGCGTCAGAGTGGGAAGAACGAAATTCAGGCGCAATTGGAGGCGTATCTGATGACGCTTTTTTCGGCGGAAGGCGGCGACATCGTCAAAATCAGCCCGACCTTCCGTCCGCAGTCGCTGAACGCGGCGCGGCGCCTGGAGAGAACGTTGGAACGCCACCCGCTGACGCGCGGCCGTTGGCGCCGGCGCGGGTCGGCGCTGATGCAGCTCGGACGGGCCTCAGCGACCTTTTTAAGCGGCGCGCCGGGCGCGAATATCGTCGGCGCGACGGCTTCGCTCCTGCTCGAAGTCGATGAAGCTCAGGATATCGCTCGGGACAAGTTCGACCGCGACATCGCGCCGATGGCGGCGGCGCGCAACGCGGCGATCGTTTTCTGGGGAACGGCCTGGCGTTCGGATACTCTCTTAGCGCGTGAAATCGCCGTCCTGAAGTCAGCCGCAGAAGTTCCGGCGCGGCGCGCGTTTGTTTTGACGGCGGACGACGTCGCGCGCGAAGTCCCGGCGTACGGCGAATTTGTCGGCGAACAAGTCCGCCGTTTCGGGCGGTATCATCCGATGATCCGAACGCAGTTTTTCAGCGAAACGATCGACAGTCAACTCGGACTTTTCGGCGAACAGGTTATATCCGCGCTGATCGGGACGCACGACTACGCGGTTGATCCTGAAGCGGACGTCCGCGGCCGGTATTTTTTCCTGATCGATTTCGCCGGATCGAGCGAAACGGCTTGCGGCGGCGGGACGGATGGCGATTTTGACCGGCGCGACCGAAGCGCGCTGACAATCGTCCGGACCGAGCCGCGCGGAGAGACGGATACGGAGGCGGTCTGGCTCGTCCAACGGCGCTTCGTTTGGCTGAACCGTCCGCTCTCGGACCAGGTCGCCGATCTGACCGCGCTGATCCGGCTTTGGGAGCCGGTCCGCGTCGTCGCGGACGCGACCGGAGTCGGGGCGGGTCCGACGTCGGCGCTGATTAAAGCCTTCGGCTCGGATCGGATTCGCCCGTTTATCTTTACCGCGGCGTCGAAAAGCCGGCTCGGCTGGGATTTTTTAGCCTTATTGGAACGCGGGCGCTGGCTTGAAGGGACGGCGGCGCTTCCCGGCGACGAAGACCAGCTCGTTTATCGCGAGACTTTTTTTGCGCAGCTGCGGGCGACGCAGGGGGAGGTTTCGGCGGGACCGGAGAAGCGTCTGCGTTGGGGCGTTCCCGACGCGAAGCTGCATGACGATCTGGTCATGAGCGCCGCGTTGGCGACGGTTGTCGACGGCGATTTTTGGCATGGCGAGGCGGTCGGCGATTACGGTTACGCGCCGGATCCGCTTATCGAATTAGACCGAGGAGATTCATAAATGATTAAATTTACGCTTCCTTTCATTAATAACGTTTATCCGATTACGCAGCGCTTCGGCGAAAAATATACCGATCCGAACGGTCATAGCGGCGTCGATTTCGCGCTTCCGAAAGGGACGCCGGTTTGCGCGGCGGCGGACGGCGTCGTCAAGGCGGTCCATTGGCATCAGAGGGGCTACGGGATCCACATGATCCTCGATCATGGCGGCGGCATCGAGACGATTTATGCCCATCTGCTGACGACTTCGTTCCCGGTCGGGACGAAGCTCGAACGCGGTAAGACGATCGCGCTGAGCGGGTCGAGCGGCAACTCGACCGGACCGCACCTGCATTTTGAGGTTCGCGTCGACGGGAAAGCGGTCGATCCGATCCCGCTTATCGAAGGAGCGGCGAACGACGCGGCGGACGGAGCCCGGCGGAAATGGGTCGTCAGCGTCGACCGTCTCAACGTCCGTTCAGGCCCCAGTCTGGCATACGCCGTCGTCCGCGGACTGGACCGCGGCGAGGTTGTCGGAGAGCTGGCGCGGCGCGAGTCGACCTGGATCCGGATCGGCGTGAATGAATGGGTGGCGGCGACGTATATGAACGAGACGAACGCGAAAATTCTTCCGGACGGCGCGCCGCCGCCGATTCGAAAAGGGAGTTTCCGCCGCGTCCGCCCTGAAATATAGATAAAAAAAGGTTGTTATATCGGCGATAATTCAAGTCAGACGGCGGGAAAATCAGCACGATAAGCCCCTATCATTTGTAAAAAACAGTGACGATTAACGTTTATTCCCCGGCGACAGTGTCGTTTATCGGGGATTTTTCTTTATTTAACGGCGGAATCCTCGTGGAAATATTTTCCGCTATTATACATGAATATCGAATAGATATTAGACAAATTTAATCCTGCGTGGTAAAATGATCTCCAGACGTAGACCCATTTAAGCGGGAAAACAAGCGGAACAGGCGCTCGATTTGTTCCGCTTGGATGTATGACCCTTAAATTATGGTATATTTTAAATACGCGAGTTTCGCGCTATGTTTCACGTCATTGAAAATAGGGGAAGACGGATGGCGTTTTGGCGTCTTCTCTGTCAAATAACATGATGAGGGTGAGGGAAAATCCAATGCGTAGAGTGCATCCTGAATCGAAGAAATGGTTAGCCATTGTCGTTGTGTTGTCGCTGATGATCCTGTTGGCGACGGAGGCCGCTTTCGTGGCGGCCAGGGACCTGAATCCGATCGTACCAACGCGGACGTATAATTTTTATTACGATTTGAACCATATCCAGACGCAGATCGTCAGGGACGGCGATAATTTAGTCGCCCCGGCGACGCCGGGGCAAACGCCCGGATGGATCTTCCGCGGCTGGGTCGAGCGGACGACCGGAAATCCGATCGTTTTCGGTCCCCAGACAGTAACGACGACGGAGGTAATCGAGGCAATCGCCAAGATCGATCCGGGCTGGACGGTCAAGTTCATTTACGACGGAAAGGTCATCAAAACCAAGACCGTCCCGACCGATCAGACCGATCCGGCGAACGCCATGAACGACAGCGACGTCTTCTTTACAATTCAGGACGGAACCCAGGTTTTCTCACACTGGTCTGAAACGCCGGGCGGCCCCGCTTTCCCGGTCGGGACCCCGATTACGAAAGACACGACGCTCTACGTTGTAACCAAGGCCGGGTCGGTCGTTCAGTTTAATTCGCACGGCGGTTCCTATGTCCCGTCGGCATACCCGGACGCCGGTTCGCCGGTAACTCAGCCGCCGAACCCGACGCGCCAGGGATATACTTTCCGGCACTGGTCGACGAGCGAGAACGGTCCGGCGTACAACTTCGGGCTGCCGGTAAACGCGTCGATGACGCTGCATGCGGTTTGGACCCCGGGGACGGCGTATTATAAAGTTCTCTACTACCTTGAAAACGCCGAGGACGATCTCTTTTCTTTCGTCGAAAGCCGATCGAAGAGCGGCCCGACCGAGGGAACGCCGACGTATACGGACGCGACCGATTTTATCAACGCCGATCCCCAATTCGACGAAACCAACGAACGGCTGCGTTACTATTTCGATCATGCCGATCCGGTTCAGATCGCCGGAGACGGCAGCACAGTTTTTCGCGTTTATTTCAAGCGCAAAATTTATTCGTTCACGATGTACGCTGTCGGGGCGACCGGAGGTCCCGCGCCGTATGGCCAGACTGGATACGGTCTTTATAACCGCGCGAACTACAAGTACGGACAGTCGACCGCGCCGACGTTCGATCAGGGTTTAAATCATCCTACTTTTGCAAATTACTCCTGGCGTCTGAAACATAACGGTTCGAATATGTACAGCGAAGCGCCGACGCAGAAGTCGGAAGATATGGAAGCCTGGGGCAGCCCGAGTCAAGGCGTTATTTACACCACGCATTATCGGGAGGCCGCGCCCGGGCAGGCCGGGTGGCCGACCGGTCAACCTCCGGCCGACAAGATTTACGGTCCGATTAAGGACGATTTCAGATTCAGCCATAGCGGTCAGGTTTGGTACACGTTTATCGACGGCAACGTCCCGACGCCCGGTTTCACGCTGTACCATCTTCCGTCGGAAGCGGCCAAACTTCAGCAGCTGTATAACGGACAGCTCGGCGATCCGGGATGCAATTCCGGCGACGGCAGTATCGTCTGCCATTGGGAACCGCTGCATAGCGGTTACAATTCTCCCTCGTCCAATCCGAACGATACGGTAAATTGCCGAAGGATCGGGGGAACTCTTTATTGCGACGGGACGATTTATTATCAGCGGTTAAGTTATAAAATTACGTTCCACCGCAATATTACCGACGGCTTTCCGCCGGTCTTTGATGTAACTAATATCAAGTATCAGCAGGATATTTCGAACGTCATCGCGGACAATGCGGCGGCGTTGGATTTGTCGACCAAGGTTGAGAGCGGGAAGACGTATATCTTCGAAGGCTGGTACGATAATCCGGGCTTTGACGGCAATCCGTACAGCTTTTCCGGTCAGACAATGCCTCACAGCGACCTCATTTTATATGCGAAGTGGGTTTTAACGCCGGTGCGGGTCAATTATTGCCGTTCGGCGGGAAGTACGGAATGTTCTTATCTGACCGTCCCGGAGAATACGCAGCTGAACGGCCCGCAGCAGAGCCAGATTGATTCTTACAAGATCCCCCCTGCGGGCGCGACGGCCGCGGATTTCGACGGATGGTATTTCCGGAGCGACAACGGCAGTTATATTAAATTCGATTTGGCCAACGATTTTGTCGGCGAGAACACGATTACGCTGTATCCGATTTACCGCTTGAAAAACTACAATGTCGGATATCGGTTAAACGGCGGCGGCGGGACGGCTCCGGACGATCCGAATACATATACGGCCGGTTCCGGCGCGATCGTTTTGGGCAAGGGCGCGATGACCGCGCCGACCGGTCAGGATTTCTGCGGTTGGAAGGTTGAAGGAGACGCCAGCGGACGCATCTATCAGCCGGGCGAAACGCTGATCGTTAATAATAATAAAATTCTGCATGCGCAATGGTGTCCGGGAATTCCGACGACGACGGTCACGTACCGTCCGGGAGCGAACGGACTCGGAACAGAATTTACGGTTCCGGATCAGCTTCTGAACGTTGCGCATATCGTTTATCCGCTCGGGAGCGGACCGGATCAGGCGAACTTTACCGCCAAACCGGGTTATGTTTTCGACGGTTGGGAAGGTTCTGACGGTCAAACGTATAAACCGGTGCCGTTAGTTCCTGCGCCGGGCGACGCTGTTCTGCTGACGCTGGAAGGGCCGGGCGCGAATCAGAAGAATATCCTGACGGCGAAATGGAAGCGCGCGCTGACGACCGTCACCGCGACAAAAACCTGGATTGGCGGCCAACTCGCGGATCATGTACTGGTGACGATGAACCTGACGCGTACCGCGGGCGGCGCGGCCGATCCTACTTTTACCGCGCCCGCGCCGACGATCGTTCCGGCGGCCGGCCCGGCGACGAACCGGACGTATACCTGGGCGAATCTGGAGACGCATAGTCCGAACGGCGTTCAATACGTCTACGTCGTCAGCGAAGTCGTTCCGCCGACCGCGGAGAACAACGCGGAATATCCGAAGATCGAGAATCCGGATCCGTTGAAACCGTATGAATTCAAGGTGACGAACAAGTTCAAGTCGCCGCCGACGGAAAAAGAAGTTACGAAGATTTGGAAGGGCGGTTTTTATCTCGACAAACCGGAATTTACGTTGAAAATTGTCGGGACCTGCGCCGGTTGTACGGCGGTAACGCGTACGGCGCGGGTTACGGAAACGACGGCGATCGACCAGCTCGCGCCGGCGGATCCCGCCTATCAATACCCGGTCGCGGAGACTTCCAATCAAGGCGCGCATGAAGTCGTTTGGAAGTTTACCTGGAAGAATTTACCGAAGAATGATGTCGTTACCGGACTCGAATACGTTTGGAACCTGCTCGAAGACGGTCATATCGCGGATATTAACGAACCTGCCGGCGAGGCGCAGGGCGTCTGGGAATCCGGCTGTTTAGCGGGCGTGAATCCGGGGCTGAGCTGTACAAACAGCTATAAGCCGCCGCTCGTCCCGCCGACGAACCCGCCCGAAAATCCGGGCGACCCGAACCCCGATCCGGCGGATCAGCCGGGCGAAGTCGCCGGCCGGAAGATCTGGCTGGGCGGAAAAGCGACAGGATATGCCGATGTCGAAATTCAACTGCACCGGCAGTGGTCGATTGCCGACGATCCGCAAGCCGATTGTGAAGCGGCTCCTTCCGAATGCAAAACGGAAACGGTTACGACCGATATTGACGGCGCGCCGGTCGCTTCGAATTTCACGCTGTTGAAAGCGAACGCCAACGCGCATAAATGGATGCATACTTGGACCAACTTGCCGAAACGCGACCGTGCGACGGGCCATCCGATTAAATATTGGATCAAGGAACTCAGCGTAGGCGCGTTAGATCCCGGCATGGGTAAATTCATCGAAGTCGAAGACGAAAACGGCGACGGCGAAGTCAACGCTGACGACGCCGACCTGAAAGTTACGAATAAATACGTTCCGCCGCTCGTTCCTGACGATCCGGGCGATCCGGGCGATAACCCGAACCCGGAACCGGAGCCCGGAAAAGACGGGAACGTCACGGGGCGGAAGATTTGGAACGGCGGCGCGCCCAGCGATCATGTCGATATTAAGCTGCTGCTGAAACGGCAGTGGAAAAAGACGCCTGCGACGAATTGTACGGCTTCGCCGGCCGATTGCGGCGCGCTGGAAGACGTGACGGTCGCGCTGGACGGTTCGCCGGTTGAACCGCGCGTTACGCTCCTCAAGGCGGTCGAAGACGCGAAACCGGCCGCCGAAGCCTGGCGGTATAAGTGGACCGGACTGGCTGACCGCGACTTTGAGCATGGTTATAAATATTATTACAGCGTCGTCGAAGAAAATACGGCGGCGGAACTCGGGGCTTACGAAAAAGAGACCGCCGATACCGACGGCAATCCGGTCACGGTTCAGAATAATTTCCGGACCCCCCCAGACAACGAAGACAGGCGTGAAAGTCTGGACGGGCGGCGCTTTACTGGATAAGCGCCCGTCGGTTACGCTGCGGCTCTGCCGTACGCTGAGCAGCGCGCCGAATTACAACGCCTGCGACGCGGTCGGCGGGAACCAGACCATTCCTGAAGCGAACAACGGTACGCCCGGCTTTAACTCCGCGTCGGTCGATTGGACGAACGTAGATTTGAAGGACGGCAACGGTATCCCGTACAACTTCTGGGTTGAAGAAGTTGCGGCGCCCGCCGGTTACGAGCTCGTCGTTCGGAACCTGGCGACGATTACCGAAGCGGCGCGGCTGACGGTTACGAATAATTTCGTCTCGCAAGGTCTGGTGACCGATCCGATTACGGGTAAGGTTATTTGGCATGGCGGCAATGCGTTGCCCGATTTGAATTTGAAGAAGGCGTACTTGCGGCTGTATCGGGGACTGAAGCCGGCGGGTCCGGACGGGAAACCGGCCGACCCGATCGAACCGGTCGGTCCGGGCGTCGAAGTCACGCGCGGCGCCGATCATACAGCGTCGCATCTATTCGGCGTTCAGCCGAAATACAACGGCGGCGGCGCGGAATACGTTTACTTTGTTGACGTCGTGACCGGAACGCAGGCGAACGCGCCCATTACGCAAATCTACGGAGATCCGGAGCAGGATCACTTTGAAAAACTTGTTCCGCCGGGACTTTCGGATAACCAGGACTTTAACTACGACTTCGAAGTCGATCTCGGCCATCGCGCCGCGGCGACGACGTTCCGCGCGGTGAAGAAATGGGTCGGCGGGGAGAATTACAACGGCGGCGTCCGTCCGGACGTTTGGTTCAGAATCCAACGGAAGCCGTCCGTAGGCGCGGGGGCCGGGGAAAACGTCCCGGCTCTCCCGGCCCCCGCCGGAAATAATCCGG
>JASBYO010000048.1 GCA_029983925.1 Flexilinea sp.
GGAGCGCGGCGAGACGGCGCCGGCGGTTTCGGGAACTTCGGCCGCGTTAAGCGAACGCAGGTCGGTCCTGGCGCGGCTTCGGGCGGCGATCGACGAATTAAGCGATCAGCTCGATCGGGACGTAGCGGTCGAAATCGGGATGAAGCATGTTCAAACGGCGGTTAAGACGGCGTTGGCGATCGAGGTATCTGCGGTCGGCGTCGGCGCGGCGCTGACGATCGCGGCGACGACGCTCGCGACAGATATCTTGGGAATTTTGGCGGCGCTTTGGGTCGCGGTCGCCGGTTTCGCGGTCTTACCGTATTATCGGAATAAATCCCAAAACGAATTCCGCCGTAAATTGGCGGCGGTTGAGGATTCGCTGACGCAGTCGCTGACGAACAGCCTGCGCGAAGAAGTATCGGGCGTTACGCGGCGGATGACGAGCGTCGTCCAACCGCTGCGCGCGTTTAATCAGGCCAGCATTGCGCAGAAGACGGCGGAAACGGACCGGCTCCAGTCGCTTCTTCGCTCGTTAGCCGATCTTCAGGCGTCTTTCTTTTAGCGGTCTCGCCGATCCCGATCCAAATCAGGGTCAAGAACGAGATCGTCAGCCGGAAACGCGGATACGTTCCGAAACCGTTCGGTCCGGCGCTGACCGCCAGATGGTAAAAGAATATTCCGATCAGCGCGATTACAAGCGGGCGTTCCGGCGTTTTGGCGCGGATCGCTCGGATCATGCCGGCTCCGGTCAGCAGCGCCGTCCACATCAGCAGCAGGACGTTCAAGAGCGTTGCGCATCCGAAGCGGTCGCGGAAAATTCCGCCGATCCGTTCGGGCGTCCAATCCGCGTTCAGGTACGATTCCCGGATCGCCGCGATAAACGATTCCGGCGCCGGGAGCGAACGGAAGATATCGAACGTGCCCGGGTAAACGAGGGTCAGCGCCGCGCCGCGCAGGTTCAGGACCAGATAACGGGGAATATTCGATCGGATCGTTTCGATCGCTAACCGTCGCTGCGCTTCGTGAGGCGGGAACGTTTCTAAGAGCGCGCGGTATGCCGGCGCGTCGATTGCCGCCTGCTGCTCGTCGTAAAAGCTGGTCCCGTTCCGGTCGGCGTTGATCGCGGCGCTATGATAGAAGTAAAGATTGGCTTCGGAAATAGCGCTGAATCCGTCGTAGCCGGCGACGGTCCTGTTGCGGTATTGCCAGGCGCCGATCGGGACGGCGATCAGTATCAGGAAAGCGGCCAGAACCGCCGGGACGCGTTTCCGTTCTCCGCGCCGGATCAGCGTTGCGACAATTCCGATCATCAGGAAAAACGGCAGGAACAACGATCCGGGACGAATAAAGATACAAATCGTCAGGGACGCGAACGCGAAGGCAAAATCGCTCGTTCGATTGTCTTTTAACGCCTTGACGAAAAAGTACAGGAAGATCATGAAGAACGACTGGGCGACGCTGTCGCTCAGAATAAAGAACGCGAAATAGGCGTCATGCGGATTCAGCAACGCGGCCGCGCCGAGAAAATAAGCTATTTTCGGACGCGCGCCGATTTTTTTCAGCGTTTCGATCAGGAGGACGCAGGCGGCGGCGTTAAACGCCAGCTGAAACAGCGTCAGGCAGGGAACCCAGTTCTCATGGAAAAGCTTCATGAAAAGCGCGATCAGGAGCGGGTATCCGGGCGTTCGGATAATTTCCGCTTCGCCGCGGTTATTCAGGAACCTTCCGCTATCCAGGAGCGCCTTCGCCGGAGCGATATAGGTAGCCGAGTCCGGATAAAGCGATCGCGCGCTCTGGGAATCGATCCCTAACCAAGGCTGAAGGCAATAGAAAAGCAGCCGGATCGCGATAAACGCGCATAAGAGAAGAAGCGGCAGCTTGCGCTCATGAGCGGGTTTAAAAAATAATTCGGTTCTCATGACGGCAATTCTACCATTCGCTTCAGCGAACGCGCGGCGATTGCGACACTGCGTACCGCCGCGGTTTGTTGTAAAATTAAGGGTCGAGGGAAAATGTCTCAAATCGATGAAATTAAGAACAGTCTGAATATCGTCGATATCGTTTCGGAAACGGTTAAATTGCGGCGGACGGGGAAAGCGTATATCGGTTTCTGCCCGTTTCACGCGAATACGCATACGCCGGCTTTCGCGGTTTTTCCCGATTCAGGGACTTGGCGCTGTTTCGGCGCCTGCGCGGAGGGCGGCGACGTCTTCAGCTATATCATGAAACGCGACGGACTCGATTTTCAGCAGGCGGTCGAACTCCTGGCGCAGCGCGCCGGGATTAAGCTTGAAAAGTATCAGTCGGTCGAATCCGGATTGAAAAAAGAAAAACGCGTCAGGCTTCAGGAGCTGCTGGAGCTGGCCGCTGCGGTCTATCATGACCAACTGCTCCGTCATCCGGCGGGCGAAACGGCGCGGTCGTTCCTGGAGAAGCGCGGCGTATTGCCGGCGACCCGTGACGATTGGAAATTAGGATACGCGTTGGGCGGTTGGGATGCGATGACGCAGCACCTTTTATCGTCCGGGTATTCCCGCGAAGAGGCGATCGAAGCCGGAATGGTCAGCGAACAGCGCGACGCAGCCGGGGATCCGGTCCCGGGCGGGCGAATTTACGATCGGTTCCGGAACCGCCTGATGATCCCGATCCGCGATCCGTCCGGCGGCATGATCGGATTCGGGGCGCGGATCTTAGATCCGAACGACGTCCCGAAATTCCTGAATTCGCCTCAGACGGTTTTATTTGATAAAGGAAAGACGCTTTTCGGATACGATCGCGCGCGCGCGTCGATCCGCGAACAGGACCGTTCGGTTATCGTTGAAGGCTATTTCGACGTTATTATTCTCCATCAGGCGGGGTTCACGAATACGGTCGCGCCGATGGGTACGGCGTTGGGAACGAATCAGGTGCGCCTCCTGACGCGGCAATCGAAACGGATTTTATTAGCGCTTGACGCGGACGCGGCCGGGGATTCGGCGACGCTGAAAGGAATCGACGTTATCCGCGAAGCGGTCAAGGGCGAGAACCCGTCCGATACGGGCGCGCTGATTCGTCAGGAGGGCGACCTGAAGGCGGATATTCGGGTTACGAAAATCCCGGAAGGTCAGGACCCGGACGAAGTCGTCCTGCGCGATCCGGCGGAATGGCGCGCGATCTTGGAAAACGCGAAACCGATCGTGACGTTTCGGATGGAAACGGCGGCCGCGGGTAAAGATTTATCCGACGCGAAAGTGAAGCAGGCGATCGCCGACGAGGTGATGCCGCTGATTCGCGAGGTTTCGAACCGGATCGAGCGGGAAACCTATCGCCAGCAGCTGGCGGCCTTTCTAAAGATTGACGAGCGTCTTTTAGCGTTTGCGGCGCTTCCTGAGAAATCGAAACCGCGCCGTTCAAAAAATCCGCCGCTTCCGGCTCAGACGGAGCGTCCGCGTAATTTCATTCTCGCGGATCCGAAGAAAGGAACCGAGAAAAAAGAACGGACGCTGATTGGCTATTTGCTTCACGGACTGGGAGAGCCGGGGGATATCAATCTTGTCGATCGGGAATTCGGAAAAGTGTTTCTTCCGAGCGTATCCGTTGAAGATTTTACGGATCCGCAGCTGCGCGAAATCGCGAAGCTGTATTTTGAGGGCGTCGGGCAAGATTCGGAGCCGGATCTGGCGCAGTTTATCCGGGATCGTTTATCTGAAGCTTGCGTCGCACTTTTCCATGAAATTTGGAGCGAAAACCTGACGGCGTCTTCTTCCCGAAAGGAAATTCTTTCCGCGACGACACGGCTGATCGGGATGCTGCGTCTCGAACGCGTTAAGGTCTCCTGCGCGGAAGAGGAGCAGATTAAAAACGATCTGCCGGACGGCGACGAGATGAAAATTGTTTTATCCGAACAAATCAAATTGAAAGTGATCGAGCGGAAGCGGATCGATTCTTTACTCGCGAAGCTGAAGCGTAACGAATGTTTTACCGAATTGTAAGATGAAATATCAACGACGAAATAAAACCCGGAGAGATGCGCATGATACAACCTTTTGAATTGAGCGATTTTGAGAATCGTGAGAACGAAGATTTGGATCGGGGTTTCTTGGAACCGGCGGCGAGCGAGCCGGAAGAACCGTCTGAAGAATTGTTGGCTGCGGCGGGGGATGATCCCGTCGATTTGTCCGATTTAATGATTGCCGCGGACGATCCGGTTGAGTTGTACCTGAAAGAGATCGGTTCGAAAAATTTATTGAAAACGGACCAGGAGTTTTACGCCGCGACGGCGCTTTCGGCGGTCGGATACCTGGTTCAAATTGAAAACAAGCACGGTGATCCGGATCGCGAATCTTTCGGGACGGACGTTTTCCGCTCGATTATCGGAGCGCTGCCGGAACTTTGGAAGAAGACGCTCGCTGCGTTGGAAGCGTACGGGAAGTCTGAAACGGAAACGCCCGATTTGGCGGCGTTGACGGATGAAGCGCGGCGGATGATTGCCGATCCGATCCGGCTCGATACGACGACGCTGCGCGACAGCTGCGACAGCGGGGAATGGCAGTCGAAATCCTGGCAAAAGGTTGTCGATCCCTTATTCGATCTGTTTCTGTCTCTGTACTGCCTGCCGGGACCGGTCTTACGGAAACTGCACGAATCGCTGGCGCTGTCGGGGAAAAACGATTTCCCGCCCGCTGACTGGATGGCCGGCCTGCTTCAGGACGGCGCCGAGATGACCCGGCAGATCGAGCAAGTTGAAACGCAAGGCGCGGCTATGGAAAAGCTGCTGGTC
This sequence comes from Flexilinea sp., assembly GCA_029983925.1. GTDB lineage: Bacteria > Chloroflexota > Anaerolineae > Anaerolineales > Anaerolineaceae > Flexilinea. The sequence continues at coordinate 4,742 of JASBYO010000048.1, forward strand.
AATTCGAATCTGCGTCTTGTTGTCAGTATTGCCAAACGCTACCGCCGCGGGAGTATGACGTTCATGGACCTGATCCAGGAGGGAAATCTCGGGCTGATGCGCGCGGTAGCGAAGTTTGATCCGCGTTTAGGTTTTCGGCTGAGTACGTATGCGACCTGGTGGATTCGTCAGGCGATCGGCCGAGCCATCGCGGACCAATCGTACATCGTTCGGCTGCCGGCGTATTTATCGGATATCGCCGGAAAAGCGGTTCGAACGCAGCAGGAGCTGATGCAGACGATGGCGGAGAATCCGACGATGGAAGATATTGTGATCGCCGGAAAATTCCTGACCGACGAGGATATTGAAGCGATCCTGGATTCAAGAAAGACCGGCGCGGCGCTCGCTCCTGAAGTGAAAAAGCGTCTGGCCGAAACAGCGGATCAGCTGCGTCAGCTGATTCAATCGGAATACGAGCCGATTTCGTTGGATAATCCGGTCGGCGATCCGAGCGGCGATTTCGTCGGCGATTTTATTGAGGACCGCGACGCCGACGCGCCGATGGAACTCGCGGCGCGTAATTTGTTGGCGGATCATGTTCAAAAAGCAATGGACGTATTGGATGAAAGCGAACGGCTCGTGTTGGAATGCCGTTTCGGCTTGAAGGATGGAAAAGAAGAAACGCTTGAAGCGGTCAGCCAGAAATTGGGTCTGACGCGCGAACGCGTCCGGCAGATCGAGGCGAAGGCGCTGCGGAAGCTGCGCCATCCGGGCCGTTCGCAACAGCTGCGCGATTTTTATTCGGAATAAAAGCTGAGGCGCGGATGCAGAATTATCATGCCGGTTTTTACCGATTAATCGGATCTTTCCCGGTTATCGAGTTGGCGACGTTGGCGTACCTGACCGATCCTCAGGGAAATCTGCTGCTGACGCAGGTCGATGACGACGGCTATTGGCGGCTGCCCGGCGGCCCGATGCGTCCCGAGGAAGATTTGCTGAGTTGTCTTCAGCGGACAATCCTGGATCAAACCGGAATGCTGATTGACGCGGCGTATTTAATCCGCGTTTTTTCCGATCCGGTCCAGCGGTACATCGAAACGAACGACGCCCATATTTCGCCGGTCTACGCGGTTTATTCGGCGGCCGCGATGCGGGGAAGGTTGGAACGCGTCGAAGGGAGCCGGCGTAAATTTTGTTTCTTTTCGGCTGAGAATATCCCGTTGGAACGGGTTTTCCCGCCGATGCTTCCCGCGGTTCGCTTCTTTATCCAATCGTTCAGCGACGGCATCCCGCAGCGTCCGACCGATGCGGAGGCTTATTTCCGCTATGAACGTTCGGACGCCGAATCGGAAAACGAGGATGATTTCGGAATCCCGTAATTACGGACGCCGGATTCCAAAATTCGAAAATTGTACGGTTTGACGCTTCGCGCTATCGGATTTCCGCGATCAGGGTCTCGATTTCAGAGCGGTACGCTTCCGGATGATCGAGAAATATTTCGGCATGTTTGCTGTCGTTGACCGTGAAAAGTCTTTTGCGGTCGTTTTGAATCGCGTTATAAATCGCCTCGCTCATGAAGTACGGCGTTACGTTATCGGCTTTACTGTTGATAATCAGGACCGGCGTTTGCATATGCTCAACCGCTTCCGGTACGTAAAGATCGCCGTAGCCGAATCCTAAGCGCAGCTTTGTGACAATATTCCCGCAAGCGATAAAGTATGATCCGAGGATCCCGTCCATACCGTTTTGCTTCATGCTTTCGCGGATCATCCAATTCGCTTCGGCGATCGGAGAATCGAGTATGACGAAATCGAGTTCCTCGTCGATATCGTTTGCTCCGAGCGCCAGTCCGATCGTTGCGGCGCCGAACGATTCGCCCCAGACGCCGATCCGTTTGGAAGGCGCGTTTGCCCTGACGGTACGGATCGCGTCGATCAGGTCAAATTTTTCGAGGTAGCCGAACGTCGTATGGGGCGCGGTATTTTCTCCCGAGCTGCGCTGGTCGTAGGTCAAGACGTTGAATCCGTTTTCGAGAAAAAGCGGCGCGATCGGGAACGGCGTGCGGCGGTTCCCGCCGAGACCGTGAACGAGGATGACGGTATCGCGATTTTTATCCGCTTGATCCGTGTCGGCGTATAGATATGAAACGGGAATCGCGTGTCCGTCATGCGTCGAGGTCAGTTCAAAATCTTCCGCGCCGTATTCGCGTTCGAACGATTTCCCGTCGAAACGGTATTTCTCCCATTGGCGGCCGGTCACAGCCTCGCCGGAAGCTTCGTTGGTTATCAGCTGCGTCGTCGACAGGCTGACTTGACGTCCGATGAACCATGATGCGGCGATAAAAGTTACGGCCAGGATCGCGCCTGTAACGGCAAAGATGATTTTTAACGGTTTCATACGATGAAAATTTTCCTCCGCTCCGGCCAGGGTTCCCCAGCGATTTGGTTACGGTTTAATCAAAAAAACCGCTCTGTAATTATTTACGCAGAAACGGCAAATCGGTTTTATTAGAATTCGTCCGAAGACGGGAGAATCAGCCGCGCCGTTTTTGGATCAGTTCCGCGAGCTGTTCAACCGTATCGAAGGTATCGGCGTTGAGTTCGTAATCTTCAATCTTGACATTAAAGAGTTCTTCAACGAAAAGCGCGACGTCGACGAGATGAAACGAGTCGATCAATCCGCTGCTGATCAGCGGGGTATTTTCGTTCAGCTTACGGTCGGGCGTTTCGAGGATATCGTCTCGGATCCGTTCGATCAGCAGGTCGATCGTTTCCTGAAGGTTCATTTTTTCGGCTCCTTATTAAACGCGATTAGCGGAAAAATCAGTCTTAACGTTTGATGGTTCGACTCCAGGATTTCCGGAATCGATCGTTCGCTTTCGATCATTTCTTCCCGAATTTCCGGGAAGTATGCGTGCGGATGGTACGGCGGGTAATCGGCGCTGAGAACGCCGGCTTGGACGGCGTCCGGAAGATTTCGCGCGGACAGGTTCTCGGTCGGAATATCAAGCGTGACCCCGGCAGTTTGATTCGAAGCCAGCAGGCACGCCCGAACCGGCTCCGCGTTGTGCGGATCCGAAGCTCGTTTGGACGCGTAGTTCGAAATCCCGTTCGCGATGCGCTGACGCGCGGGGACTGTCGTGATCGGCGTCTCAAAGCGCGCCGCGAGAACGGTCTCGATTTCGTTGTCGGCGCGTTCCGTCGTTTCAGCTAATTTGAGCTGGGGTTCGGGAATGCGTTCCGCGGCGATTTCGTTCTCTACCGATAGCGTTTCGCTCATGATTAATTGCAGCATGTACAGCGTCGAAATGTTGCGGTAGGTCCATCCGGCGTCATAAGCCAGCGGATCGCTGAAATCGTTTTTGTAAAACGTGAGGTGGACGCCGTCCTGCTGTAATCCTTTTTGAGGAAGATCCTGAACCGCCGCCCAGAAATTCACGAGCGGGAGTTCATATTCGGCCGCCAAGTCTGCGATGTCCTGGTTAATTCTGTGTCCGCCCTCGATGTCGTCCGCTTTTGTCATCAGGACCGGCAGCCGTTTTTGGGCGATTGCGGTTTCGATCGCTTCGCGCATATTGTCCTTGAATTGATCCGGGTTGAACGCGTCGTTCGTCCCGATCGAAAAAATCGCGAACAGCGAATTCTGAGCCGATAATTCGCAGTTTAACGGGTTGCCGTGCGGATCGCAGGAAGCGGAATTTAACCAGGTCGGGGACAGGAGCGAAGCGGCGGTAAATCCGGGCCGCGCGGCTAAAGAGTGCGTCCCGAACGAACCTTGATAATAAGCGATGACAGGCGCAAAATCGGCCTCAAACGGACCGAGGTTGTAATATTGTTCGCCGAGGTCAAAGTCAGCGATGAACCAGGACGTGCTGGCGTAGCAATCGCCGATTTTCGAAAACGAACGCGGATCGTAACCGTTCAGCAAACCGCCTTTCAGGATCGCTCGCGCTTTCGCGCTGATTCCGGAGGGGAGAACGGGGAGTTCGCGCCAATTAATATGGATTTCGTTTTGAGTGTCCGCTAAGATCGGGCGGGTTATCAAAAGCAGGAAAGAGACGAGCGCTATCCCTAACCCTAACGACAATTTGCGGTAGATCTTTAACCGGTTTCGATTCATTTTCCCATTTCGTTATTCATTCGCTTCAAACAACAGCTCCAACTCATCCATTATAACCTGACTTAAAACGGATGCGCCAATCGCGTCATAATGGATTGCGCTGTTTGTGAAGCGGTTATTCGTGAGTAAATCCCACGTATCCAGGCAACGCCTTCCTTTGATATCGCACGCCGAAAGCCATTCGCTGCGCCATGCGTCGTAGGCGTCCCGAGGATAATAAAAATTATATCGAATATTTTTATTTTTCCCGGAGCTTATGACCATCGGCTCGTTCAGAAACAGGATCGGCGTTTCGTCGGCGAGCGTTTCTCCCGCGTCCAATACGTCCCAGGATTGAAGCGCGATCGGGTAAGCGCCGTCGACGCTGTGGAAGCTGCCGTCCGGGTCGAAATCAAGCTGCGGACGCGGATACTCCGGCGGGTAATCCTGATCGACGCCGGTCGCGCTCCAAAGAAACCCGTACAGCTGCAAGCGGATCAGATCGAATAAGTCGCGGCGCAGCTTATTAAATGAAAAAGGCGTCGGGTTCGCGGCGGATATTTCCGCCGCGACGGAGGGCAGCGCGACGCGTTCGGTCAGCCGGTAAAACTCGTCCAGATTATCGGCGACCAGCGCGGTCGTCAGCTGCTTATCGATTGGGAACGATTCAAACGTCATGGACCAGATCACCAGATCCGGATTAAATTTGAGCGCGCGGTTCAGGATCAGCAGGTCTTTGCTCAGCGACAGTGTCGGGTAACCGAGATTATAAACTTCTAAGACGCGCGTCGTTCCGGCGGCGCGGATCGTTTTCCCGTTGAGCTGAGCCGCGAGCGTTTCCTCCGGCTTCAGCAGCGTTCCCCAGACGGATGAATCGCCGATAACGACGATTCGGATCGCGTCCGCATCTTTTTCTCCCGCGCCGGAAATTTCATGCGCCGCGAAGAGCGCGTCCAAATTTGACAGACTGAAATTATAGGCGGTACGCGGGTTCTCGCCGAAAGGGAACCGTTCGCGTCCGCGCCAAACGCGATTATACAGCGTCGCGGATCCGAGCTTCCCGAACGCTCCCAGCGCCAGGATGATTCCGGCGAGGAGCGCGGCGATCCCGAGCGCTTTCGCAAAAACCCGGATCAGTTTTTTCATGAGAACAGTCTCCTAAGGAACGTTAGCGCCAAATCGAAACGCGGCAGCGCGAAAAAAATCCAGCTCAGCGCGACGAATTGAAACGTCAGAACGGTCGCGGCGGCGGTATAAATTTTTTCGAGCCATGGCCGGGCGGAAAGCGCGGGCCGGATCTTCTTCAGGATATGATCGGCGTAGAGCTGATGAATGAAAAGGCCGAGCGCGTTCCAGAGTCCCCATATCAGGAAATTGACGGTAACGCCATGCCAAAGCCCGATCAGTCCCATCGTGACGAGCTGCCCGATCAGAATAATCAGCCATGGCGCGGCTTTTCGCTTGCGCAGTGCGCGCGTCAGCGGATTGAAACAATAATTGCGAATCCAACCGGTCAAGGTCATGTGCCAGTTGTTCCAAAAGAGCGCGATATTGCGCTTCAGGTACGGCGCGTTGAAATTTTCCGGGATCGTCAGCCCTGCGAGGCGGCCGATGCCGATGGCGATATCGGAATAACCGGCGAAATCCAAATAGATTTGGAATGCGTAGGCGTAAAGCGCGAGCCATGCCCAACCGGCGGCGCGGAACTGCGGCGCGTTTTGTGCGGATAATGAGATGAAGGAAAGCGCGTCGGCGAGTATGAACTTTTTGACCAGTCCGAGCGCGATCCGCTCGGCCGCGAAGATCAGGTCGTTATCGTTGAACCGGTTTGGCGTCGCGAGTTCTTTTTGAAAGCGGTCGAAGCGGTCGATCGGTCCGGCCGACAGCGTCGGGGGAAAACAAACGTAAATCAGGAATTGCCCGGCCGTTCCGGCGAATTTCCGCCCCTTTCGGGCTTCGATCGCGACGGATAGAAGCCGAAAAGCGATATACGAAAATCCGAACCAACGAATATCGGTTGCGAACGCTTCCTGAATCGATTGCCCTGTGCCGAATCTTAAGAACTGGCTCGCGAGCTGCGCCAACGGGGCTGTTTTTTGGAAGATTAGAAGAATCAGGATCAGCGCGATCGCTCCGCTCAGCTGCGCGTTCCGGGCCGATTCTCTCGTTCGGCGGATCAGCGCGACGGCCGTCACGACGACGGCGAGCGGAATCGCGAGCCGCTCGATTCGCGGCGGGCGCGACGCGAGGATCCGTCCGTCGAAGCCGGCGTACCGCGAAAGGCTGATCAGGGCGACGACGGCGGCGACGGTCGCGGCTTCGACGATCAGGACGCGGTTTCGCGCGAACCATGGAAATCTAAGCGCTTCCCGATCCGTTTCGTCCGTTCCGGGCCGCTCGGCGAAAATTGCCCAAACGACGAACGTCAGCGCGATCGTCGCGAACGGGAACCAGAACGTAAAATTTCGGATCGGTACCGTCGGTTGGAAGATAAACGGAAAGGCGGCGGAAAGCGCGAGATACCCGCGTTCGCGCAGTGTTTCATTCGTGACCAGCCGCAGCGCGAAGAACAAAGCGATCAGGACGAATATGTACGGGAGTTCCATTTGCTTAGAATCCCTGGTAAATCCAGAGCGGCGCTTCGCCGGCCGAAAAAATGATTAGCCCTATGACGCATAGGGCTAATAAAAGGGCAAGCCAATTTTCGTGCATGGATGACGAACTCTATTCGAATCCGCAGATTCGCCATTCTCCGTTTTCTTTGACGACGGAATGGATCCGTCCGGCGATCGGGAAATCGGTAATTTCCGTCCCGTAGGCTGCGGCGATTTTCCCGCTGCAGCTGACGGTCGCGGATTCGGCGCCGCTTTCGGCTACCGAACAGGCGAAATCGACGAGTTCGGTTTTCGTTCCGGCGAACGCGTCAACTTCTCGTTTCCCGTTTTTCTCCCAATCGGCGCAGGCGATCGTTCCGATAACGTCGCGGTCATGATTGACGATCGCGTTATAAAAGCTTTCAACGACGGCGGCTTCTTCGGCCGTTTTTTCGTTCTTTTTTTCGCTTGAGCAGGCTAACGTCAGGCCTAAAATCAGCGCGACGCAAATAAATATGATAACTTTTTTCATGATCCCTCACAGTTTCCGACGCCGGATAGCTTCAAACTTCCGCTTTTTATTCTACCCGATTCGCCCGTTTCCGGTATCTTTTTGCGTCTTCGGTTTAATACGCGTTCAGGGCCCGCGCTAAGAAGTCGAGCAGTTCCAAAGCGGCGCGGCTTCGGATCGGCCAGGCTTCGGTCGTCATGTAAATATTGTTCCGATCGATATCCAGCCCGTGATTCGGCAGCTCCTGAATCGCGCGCCAGGCGTTGAAATAAGGGACGTCATATTTTTTTGCCGTACGCGCGATGATCGCGTTGAGCGCCCAGTCGCCTTCAATATTATCGGTTTTTGACGACAAGATCGGAATCGCGCCGGTTTCGATAATTTCGACGACGATTTCTTCGATATATTCGGCGAAAATTTCCGGATCCTGACCGACGTTCCAATTTGTCCCCATGTTGACGAAGACGAACGCCGGCCGATGGATGCGCAGCTCGCAGCGTACCGCCGATTCGCCCGGCAGGCAGGCGTTCGGATCGGACCATGTCGTCGTCAGCGCGGATGCGGCGCTCATGCCGTTGAAAACGGAGTAGCTCGTCTCGTTGAAACCCTGAAAATAGTAGACCGCGTCAAGAAGATCTAAACTTTCCTGCTGCAGTTCTGTCGTAATATACAGCGGGTCATACTCGCCGAGAAAGACGGCCGGCATCGATTGACAGTCGCCGATTTTTGAAAAATAGCGCAGGTTGCGAGCCGTTTTGTCGGTCCCGAATGCGTAGATTTCCCGGACTGTTTCCGAGATTGCGCTCGGGATAATCGGAAGTTCGCGCCAATCGTCGCCGCGCGCATCCGGATTGACGACGCGGGCGCTGAACGTCGTCAGCGGATTGCCGTCCGGAGCCGGCGCCGCGTCGCCAAGGACGGTTCCGCTTGGAACGTCGATAAGCGTTTCGGTCGAAGTTTCCTCCGGCGTCCGCGTCGGCAATTCGGTCGGCATCATTGTCGGCGGCGGAGCGACGGTCGGGAGCGGCGTGGGCGTATCCCGAAATTCTTGCGTCGGAACCGCCGTGTCCGGAACCCGCAGCGCGACGGGCGATTCAGCGCTTAACGCGGAATCCGCTTGAAGCGTGCGGACGAAATCTAACGCTTCGGCTTCAAGCGCCGCGCTATCGTGATCGAGGATGAAAGAACATCCGCTGAAAAATAGCAGCAGCGTCGAGATTAGGATCGGGATAACCGTCGGTTGGTTTTTCATCCTGTTATTAAGTGCATTTTTTGTGCCTCTGAATTTGATTTGATGATTCACTTGACAATCGGTTTGTTTTCTTAATAATTGCTTGGCCGATTTTTTACATCCATATCTATTGTGCGTCATTTGCTGTTGTTTGGGACGTGGCACAGTTCTTGAAACCATCGATCATGCGGCGGTTGAACAGCTAATCGCACAGATTCCGTTCTTATATTTGGAAATGATGTAAATCAAGATCATTGTGCGGAAATAATCTTGGTTGTTCCATCCGGGCGTTCCGCGTTTTTGTCGGTGGGGAGCCGTTCATTTTGTCGGAAATCGCGCGCTGCGTTGTTGATCCGCGGGGTTTCGTCTGAAAATCGATTGATAAAGCGGTATAATTGTTTTGAGGAAGCCTGTTCGTTATTTGATGAAATCTATATCGAGCATGACCGATTTCTCTCCAAACCGATTTGATCATTCCGTATGCCGACGGGAATAGCGTTGGAGTTGTACACTGTACCGGTTGTAAGGGATTTTTTATGGGTTGTTGAATGAGAAATTATTATGCCCGTTTTGATGAGAAATACTGCTGGTTTCGAATGGCGAATATTCATTCGGGAATTTCAGAGCGGTGCTTTCTGCAGTAAGCGCGGACGGATTAAATTGCTTAAGAAACCGATTTCTTTTCAATCCTTGATCCGAAACCATGTTATAATTGTTTTAGCTTTGAGAATTTTCTATTGCCTTTTGCGGATTAGACATTTATTTGTGATGAGAAATGCAAATTGAATAATCTCGTTCTGAAATTATAGAGAGAGAAGGTGTTCGGTGCAAAAGAATCGTGTTTTATTTTTTGTGATCTTTTTGTCTGTTTTTGTTTTGACGATAGGCGCTAACAGCGAAATTATTTTCGCTCAGAGGAATATGGATATCCTCTCGCTTAAGACCGGTACAGGCGGAACCGGCGTTCTGCCGCCAGGATCGTTCTCCTGCGAGGCGTCAAAAGTTCTCAGTATTGAAATCGATACGGGGCATATGCCGACGGATTTCGGATTGGGAAAAATTCGCATGACGGTTCCGAAAAGATTTTTCCCAAAAAGAGAGTCCATCAATCCGACGGTCGGCGGTTCGTCATACGCCAGCGCGAGTTCGATTACCGAGGATGGCGATAACTGGATTTTGACGTTAACGCTTCGCTCGTTTGCGGAAGTCGCCGGGAAAATTACGATACCGGTTCAGTTCAAGGATCATAATTGCGGCGTTCTCGCTCAGGGACAGGAATTTATTCCGAAAACCGAGCTGATCAACGCAGCCGGCGCGGTTATCGAGACGGATACGACGATGGATAACCCGATCCTGTTCGGGAATACCGCGCCTGCAATCGAGTCGTCGATTAATGGGGATCGTGGGAACGATGTCCGAGTGTATGGCGGTGCGGCGATGACGGTCGGCGGAACCAACTATATCGATCCGGCCTCTGCAGTGCCGCTGCGTTTCGATCTCAGAGCTACGATTCCCTGGCCGAAACCGGATCCGACCAATTCAGGAAAAGAACTTTGGTATGACGATGATACGGATCGTTTATATAAGTCCGGTACCTATGAAGTAACGCTTCCGTCCTATCCCTGCTCGACGGGGACTTGTTCAGCTGAATTTGACGCAGCTTCAAGTCCGGGTTGGCGGCAGGTCGGAAATAAGTTGGTCTTCGATTACGACGTTTCAGGTCAAATTGCCGATTCGTATAACTTGGTTCAGGTCGCGGAAGCGATTAATAACGCGGTACAGAATAAACCGTTTTATCTGAAATTCCCCAACGCGCGCCTTCATGGCGACACAACCGATTTAATAACGCTGAACTCGGAATCAAAGAATCTCGTGCCTGTTAATCAGGGCGCGGGCGATGTCCTCGGTTCGGCGGCTGACGATCAAACGTTCAGGCTGCGCAGCTCGCCTCCCAGCGGCTATTACGCAAAATGGTTCAATAATAACAGGATCATTCCAATGGATCCCAATAATATGCATACTTATTCTTATTATTGGGCTTTAAATATGCGTAACCCATATAGTTATCCGCTTGTGCTTGATAAGATCGTCGATTACAACTTAGACGCGCGGATGATCTACCATAAAATCAGTATTCCCGAGCCGTATGTAGCCGGAGTCACGGCGATTGTCGGCGTTAAGTCGGACGGTTCAACGGAGGCGATCCCGTATTCGATTACGATAAACAGCCATGGGCGGCAGGAAATTAATATCCAGCCGGTCGAACCGGAAACGGAAGCCGCGATTGCCGCTCAGGTGGCGATGGTTGAGGCAGGCGCGGATCCGGCGACGCTGCCGACAATTACGCGCAAATATGAACGGATTGAAATTACGGTTAATGAAAACGGCGCGATTCCGCCCGGTACGCAGAATAACCCGATTGAATTCCGTACCAAGATGTTGAACCCGTATAAGGTTGAATATCATAATTACACGCCGGCTTCATCGGCGCCCAGCCTGAATTGCGATAAGCCCGCCGATGGGGGCAGCCAGAATCTTAATACGTTCTGTAACTACGGACGCTGGGAAGGACACCTGGTCACACCGCCAGGCGTTCCGCCGCAGACGATTTCGGTCAAAACGAACCAACGCTACGAATTGAAATATACGCCGCCTTTTGTGACGTTCAATAAGGTCGTCAATCATTCGTCCGGGACGCTTATCGGCAATAACCAACAGTACGAACATTGGATTCGGCTATGTGATTTTTCAGCCGGTTTTATCCATAAGAACCTGAGTTTTACAGTTTTGCTGCCTCCGGGCGCAGATTTTACGCTCCCGTCAAGCCCTACGACGGCGTCCGGTCTGTACTTGCGGACCGACCTGAATGGAGCGGCGATCAATTCGATCATTAAGTCGCGTGAATTAATCCCGAATTTCCAAGGAACGGGACGGACGGCGGTTCGGCTTGTATTGAACGATTTCCGGCATAGCGATTATTTTTCTCCTGGGGCGACTTGTCCGTCGCTGCGGGGAAATCTGAACTTCAAAATTGGTCAAGACGCGATTCCGATGGACTTGGAAGCCGCGTATATGGCCAAGTATGCCGCACAGGCCGGTCAGATCCCCAGCGACCAGCCGAACGAAGTTTTCTCTTTCTATGACTGGGGGAACGAAGTCAATATTCAGCCGACGCCGACTGCCGATAATCCGACCGGAAAAGAATACGGCGGCGTTGACGGAAACGGTAATTTTGTGCTGGGGTATTCCCAAGATGTCGTCGGTCAAGATCTTATCGATGCGAACGGGAACGGAAGCACGACTGATTTTATTATTCGCGCGTCCGCGACTTTTAAAGCCTCTCCGCCGACGGAGATTAAAGCGAGTAAATTTATCCTGGGTTCCGGCGGTCAGCCGACCCGCGATGATACGCCGGTAGCGGCGGACGATACGTATACGTTCCGTCTCCAAGTTGAAAATAAAACGACTGAGACAGAATCGAATCTCAAGATATATGAAGTGCTGCCTCAGGTGGGCGATCAGAACTACGATATCCCTGGGATGACGTATCCGGCGCGTAATTCCGAATTTTCCGGAAAACTCAACGGTCCGATCACAGGAAACGAGATCGGGAAATATACCGTTTCGTATTGTACGGAGCCGCATCCGACTTGGAATCCTTTTGACGGAATGCAAGACGGAAGTTGTAGTTGGCAAACGGCGGTCGGCGATTATTCAGCGGTAACGGCGATTCGGATTGAGCTGAATCCGGGTCAGATCGTCGACGCGTTGGAAACCCATTACTTCGATTTGCCGATGAAAGCGCCGGATACATCGAACGTATACGATTCCAGCTATGATTTTACGGCGAACTCGTTCGCAGTCTCGTTCGACGCAGGACAGCGGTACTCCGTGACCAATATCGTCCGCGCAGCTAATAACGTTTCGTTCCCGGTTGAGAAGATTTGGGATGGCGGCGCGGATTATCCGGCGGTAACGATCGATTTATATCAAAGCGTCGGGGGCGGCGCGCCGACGTTGGTTCCGGGCAAAACGCTGACGCTGGATGCGTCGAAAGCTGATCCGACCAATCCGAAAATATGGCGCGATAAATTTACGGATCTGCCCGCGATCGATATGCAGACGGGATTGCTGATTACATACTCGGTCAAGGAGAGCCGGCCTGCGGATCCGGCGACGGACCCGCTGCGATACTATACTTCGACTGTGACCGGTTCGGTCGCGACGGCGGGTGCGGTTGAAGGCTATAAGATTACAAATAAGTACGAACCGCCGAAAGTTGAAGTTGCAGGGACGAAAGTCTGGGTTAATGGTCAGGCTGCGCGGACGCCGGTTGAATTAACGCTGTACCGGCGGGCGGAAGGTTCGGATACGGATGAGATTGTTCCCTTAGCGGATTTAGGAACGATCCAGGGCTCGACCTGCGAGGGCGCGAACCCGGCGACGTTTACGCCGAATACGACCGTTGACCCTGGGAACGCGACCAATACGGTCACCGTAACCTGGTGCCCGGTCCAGCTGAATCCCAGCGGAAAAGAGTATAAGTTCTCGGTTAAGGAGACGAGTCCCGCTGCCGCAAATTGGGCATCTGCGGTTGATCCGAACGACCCGCTTCGGATTACAAATACCTACAAAGTCCCGACGCAGAGCCTGACGGGAAAGACGACATGGATCAACGGTCCGACGGCGAAACCGGAAGCTTACATGACGCTCTTCCGGAAAGTCGGCGCGGCCGGAACGGAAGGCGCGATTGACGGCGAGCTTGGGAATCCGGTTGCGAACAACACGGAGACTGTGCTGTCGGCGGAAGAAGCGGATCCGAACGGGGATACGGTTCGGACGATGAGTTATACGTGGAACGATGTTCCGCTGACGGATGAAATGGGGCAGCCTTATATTTATAACGTTCGGGAGACCGACGCGGCAAAAGCCCCGATTACGCCGGATAAGTATACGAAGACCGAGAACGGACTCGAAATTGTCAACAAATATAAAGTTGAATATGTCGAGATCAGCGGAACGAAGAACTGGACGGGCGGTACGAGTCTGAAGCGCCCGGCGATGACGCTTGGTTTATATCTGCATCGGGACGGAAAGTTCATGAAGCCGGAGGAATTTGCGGCCTTGCTGCCGACGCCGATCTTCGGAACCGGTCCGGACGGGATGAAAACCTATGAGCAGGCCGGCGTTGTGAACGTTCCGGAATCGGCTGCAGAAGGCATTCCGACGCAGACATTTTATTGGTATGTGCCGAAAACGTACCGGGATGGAACGGCTGTCGTTTACTATCTCGACGAACAACTGGGCGACGGCCAGGCAGCGGGCACGCCGCTGACTGCGACGGATGCGCCGACGGATTATACCAAGGCGTATGAGTATACAGCCACGGACGCGCAGGCGTACGGCGCTATGGCCATCCGGAATACGTATAAACCGCCGTTGGTTAACGGAACCGGCAAGGTTGAAGGAGAATTGGTCTGGATCGGCGGTCAAAAATCGGATCGCCAACCGGTAACCTTGACGTTGTACCGAAAGACGCCGAGCGGCGGGATTGAAACGGTCGGAACGCAGCAAATTGCGGATGGAACGGAAACGCCGACGGGGTCCAAACACATTTGGTCGGATCTTCCGAAAACGGATGCGTTGACGGGAGAAGAATACAAATATTGGATGGATGAGACTGCGGTCACGGACCCGTGGACAAAAGTCAAGAGCGCGGCTGATCCGACGCCGATTGCGGATAACACGACGTTAACCGTAACGAATAAATTTACATCCCCGAAACGTCTCGTTTCCGCGACAAAGATATGGAGCGGCGGAACGACGCTGCCGCGCCCGAACGTTTCCTGGACGCTGAAACGCTCGGTGGACGGCGGAGCGGCGGAAACTGTGCCGACGGTTGAACTGTTCCCCGAGATCGGTCAACCGTATGCGGCTGAAAACCCGTTCACGCTGATTGCGCCGGAGGTTACGGTAACCTGGCGGACTTACGAGAAAGACGCGAACGGCAAAACATACGCGTTCACGATTGAGGAAGCGGCCGTTGCCGATTATGTTTCGACCGTCGATCCAGCGGCGGACCCGATCTCGGTGACGAATACGTACAAGTCGCCGCTTGTCAATGGGAACGGCCAGGTGACCGGAAACGTGGTCTGGGTCGGCGGATCGCCGGCTGACCGGAAAGACGTGGAACTGAAGCTGTATCGGAAGATCGGCCCGGCGGGAGTTCCGGAGTTGGTTCCGAATTCCGCGGTAACGCTGGCGGCGAACGCGGCGGGGACACACAATTGGCAGCACACCTGGGGAGACGATTTACCGGAGCGCGACCCGGCGACGGGTACGCCGTACATCTATTTTACGGATGAAACGACGGTGCCGGATCCTTGGACGAAAGTAGATAACGCGACAGATCTGAATCCGATCGCGGATAATACGACGCTGACGGTCACGAACTATTACGTCGCGCCGCCTGGAACGATCAACGCGAAGAAGGTTTGGTTGGGCGGTCCGGATCCGAAGCCTGCGGTAACGCTGACGTTATATCGGACTCCG
>JASBYO010000049.1 GCA_029983925.1 Flexilinea sp.
TATCCTGGGTATCCGCGGCCACCATAGCCACGCAATCGCCGACGTAGCGTACGCGTCCCGTTAAGTACATGTAATTCGACCAGCTCTTACACTTCGGAAGATCCTGAAAAGTAACGACCGCTCTTACGCCGGGTATTTCCTTAGCGCGGCTTGTTTCAATCGACCTGACGTTCGCGCTCGGAAACGGACTTCTCAAAACAGCCGCATAGATCATATCAGGGAGATAAACGTCCGCCGCATACACAGCCCGCCCCGTGACTTTTTCAACGCCGTCCTTTCGGGGAAAAGAACGGTTCAGGATTCGATATTTCTTATCTCCGATCAGGGGCATGGTCTTCTACTCCATAAGGCTTAAATCCGGATCCCATTTTGTTTTTACTTTGCCGCCAGGAAAAGGGGTAAAGCGGAATAGAACTGAATCGCTTTAAAAAGTTCCGGTAAAGGAACCTGATCATCGGTAGTATGACAAAGCGGTTCGTCGCCGGCGCCGAAACCGATCGCCGGAATCCCCATCCGTCCGCATAGATGCGTTGCATTTGTACAGAAATCCCACTTAGTGACTTCAGGCTCCTTCTCAAACAGCGCTCGATAAGCCTGAATACCGGCCTGAACGATCGGGGAATCTTCTTCCATTACCCAAGACGGGAAATAATCCTTGCAAACAATCTCGTAACCGGTATAAGTTTTTACGACTTCGCTGTCGATCTCAACTTTTACGCCGTCGATACCTTCGCAGAAAGACCTTGCTTCCTCGATCAGGTCCCGTTCGGTTTCGCCGCAGGATATACGGCGGTCGCAGGTAATGATCGCTTCGCCCGGAATCGTGTTCAGCGAAGGCGCTTTGCATTCGACATTGGTAACCTCAATCGTGCCTTTGCCTAAAAAAGCGTCGTCGGTAAAATCTTCATATTCGTCAATTTTCTTTATGATCGGAAGCGCCTTCACCAGCGCATTATCCCCGCGCCAGGCTGCCGACGCATGAGCGCATTTACCCGGAACCGAAATCCGAATTAAAGCTCTCCCTTTATGCCCGCGCATAATCCTTCCCTGACTCGCTTCAGCGACGAGAATATAATCCGGTTTGATATCCGAATTCTCCTGCATCATTGCCGAAACGCAGGAACCTTCCACGTCTTCCTCCGAGATAGAGCCGGATATCCATAACGTAAAATCGTCCGTCAAAGCCAATTCTTTCAAGATTCGTCCGGCGTAAGCGATTCCGATTAAGCAGCTCTTATCGTCTACGGCGCCTCTGCCGTACAAGATCTGATTTTCAATGGTTGCCGAAAGAGGAGGAAACTTCCAGCCGTCCGGATCGCCCAAATCGACCGTATCGATATGCGCGTCATACAATATGACCGTCTTACCGCAGCCGATCCGACCCAGAACATTTCCGACAGCGTCGACCCTTACCTCGTCATAGCCGAATTCTCTCATTCTGTCGGCGAGAAAATTGACCGCTTTCCCTTCGTTATACGTAACGCTTTCGATTCGAACTAAATTTTGAAGATCACGAACAATCTCCGCCTCCCAAGCTTTTACCTGATTAATAATCGAAAGTAAATTTGCGGACTGATTCACAAGGTCTACCTCATTTCGTTTTTATTTTGAAACGACAAACGGCGAATAAGCACACGCGCCATTTTTTAATAAAATATACCGAAACTAACGCTAATTAGACTTACCGCTGAGTTTTATCGTGCATAATGAGGTAGTGTACCATTCAATTATTTTTGATGTCAAGATGTTCTAACTGTAGGATTTGCGGCAAAACGGCAGAACGTATCGCAGCCGGGAATATTTAATATTTACAGTAAGAAACGCCGGGGCGCACCGATTGATCGACGTGATCACAGCGATATAATCATAAATAATTTTTCTCGTAAATTCACACAAAATAAACAAAATGAGCATCGCTTTTTTACTTGACAGAAACGAACAGGAACACATAAAATCAATTAGCAGCGTATGCTCAATTTTCCCAAAGGAGATCTTGTTTATGCAAACCGGAATGATCGGCAAACACCTATTGAAAACTCAAGAATGGACCCGCGAAGAATTAGATACGTTATTGTACGTAGCCAAAGACTTAAAAATGCGCTACGCGCTCGATCTGCCTACCGATATCTTAAAAAATAAGACTGTTTTTTTATTGTTCTTTGAAGAATCGACGCGTACGAGAAACGCTTTCGAATGCGGGATAACCCAGCTGGGCGGACACGCTAACTACCTGACGCCCAAGGCAACCCAAGTCGGACATGGCGAATCCCCCAAGGATACGATTGAAGTTTTAGGACGCATGGGACACGGCATAGGCGTCCGGAATACGCTGGTAGACGGTCACTGCTGGATGGAAGATCTGGCTAAATACGCCAGAATTCCCGTCATGAATATGCAATGCGATATCTGGCACCCGACGCAGGCGCTGGCCGATATTATGACCATTCAAGAAAAGTTCCATGACGAACTCAGAGGAAGAAAATTTGTCATTTCATGGACTTGCGCCGGACAATACATGCGGCCCCTTTCCATGGCTAACTCGCTGGTTACCTTAATGCCTCGTTTCGGGCTGGACGTCACTTTAGCGCATCCGAAAGGCTTTGAACTTGATCCGAAGGTTATGGAAATCGCTAAAGCGAACGCCGAAGCTTCCGGTTCCAAATTCGAACTGGTACACGACATGGAAGAAGCCTGTACGGACGCGGATATTATTTATGCCAAAGGATGGGGTCCCATCATGACCGTCGGCGATGACGAAGCGCGAGGCATAGCGATGATCAATGAACATCCTGAATGGTTTATTGATAAACGCAAAATGGAGCTCGGGTCAAAAGACGCCATTTATATGCACTGTATGCCGGCCGACAGAGACGTGGAAGTTACCAGCGAGGTGCTGGACGGACCGCAATCGGTTATTTACGATGAAGCTGAGAACCGTCTCCATACAATTAAAGCGCTCATGGCGCTAACCATGGGAAACACCCATAGAAGATAATACAACCGAATAGAACCTTGCCTTACGAATCTTCAAGTGCCGTGAAAGGATGGACAGGAAGAGCGGCAAATTATTTTGTCCTCTTCCTGTCCTTATAAAGATCATATGATAAGAAGTAAACTAATCCAATACTTCCTGTATCCTTTTATCGCAATTATGATTGCCTTGCTGATTGGCGCGCTCATCATTCTGAGCGGCGGGAATAATCCGTTGGAAGCGTATCGGCTGATGCTCGAAGGATCCATAGGCACGTCCCAGACGCTGGCTGAAACGATTGTCAAAACGGCAAGTTTGATCATTGCAGGCGCCAGTTATGCGTTTGCGTACCGATGCGGCATGCTCAACATTGGGATTGAAGGACAAATGCTTGCGGGAGCTATATTCAGCACCTGGATCGGCGTCAATTTAACTTTCTTACCGGGCCTGCTTCATTTGTTTATCGCGGTTATTGGCGGAATCCTGGCGGGAGCTCTTTTAGGCTGCTTTATTGCTTTCCTGAAAAATCGCTTTGGCGCAAACGAAGTCATAACGACGGTCATGATGAACTACGTTATGTTGTTCATTGTCGAATACCTGGTAACCGGTCCGATGCGGGAAGCGCCCGAATTTCCACAGTCGGCAAGAGTATTGCCGAGCGCCGGATTTCCGGTTCTGATCCCCGGGACAAGAGTCAATATCGGAATCGTCCTCGCTCTTTTGCTCATTGTTTTATATGGCTACTATTGGAAAAACAGCAAGAAGGGCTTTGAAATGCGGATTGTAGGCGAGAATCCTACGGTCGCTAACAGTATCGGCATTAACGTCAAACAAAATCGGATGTTGGCTTTCGCTATCTCGGGTTCGTTAGGCGGACTTGTAGGAAGCCTGGAGATATTAGGTATTCAGAAGCGGCTGCTTCAGAATTTTTCAGCCGGATACGGGTTCGACGGAATCGCGGTCGCGCTGCTCGGGAAAAACAGTCCGATCGGGATCATGCTCTCATCCTTCCTCTTTGGAGCTATGAAAACCGGCGGGAACATGGTACAGATGTTTTCAAGCGTTCCGTCATCTGTCGTTATGATCATTCAAGCTATCATCATTCTATTGATGGCGATTCAAGTTTTTTCCAAAAAAACAAAAGAATTAGAAAGGGCTTAACCATGTGGGATTTTTTTATAGTCATATTTCGGGACAGCACTTCTATTCTTTTGGTCGCGCTTGGGATTCTCATTATGCAATTGGGCGGCGTCATCAACATAGGCGCGGAAGGGATGATGCTGATCGGCGCTTTCTTCGGTATTCTGGGAACCTTTTTGTCCGGATATACCGGCTTAGGAATCCTGATCGCGCTCATCATTCTCGCAATCTTCGGTTTTCTTTTCGGCCTGATGACGATTTACTGGAAAGGCAACCAAGTTGTCGTCGGCGTTGCGCTGAACCTTCTTGCCGAAGGCATGACCACAACCCTATCGAGGCAAATATTCGGCACCGGATCCCAATCCACGATTCAAGGGTTCAAACCTATTTTTTTAGGCGTTTCCGTCATGACCTATGTCGCGTTAGCGCTTGTTCTCGCCCTTTACTTTTTTCTATATCATACGAATCTCGGGCTCCGGATTCGCGCGTCCGGCGAATACCCGATAGCGGTAGATATTGCGGGAATCGATGTTTACCGCGTGCAACTTACCGCTGTCGTTATCGGCGCAATGATCATTGGCTTAGGAGGCTGTTCGCTCTCGATGGCGCATATGAACAGTTTTTCCGAATTGATGACGGGCGGGCGCGGTTATATAGCGCTGGCGGCAGTCGCCTTGGGGCAATATAAGCCGATAGGCGTACTTCTCGCGTCCTTAATGTTCGGCGCAAGCAACACGCTCCAGTATCACTTGCAGGCAAGTATCACGAAATTTCCTGCGCCAATCATCCGAATCATTCCCTACGTCGTCACAATTATAGCCGTTATTATTTCCGGAAAAAACTCAAAAGACCCATCCGCTTTAGGCAAAAAATATATCAAGTTTAGCTGATTGAATCGCTGACAGGAGGTGATTATGATGAAATTTGAATGACTGGGTTTCTTTTACATATACATATTTTCCAATTCGGAAACGTTTAGCAGAATGCGGCGATGTTAATACCCGTTCGAAATACCTTCCGATAGCGAAGTGCATATGTAAATTAATTTTGCAGCGCTTTCGAAATTTTAAATCGAGTTTCAAACTGTTTTTTTCGGTAAACATTCATATGAAAGGATTGTCATTATGTTCAGGAAGACAAATATATTTGTATTTATCGTTTTAGCCGCGCTCTGTGTTTTGTTGTTAACCGCCTGCGGCCAGACAGCGAACAACAGCCAAAACGCTGAACCGGAAAAAGAAAAACAAGAAAGCAATACCGAAACTGCGGATCATTCCCAATACAAAGTCGCATTAGTTCTTCCGGGAACCATTAATGACGAGGGCTGGAATGCCACAGCGTACCACGGATTAGAATTAATCAAAGAAGCGGGGTTTGAAACAGCCTACTCGGAAAACGTTAAAACTTCCGACTACGAAGCCGTTTATCGCGGATACGCGAGCAAAGGCTACAATCTTATTATCGGTCATGGATTTAATTTTTTAGATCCGGCCAAAGCCGTCGCCGCTGATTTCCCGCAAACGATGTTCGGAGTAACCAGTACAGTCGAATATGCCGATCCCAACGTTTTTGCAATCGATACCAACAGCAGCGACGCCGGTTTTTTAGCGGGCGTATTAGCGGCGAAAATGACCAAAACGAAAGTTGTCGCGGTTCCCTGCGGATTGGAAATCCCGGGTATTATCCGTTACGCCACCGGTTTTAAGCAAGGCGTCGAGTACGTTGATCCCGAAATAAAAGTACTCAGCAGCTATACGGGTTCTTCTTCCGATACGGCGCAGCTTAAAGAATTAACCGCCGCGATGGTAAAACAAGGCGCGGACATTATTGCCCCCAATGCGGATCAGGCCGGCCTTGGAGCGTTCGAATACGTAAAAGAGCACAAAGATTTACGCATTATCGGCGTATACGGCGATCAAAAGGCCTTAGCGCCTGATCAAATTCTGACGAGCGCGATTATCGACATGCCGGGCGCTATTGAACAAGTTGCGGAACTTGGTTTTAAAGGTCAGCTCGAAGCAAAAGCATATGTGTTCGGAGTCAAGGAAGGTTCCGTATGGCTGACAGACTTTAGTTCAGACGTGCCGCAAGACATTCAGGATCTCCTAAAAGACGTTATCGAGAAAATTAAGAACAATGAGATCGAAGTAAAATACGTTTTAGAATAACGAATTGATCCGTCCGGTTAATTTCAGACTTCAATGATTGCAAGAAGGGTAAATCTTAAATGGATCCTATATTGCGGCTAAAGAATATTACGATAAAGTTCGGCGCGCTTACCGCTAACGACAACGTTTGCCTTGACATTAATAAAGGCGAAACGCATGCCATCCTCGGCGAAAACGGAGCGGGGAAAAGCACGCTCATGAACATACTGTATGGCGTTCTGAAACCAGACAGCGGTCAAATTATTCTTGATGGCCAGGAAGTCAACATTCACCGGCCCCGAGATGCGCGAGCGCTCGGGGTCGGCATGGTTCATCAGCACTTCATGCTGGTCCCCGCTTTGACAGTCGTCGAAAATATTATTTTGGCTACCTGCCAGACGCCGCTGATTAATATGAAAAAAACGAGCCAAAGAATCCGGGAACTCTCGACGAAATTTGGCTTGGAAGTCGATCCGGCCGCTGTCGTAAAAGATTTATCTGTTGGACAGCAACAACGGGTCGAGATCATAAAAGCGCTTTACGATTCCTGCAAGATCTTAATCCTGGACGAACCGACGGCAGTCCTGACACCTCAGGAAGCGAAAGAGCTTTTTAAAATCATCCGGCAGCTCAACGCAGCCGGGACTTCGGTCGCTTTCATTTCTCATAAGATGAATGAAATCATGGAAATCGCAGATCGAATCACCGTACTGAGAGGCGGGAAATCGGTCTGGAGCGCCAGAAAAGCCGATACCAATGAAAAAGAACTTGCAAGACATATGGTCGGAAGGGACATTGTATTCACAAGCTCCGAGAACGGAGCGATTCGGGACAAAAAAATTCTTGAGGTCAAAAACCTTTGCGTATCGACGGCTTATAAAAAAAATGCCGTAAAGGATTTATCCTTTTCAGTCTGCAATAATGAAATATACGGTATTGCCGGCGTTGACGGCAACGGTCAATCCGAAATGGTTAAAGCGCTGCTGTCGATTATTCCGAAAGACTCCGGGCAGGTCATTTTCTGCGGCAAGGATATTACGCACGATAGTACAAAAGAAATATTTTCTAAAACGATCGGACATATTCCTGAAGATCGATTAAACATGGGCGTAATCAGCCGGTTTTTTATTTTTGAAAATACCTCTTTCTATAATTACAGAACAGACGAGTTTTCTTCCAGAAATTCCATCGACTGGAAAAAGGAACATTCATACAGCGACAAACTGATTCAAAAATTCAATGTAAAGGCTTCCGGCGGGAAGGCTGTTTTTTCGACGCTTTCCGGAGGGAACCAGCAAAAATTGGTTGTAGCGCGGGAACTGGATAAAAAACCGCGCTTTCTCATAGCTGCCCATCCGACACGCGGCGTAGACATCGGCGCAACCGAGTCAATCCGGAAACATCTGATACAACAGCGGGATCAGGGGTGCGCGATCATACTGATTTCAACCGAACTGGAAGAAATCATGTCCCTATCCGATCGGATCGGCGTCATGTACGAAGGGAAGATGATCGCTGAGACAACGCCGAAAGAAGCAAGTATCGAACAAATCGGCTTATGGATGGCAGGGAAAGAAAGCTAAGCCGATCGAATCCGGTTTTTATCGAAAAGGGAATTTGGCGAGATGAAGAAAATCAACATATTGGGTATTTGCGGCAGTCCGCGTAAAGACGGAGCGACCCAACTTGCGCTCAAAATTGTCTTGGACGATATTTCATCGATCTCCGAGATTTTTGCCGTAGATGCCTGGACGGTTCACGGTAAAAAAATCAGCCCCTGTATTCATTGCGACGCATGCATACGAGCCCGTTCCATGTGCGTTATCAAAGACGACCATAAGGAAATCGAACAAAAAATCCTGAATGCAGACGCGATAATTATGGCCTCGCCTGTCTACGACATGAATATTTCAGCGCAACTGGCGGCTGTTCTAAGCCGAATGAGACCGATTTACATGGTACATTCCGGTATTTTAGAGAATAAAGTCGGAGCAGCTATCACAACAGGCGGGACCCGTTACGGCGGAATGGAAACAGCAAAATACCCGATTATCAACTTTTTCCTAATGAACGGCATGCTTGTAACCGGCGGCGGTGGAAGTTGCTATTTAGGCGGCAGCATCTGGAGTCAGGACAAAAAGTCCCAAGGCACCAGAGAAGATTTTGTAGGGCTCGAAACGCTCCGTCAGCTCGCTAAAACGGTCGCGAAAGCCGCCGTCATCAGCACGCTCGGAAAAGACGCTTTATCGCGACAAGGCGAAATAATCGGGAATTTCGCTTAATCTAAAGATTACGCGCCCACATACAGCGATAGGATCGAAACGACCGCGTCAGAGAATAAAAGCCGTTCCGAATTTTGATCCCTTCGCGGGAATCCGGAATATGTTTACCTCGGGCGGGTCGTTTTCCGCCCGTAGTTCGCGCCAAGCTTAATAATAACGCATGATATAAAACATACGCGGCAGTAACGAGGGCGCGCGCCCTCGTTCCTGCCGCTATAAAATTTTCCCCCTGAAAAGCGGTTCGGCTCCGCTCGCCGCGCCTTGCACACGATAACGCTATACGTACCAACAAAGCAAGATTACCATTCATGAACCGCAAATTTCCGACCCTTTCGGTAAAGCGCAGCGGATCATTGATCGGCGCGCCCTTTTTTATAAGGGACAAGGGATAGAAATTTTACAGGTCCATTGCCTTCAGCTCCTCAGCCAAAACCCCGAGCGGGACCGTCCGCTGCGTCCGGTTAGATAAGTCTTTCACCGTAACGACGCCCGCTTCAACTTCATCCGGACCGTAAAGCAGGACAACTTTCGCGCCGATCCGGTCGGCATATTTCAGCTGCTTATTTAATTTGGCCGCTTCGGGATAAAGGATCGCCGCCATACCCTGATCCCGCAACGCCGCCGTCAAACAAGCAGAAGCTTTCATGCCTTGCGGATCGAATACCGTCACGACGATTTTCGCCGGCTGAGCGTCCAAAATCGGAAGCGCTCCCAATTTTTCCAGCACGACTTTGATCATGACGTCGCCCATCGCGAAACCGACCCCCGAAACAGGATCGCCGCCTACGTCCCCAACCAGATTTTCGTAACGTCCGCCGCCAAGGATCGACCGTCCGCCCTCGACATCTTTCGCTTCGAACACCGTCCCCGTATAGTACAGCAAACCGCGAATAATCTTCGCGTCAAATTTCACGTAAGCGCCCAAATCCATCGCATCCAACAGAACGAAAATCTGCGTCAGCTCTTCAGATTCGCGCCATAGCTGAGCATCGTTCAGTAAAGCGGACAGCTTGTCTAACGTTTCCGTCTCGATCCCCGTTTCGCTCGCGTACGCTTTCCATTCCGGCTCGCGCATTTTATCGCGCCGGTCGATCAGTCGATAAATCAACGGCTTCCGTTCCTCGGGAACGCCGATTTCGGCCAACTTCCGATCCATCAGGCTGCGGTTGTTAACTAAGATTTGAACCTGATCCGGCGCCAATCCCAAACGCTTGAAGAACTGAGCGGAAATCGCGATCATTTCCGCGTCCGCCATATAACCCGGCGCGCCGATCATGTCAATATTCCATTGAAAAAATTCGCGGCTGCGTCCTTTCTGCGGCTGTTCGTAACGCCAAAACGGTCCGAACGACCAAAGCCGCAGCGGGAACGCGAA
The DNA here is from genome assembly GCA_029983925.1 of Flexilinea sp. Classification (GTDB taxonomy): domain Bacteria; phylum Chloroflexota; class Anaerolineae; order Anaerolineales; family Anaerolineaceae; genus Flexilinea. The sequence goes on from JASBYO010000049.1 coordinate 9,916, forward strand.
CGATTGCTGACGCTGAGCGACCATCCGCGCCAAAGTCGGCGTCAGTTCCGGACGCAAACAGATCTCGCCGCCCCCGCGATCGGTAAACACGTAAGATTGTTCCTTGACGAGTTCTTCGCCCGATTTCGCCGCGTAAAGTTCGAGCTTTTCCAGATACGGCCCTTCATATTCTTGGTAGCCGAAAAGCTCCGAAACCGCGCGGATCTGTTCATACAGCCAATGATGAATCGTCATATCCTCGGGATAAAATTCTCTTGTTCCTTTTACTTTTTGAATTACTTCTTTCATCATTCGCCTCTTTTCGTTCGTTTTGACGCGGCAACCGCGGAAATACCGCTGTATATTATAGCTTCAATCTGACAATACGATACGACGGCGGCCAATTTTGAATAAAAAAAGAACCCGGCTGTCGGGTTCTTCAAAATACATCGACATCTAAACGGCTTTACGCGGAGCGGTCGACTCCATGTCGTCGTCAGCCGGCTTGATCGGGTAATCGGGCGGCTGAACGAACGCCCCCGGCTGCGGATACCCGGAAGGAGGGAATCCCGAAGAAGGCTGCGGCTGCGGAGGGTAAGGCGGATACGCCGCGGCTTGACCGTACGGCGGATATCCGGATTGGGTCCGATAGGACGACGGGAAAGGCGCGGACGGCGCCTGACCGCTGTAGTCGGACCGCGGCTGAGCGAAGTTCGGCGCAGGTCCTACGTTCGGAGGCTGAGCAAAATTCGGCGCCTGGCCGAAATTCGGCGCGGGAGGGAACGGCGGAATTTGTCCGGGCTGCGCCGGCTCCTGCCGAGGCGGATATTGACTGGTCGGATTCGATCCGAACGCCGGCGCGGGTCCGAAATTCGGGACCTGACCGAACGGCGTAAAATCCGGCCGGCCGGGAGCGGCAAATTGAGGCGGGAAGTTCGGCTGCGGCGATAAAGGCTGACCCGCTTCCGGGAAAGATTCGGGAGCGGATGGCTGCTGATGAACGTCTTTACCCGGAGGAAATCCTTGATAACCCGACGGGACCTGCGGCTGACTGAAAGCGGATACCGGCGGAAGCTGATACTCATTTTCGGACGGGTACCCGGATTGGGCGTAAAGACTGGCGGCGACATCGTAATCGTTCGGTTGGGACCGTGATTCCGGCGTTTCAGGCGAAGCCGAGCGCGGCATATCCGGGATTTTTTCAACAGGAACCCCGTATTCTTCCGGAGTCGAAGCTTGCGGCTTACCGGAAGTTTTCAAAAAGCGCTTCTGCGCCATACGCGCGCTGAATTCTTCGTCCGCTTCCATGTCGGAGAAGGGAATATAATCATCCTCGATCGGTTCCGGCGGCAACGGCGGCAAGTCAGGAACAGCCTTCGTCAGCTGTTCCAAATGCGTCCGAAGCGCTGCTTCCGCGTCCTGATGAATCTCAGAGGACTGAACCCGCGTAACGATATCCGGCTCTTCTTCCGCCGGCGGTTCGTACGTTTCTTCAGGTTCAACGGGAAGCGTCGGCTCCTGCCGCTTTTCTTCTTCAGCTTTTTCGCGGATAATATTTCCGGTCAAGGTCGCCAACTCGAAAGCCGGATCGTCAAAAATATTCGGGACGATATCTTCGAGAATACGGTTTTCAGCTTCCTGCTTGAATTCCGGCTTGAGTTTCAACCGCGCGACCGCGAACAACGAGCGCAACAAGCTGCGCTTGACTTCGAGCGGCGCAAAAGAACATAAATCGAACACGTCGCCGCTCGAATCGCCGTCCGTCAGTTTCGCGATCGCGGTTTTCGCCAACGCGCCCGCTTCCTTTTTCGGAATTGTAAGCCAGGAACGCGTCGCGATAACGTCGAAAAAGACCGGCAATACTTCTTCTTCGCGGATAGTCGCGCTCTTCGCGTTGAACACGATAATAATCATTCCCAAAATGCCGAGGGAAATCGCCTTTCGATCCAATCCGTTTTCATCTTCAATATCGAAAGTAAATCCTTCCGGCGTAATCGGATAAATCGGCGCTTTGCCTTTCCAGCTCCAAGGATCGTTCGTAAAATCGACCAATTCAATTTCCGACGCCTGAGAAGCCGAACGTTTATTCATGGGGTTATTTTTCGCCATGGTTCCTCCGTTTCCACGATTCGAAACGGCGCGCGTTTCGATCGGTATTGATCCGAATCAATAGTAATTCTAACAAATTTTAATGAATCGAACGAATCAGCTCCTGTTTTGCGCGAAGCCTACGCTTGAATCGGCCCGACCTGAATCTGAACTTTCCCAACCGTCGATTCGCCCGGTTTCAAAATCAGTAAATGCGCCGCATCGACAAACCCCGACTGATGCAGCCTGACGACGTCAGTCGCGTTCGTTTGATTCTCCAGGCAGAAAAACCCTGCCGTCGGCGGCGTATACGTCACTGCATGGGTAAACAGATCGGTCGCAAACAACGTCAGTTTTCGCCCGATCGATTCGTAGCGGATCTCAATCGGTTTCAGCGGCGTCATCCCCGACCAAACGTCATCCAAATCGATTCCCGAGAGAGGCGTTAAATTGCGGAGATCGACCGGGGCGTCTTCCATAGGCAAAACTTTCCCGGTCGGGATCAGATCGACAGCTTCAAGGTATCCCTGCGCCGGCACGCGGATACGAATATCCTTTTTCATGCCTAAAGCGTTAAAATAGGGGTGAATTCCGAAACCGAACGGCAGTTCTTTGCGCGAATCCAGATTGGAGATTTTCGCCTGGATCGTCAAAGAATCGTTTTCCAAGGTCGTCGTAATTTCAAGTTTATTCGCGATCGGGAAAATCTGGAAAAGCGGATGACCCGGAGCCAACGTAATAAACGTCGTTAACGAAATCGATTCATCCGTCAAAACAGGCGTCTCGTACGAAAAAGCCGCCGCGGAAACAAGCCCGTGAAGCGTCCTTCCGTTATCCGTATCGGGCAGACGGTAAACTTCACCGTTAAAATCAACCCGGCAGCCGCTGATCCGATTCGGGAACGGATACATCATCGGCATCCCGAAAAATTTCATCCCGCCGACATCGGTAAAGCCCTGATGGAGATATTCGATTCCGTCGACCGAATAAGAACAGATATTGGAGCCGTAATCCGGAACGATCCGCACTTCCGCCCGTCGGAAATGATCGGTTTCGGTCCACAAACAAATCATCGGCAAGTTCAAGATCGGATGACGGGCGATATGATATCCAAACATATATTTTAACCTCCGCAATCGGCAAGCTCATCGTTTCCGCGTCGGACAGAATCATTGAACAGAATTTCGAGACAATGCAGTTCAACGCGTTACAACTGTGTATAATTATACCCATGGAAAATGAGCGCCTGATTAACCCGGGGATGAATTCGACCGACGACAGAGCCGATTTCGCGCTCCGTCCCCGTTATCTGAACGATATTATCGGTCAAGATATCATTCGCGAAAACCTGTCGATCCTTTTGACCGCCGCGCGCCAGCGGAAAGAACCGCTGGATCATATTCTCTTCTACGGACCGCCCGGGCTTGGGAAAACGACGCTGGCCCATGTCATGGCGAACGAAACGGGCGTCAATATAAAGATTACGTCCGGACCGACGATCGAACGTTCCGGCGATTTGGCCGCAATTTTATCAAACCTCCAAGAGGGCGATATCTTATTCATCGACGAGATACACCGGCTGAACCGTTCGGTCGAAGAAATTTTATATCCCGCGATGGAAGATTCCGCGCTGGATATCATGGTCGGGAAAGGCCCTTCCGCGCGGTCGATCCGTTTAAAACTGCCGCGCTTTACCGTAATCGGCGCGACGACCCGTTTATCCATGGTCAGTTCGCCGCTGCGCGGCCGTTTCGGCGCGATCTACCGCTTGAATTACTACGAAGTCTGCGCGATGGAACAGATTTTGAAAAACGCGGCGGCAAAGCTTAACGTTGCCTGTGAAGAAGGCGGACTGAACGAAATCGCGCGCCGCTCGCGCGGGACGCCGCGGATCGGGCTGCGCCTGCTGCGCCGCGTCCGCGACTTCGCGCAGGTTCGCAGCAACGGCTTAATCAGCGCCGAATCGGCGCGCGACGCGCTCGAACTGCTTGGAATTGACCCGTTCGGCTTGGACGACATGGATCGGCGCGTTTTATTAACCATTATCGAAAAATTCAACGGCGGCCCGGTCGGACTGAATACGATCGCCGCCTCTCTAAGCGAAGAAACCGATACAATCATGGAAGTTGTCGAACCGTACCTCCTTCAGCTCGGATTCATCAACCGCACGCCGCAAGGCCGGAACGCCACGCGCGGCGCATACGATCATCTCAATATCCCATGGTTGAAATCCGAACCGCCGCGCGACGAACCGACGTTTGGTCAGACGCCGCTATTTTAATAACCCCGATTTTTTGATCCGGTATCGTATAAAAAGGGCGGAGCCTGATTGAAAACGCGTAAACTTACGGCGAAGGTCAGCCAATTTACCATAAAATCCAGTATCGCGAAAGGACAAATTCTAATTGAAGACCGCAGACTTTGACTATTGCTTACCGCCGGAGCGCATCGCCCAAACTCCGCTCGAACCGCGCGACAGTTCGCGCCTGATGGTTTACGATCGAAAAAGCGACCGCGTCTTCCATCGGCGTTTCTTTGAAATCGGCGATTTTTTGAATCGCGGCGATCTTCTCGTCCGAAACCATACCAAAGTTCTGCCGGCGCGCATATACGCAAGAAAGGAAACCGGCGGAAAAGTCGAGATTCTGCTGCTGCGGCGGCTGCGCGACGCAGAATGGGAATGCCTGATCGGCGGGAAGAAAATTCGAGAGGGGTCGCGGTTGATCCTCGCCGACGGCTTAAGCGCGACGGTCCTTAAAGACGCGAACGGCGCCAGCCGGACCGTGCGTTTTAACGGGCCGTTCGACGATTTCATGCAGAAGAACGGCGAGATGCCGCTTCCGCCGTATATCCATACAAAATTGAACGATCAAACGCGCTACCAGACCATCTATGCCGATCAACAAGCGGTCGGATCGGCGGCGGCCCCGACCGCTGGTCTCCATTTTACGCGCGAGCTTATCTCAAAACTCGAATCAAGCGGCGTCAGTTTCGCCGACATCACGCTTCACGTCGGATTAGATACCTTCAAGCCCGTTTCCGTCGACGACCCGAAAGATCATCGAATCCACAAAGAATGGTGCGAAATCGACGCGGATACCGCAAACCGGATTAACGAAACGCGGCAAGCCGGCGCGCGTATCATCCCGATCGGAACAACCAGCGTCCGAACGCTTGAAAGCGCTGCCATGGCGGCGGTCGAAAGCGGATCCGCAGAAGCGGTTATCCCGATCCAAGGAGATACCGGGATTTTTATCCTGCCCGGGTATCGGTTCCGAATCGTCGACGCGTTGATCACAAATTTCCACTTGCCGAAATCAACATTAATCATGATGATCAGCGCGTTCATCGGAAGAGAAAAAACGCTTGAACTTTACGAGCTTGCGGTCCGAGAAGAATACCGTTTTTTCTCCTTCGGCGACGCAATGCTGATTCTATAACAAAAATAGCTGTTCCATCAAAAGGGGAGACAGCCGCAGAACACAAAAAAGTCAGATTCTTAAAGATTCTTAAAATGAAGCCGCAAGGAGTTTTCCTGCGGCTTCATTTTAATTTGGACGCGCAATTTAATCGCTATCGCATAACGTTGTATCTTCGATTCCCGATATCCTCATTGCAAGGTTTAATTTCAGTCGACAATCTGTCGCGCGTCCGGGAGGATTTTCCGGATGATTTATTAGTAAGGCATAATCCTTGTTGCTTCCATCTCCATCACAACATCGAGCGGGATTACGAATTCAGGGTTTCCCATATATCCCGGAGCAATATCATATTTATTGAAAACGATAACCAAATCTCCATTCTCGTCAATTCGATACTGATTATTGTTCCCAACGTCAGCGAGAAGATCATCCCAATCCATCATCATATCCGATTCGTCCGATTCCTCGTCGATCCAATAAACCGCATTCTCATCCTCAGCCATCTCCTCACGCATCTGCCGCAGGATCTCGTCGCGAAGCAGCTTTGCCGCATCGCTGCCCGGGGTAAAGTAATCGTCCATCAGAATCAATTCGCGCGTATGCTTATTGAAGTTGAAGAAGGACGTCGAACTATCCGAAGATCCGGAAACGGTAGAATAATGAAGCGCCAATGTCAGAACCGACTCAGAATCCGTCGGAAAATCGAAGTCATAATTCGCGCCAAAATACGGGCTGTCTTCCGGGAAGTCAAATAAAATTGCACGCGCATCATTTTCGAACTGATCGATAATATCGTAAGCAACGCTCTTAATATAGTCGTTCAAGCTCTTCTGGAGTTCTAAATCCGCCATGCCTTTAATTTCCGGCGCGACTACCTCCGCCTCATAGTTGCCAAGACGGCTGTAATATTCAAGTTTCGTAATAAAATAAAGCCCGTCAGGATCGCCGAAACCTTGTTCCTCATCATATTCATCCAGCGTTGATAGAGAGACATCAGGCTCATTAGCGCCCAACTCATAATTTAAGAAGCCGTAAGAACTTGCAAAAACACCCGCCGTCATCATGACGGAAACCAATAAAACTGTTGAAATAATCAAAATAGCTTTTTTCATTTTTTCTTTCCTTTTTTTCAAAATTCAAATTCAGCACTGCAGTCTAAAATAGAAACGCTGCCCACATAAAAAAAGTTCCATCTTCCTGGAATTCGTCTTCCGACCGTTCGATTCGGAAAATCAAATCGTAATTTTCAAAAAACGGCAAAAAAACCGAACGCTGAAAAAATCAGACAGAGGGTTACCAACAAACCAAACATAAATCTTTCCCTAAGGGAGAGCCGTCTTCGGAAGGAAGCGCATTATTAAAAGCAAATATACTTCATTTCCGGACTGAAATGTTCAGCCCAAAATCAATAGATTCTCACAAAAGTCTAAATTCGGAAGTCTACGGCCTGATCTGATAATCGCCTTGAATAACCCATTTATACGTCGTCAGTTCTCGCAGCGCCATCGGCCCGCGCGCGTGCAACGGCTGCGTTGAAATCGCGATCTCCGCGCCCAAACCGAGCTGCGAACCGTCGGTAAAGCGCGTACTGGCGTTGACGTAAACGCAGGCAGAATTAACCGCCCGCACAAATTGATCAGCGTTCTCAAACGACTCCGTCAGAATTCCGTCCGAATGTCCCGTGCTATGCAAACGGATATGCGAAATCGCATCATCTAAAGTGTCAACAACCCGAACGCTCAGGGTTAAATCCAGCCATTCCATATCAAAATCGCCGATTTGCGCAAGTTGATAAGCCGCGGTGTTAATACCGTTTAAAGCCAAAATTTCAGCACAACTATCATCTACGCGAAAAGCGACTCCATCCATAGAAAGTAAATTGCAAATCATGGGTAAAAATTGCGCGGCAATCGAACGATGGACCAACAAGGTTTCCAAAGCGTTGCAGACGGTCGGTCGTTGAACCTTAGCGTTCCGAATAACCGACGCGGCTTTCACAAAATCCGCGCTCTCATCGACAAACAAATGGCAAACGCCGATACCGCCGGTAATAACTGGAATTTGGCTATTCTCACGGCAAAACTGATGCAGCCCGCGGCCGCCGCGGGGAATCACGATATCGATGAATGTCGGCTGACGCAGTAAATCGAGCAGCAGACTCCGATCCGGCAAATCAATAAACTGGACGCAATTCCGATCCAGCCCGACAGCGAGCAGCGCTTCATGAACCAATTCAACCAGCGCCTGATTCGTTCGTATCGTCTCTTTCCCGCCGCGTAATATGACCGCGTTCCCGGACTTAATCATTAAAGAGGCAGCGTCGATCGTCACGTTCGGACGCGATTCGTAAATCACGGCTGCGACTCCGATCGGAACGCGCCGTTTTTCGATCCGCATACCGTTCGCATGGACCCGCGATTCAAAAATCTCGCCGACCGGATCGCCGAGGCCGGCGACCGAACGAACGTCGGCGGCGATCCCCTTGATCCGCTCTTCATTCAGCATCAGACGATCGGCCATCGCTTCCGTCAGCGCCCGCTTCCCGTCCCGAACGTCAAACGAGTTCGCAGCGAGAATCTTTTCCATTTCCGCTTCGAGCAGATCCGCCAGCCGCAGCAAACAAGCGTTTTTAATATCCGCGGAAGCTTCGGTTAAGCTTTCCGACGCGCGGCGCGCGTATCGCCCGATTTTTTCAACATCCGTCATCTCAGTTATTCTCCCGATCAAAGATCATATGGTCGCGGTGAACAATTTCATCGGCAAACGAATAACCCAAAACGCCCTCGATCTCGTTCGCCTTGCAGCCGCAAAGTTTCAGAACATCGTCATATGAATAATTCGTCATCCCGATCGCGATCTCGCGCCCTTCAGGATCGGCGATCCGAACCGTTTCGCCGCGTTCAAACGTCCCGACGACATTCCGGACTCCGGCGGGCAGAAGGCTCTTACCGTTCCGAAGCGCGGACGCGGCGCCGGAATCAATAACAATCGCCGCGCCGTCGGCCCGATAACCTGAAAGGAGATATCGTTTCCGGCTTTCAAGCGTAGATTGAATCGCCGTGAACGTCGTCCCGAAATCTTCACCGTCGGCAATTTTTAACAGGCAGTCCGGAATGTTCCCGTCGACAATTTTGACAACCGTACCCATGCGCCGGGCGATATCTGCGGCGCGAACCTTCGTCGTCATACCGCCGGTACCCAAACCGTTGGCCGAACCGCCCGCAGCCGCCCAAATATCGGCTGGGATTTCGCCCCCGTCAACGCGCGGAATCAGCGCCGCGTCCGCATGACGGCTCGGATCCGCGGTAAAAAGTCCTTCCTGATCCGTCATCAGGATCAACATTCCCGCCCCTGTCAATCCGGATATATACGCCGAGAGCGTATCGTTATCCCCTAAACGGATCTCATCCGTCGCGGTCGTATCGTTTTCGTTAAGAATCGGAATAACGCCGTGTTCCAGCAACAGTTCAATCGTATTGCGCGCGTTAAGATAACCGGTCCGATGCACAAGATCGCGCCGCGTCAATAAGACCTGAGCTGCGACCGCGCCGTACATCGCGAAGACATCCATATAAATCGACATCAGCCGCGGCTGCCCGATTGACGACAACATCTGTTTGCGGGGAACATGTTTCGAGAAAGCCGGATCATTTAGAAGTTCGCGTCCCGCGGCTACCGCGCCGGAGCTGACCAGCAATATCTCAATTCCGCGTTTTTTTAGAACCGTCAGCTGACGGACCAAATCGATCAGTCTCGGCATATCTATTTTCGTCGATCCGCCGGTCAGGCTCGACGTTCCGACTTTTACGACATATCTGTCCGTCCCCATGATTCTCCCTCAGTCCGAATCGTTGAATTTCTTTTGGGTCGATTATATCAACCATTGCGAAGGAATCAAAACTGCCGCAATAAAATCATACGGAATCTTTTGGACGGAGGAAACGGAAAGGCGGCCTCTTAATCCCGAAATATAAAAAGCGGCTCCATCGAGCCGCTTTTTTCCGGAGATTGAAGTTTTTTTGGTAAAAACCGATTACCCGGCCTTGTTGTTCAGCGTACGAGCCAAAATATCCGCCTGCTCGGAGGAAATGCCGCTCTTCTTCTTGTCGTTTTTATTACGCGATTTCGCTTTTTCCATCGCCTCGCGCAGCGCGATTTCCATCGCCGTCTGCTCAACTTCGCCTTCGGCCGTCGACGAGAACATCAAATCGATACCTTCGGTATTCAATTCATTCCGCTTCTTCGAGGC
>JASBYO010000050.1 GCA_029983925.1 Flexilinea sp.
CATTTTCAGGTCCGCAAGTCGTTCAGCGGCGATCGAACCGAAACGGCCGTTATCCGCCTGGATGACGAGGCCTCGCTGCGCGAGATCGCGATGGTAATCGGCGGCGCCGGCGCTGAAAATATCCTGGCGGCGAAAGCGATGATCGCGGAAGCGGACGCGAAAAAAAAAGATTCGATGATATAATTTTGAGAGATGAGAAAGATATCCGTTCCTTCAATCTTAATCAAGTGTTTTGCCTTGGCGATTCCGATTTGCCTGTTCCTGAATTTAGGGGCGGTTCGGGCGCAGGTACTCGTATCCGCGACGCCGGACTATGACGGCAATATTTATTATACGGTCCAGGCAAACGATACCTGTTTGAGTATTTCGCTTAAGATGGGGATTGATATCGATTCGCTGCGGCAGCTGAACGATCTGGACGTCGACTGTTCGTTGATAGCCGATACGCGGCTGCTGTTGGGACGGGTATTGACGCCGACGCCGACGATCGGGCCTTCCCCGACGCCGACGCCGATCTTACCGACGCCGACGCCCTACGACGGGAACGCTTCGGTGTGTATTATGCTTTTCGACGACTTGAACGGAAATTCGACCGTTCAGGGAAACGAACGCGGCGTCGCGGGCGGCGCGGTCAGCGTTACCAAGCGCAACGGTACCGAGAATTTTACCGGGCTGACGACCGGCTTTGAAAATCTCTGTTTCCCGGAAGTCCCGGAAGGGACCTACGTTATCAGCGTCGCGCTTCCGAACGACTATAATCCGACGACTGCGATGAATAACGAAATCGAGATCAAAGCGGGCGATATTATTCAGGTGAATTTCGGCGCGCAGAAGCAAGCCGTATTGGAACAGAAACTTCAATCCGAGGCTCAGCAGGCGTTAAGCGAAACGCGTTCGCCGATCATCGCGTTTCTTGGCGGGGGGCTCATCCTCGCCGCGATCGCGCTGGCGATCGTTTACAGCGTTCTTCAGCGCCGCGATTAAACCGCGCTTTGATAAGGAATTTGCATTGTCCTTAGCTCGACCGGCTTATTTAAGCGATACCTTTTTCTTTCTTCATCCTGAAACGCGGCTGGATTCGCTCCTGAACGCGGAACGGTTTACGCGGAACGAACCGTCCCGTTTCCTGTTAGCCGTTTCGGCGACACATCTTCAGCCGGATCGCCTGCTGACGGTCGCGACGACTCGGAGCGGTCAGGCAAAGCTGGCTTTTTTTACGCGCTTTGAAGCGACGCGGCGGACGGGTTGGATCGCGAGCGCCGTCCGGACGAACGATTCGGATATCGATGATTTCAGCGCGCTGATCGACGAAACGGTCCGGCGCGTCGGACGCGAAGGGCTGTATAATTGCGCTGTGACGCTTGATCAGGATTCAAGCCTGAGCGACGTTTTTTTACGAAGCGGTTTTATTCGCCGCGGGCTGCAATCCGTTTACAGCGGTTCAGCCGCCCCGTTCCTCAAAATCATCGGGGCAAAGAACGAAGCCCGCTGGCAGCCATTAAGGAACAGCGCGGCGGCCGATCCGTTTCAGCGTTATTATTGGCGCCGTTTGCGCGATCATCACGGCACCGCCGCTCCGTATTATCGCCGCGGCTGCCGGATGTACGGATTGCGCGACGGGGAACGAATTCTCGGATTTGCCGCCGTGACCGGATCAAGGCAGACGCTGTATATCGAACTCTGGCTGACTTCAGGTTCGGAAGCCGATATCCGGATCGCGTTGTCGGCCCTGATCGTTCAGTCCGGAGCGATGCCGGAAACGCGGCTTTCGATCTGTATACCTGAACGCCAGCCGTTATTAGACGGCTGCGTCTCCGCCGAATATACGGATCGCGTCGATCAGGCGCTGTATCTGAAACAGCTTACCGTTCCCATATCGCGGCGGCGGGAGCGGGCGGTCGAATCGTTTTCGGATCTGACCGTCGCAACGTTCCATGAAATTGATTTTTCTAAAAAAGAAACGTAACGAATGGAATTTAGTCGAAATAATATAGAAGATACAAAACGGCTTTTAAAAATATTGCCGGAAGATTTAGCGGCCGCGGTCGAAAGAGGCGGCGATTTGTCAGCGTTGACGGAAATCGTTTTAGATCTTGGGCGGCTTCCGGCGGCGCGCTTCGGCGACAGCGAAACCGTCTTGACCGATCGTGAGGTTGAAGCCGGCATGATCGAGACCGTTTGCGCGAATGTCGGCGCGTTCGATCTGGATAACCGCGCCGGAATGGAACGGACGCTCCACCGTATATCGGCGATCCGCAACCGTAACGGTCGTATCATCGGATTGACCTGCCGAATCGGGCGGGCGATCTTCGGGACGGCGGAAATTCTTCGCGATCTGATCGACGCGGATCGAAGTATCCTGATCCTCGGAAAGCCGGGAATCGGAAAGACGACGATCTTACGCGAAGCGGCGCGAATTTTATCAGAGCGGAAGCGCGTCGTTATCGTCGATACCTCGAACGAAATCGGCGGCGACGGCGATATTCCTCATCCGGCGATCGGAAAGGCGCGCCGACTCCAGGTCGCCAAACCCGCGCTCCAGCATGAGGTCATGATCGAAGCGGTAGAGAATCATAATCCGGAAGTCATTATTATTGACGAAATCGGACGAGAGAGCGAAGCGCAGGCAGCGCGGACGATCGCCGAACGCGGCGTTCAGCTCATCGGCACGGCGCACGGACAAACGATCAACAACCTGTTGATGAATCCGACGCTGTCCGACCTGATCGGCGGGATCGAATCGGTCACGCTCTCCGACGAGGAGGCGCGCCGCCGCGGTACCCAGAAAACAGTCCTGGAACGGCGGTCGCCGCCGACGTTTAACACGTTGGTCGAAATCGTCGCGCGCGATCATCTGATCGTTTACGAAGATATTGCCGCCGCGGTCGACGCGCTCGTCCGCGGCGTTGCGCTCGAACCGGAATCGCGCCGCCGCGAGGCGGACGGCCGGATTACGCGCGCGAAAGCGGCCCCCCCGGTTCTTGAAAGCCGCGGCGGAGTCCTTCAGCCGCCGAACCATTCGCGTTATCCGGAACGGAACCCGGTCGCGAACAGCAATATTTACCGGATCAGCGGACATACGCGCCGGAACCAGCTGACGGCGAACAGTTTGTTTTCGCCGTCGGGTGGGAACGCGGCGGTTTTTGGCCCCGAGACGCCGCTGAACGGATCGGGGAGCGCGGACGAAAGAATGGAGCCGGGCGAAAAAACGACGCGAAAAGAACGGCGCTCCTTAAAGCTTTTCCTTCATGGCGTCGCGCGCAACCGTTTCCAACGCGCGGCGGAACGTCTCGGCGTTCGCGCGCTGATCGCGAACCAGGTCGAAGAGGCGGACGCGTTGATGACGCTGCGTCCGTATTATCGCGACCGCCAGGCGGTTATCGTCGACGCGGAAACGCGCGGGATTCCGGTTTACGTGCTGCGTTCGAATACGATTAATCAAATTGAGTCCGGCTTATCCTCTCTTTTCGACGTCCCGATCCGTCAGCGGGAATCGAACCGCGATCGCGCCGAAGACGAAACTTTCCAGGCGATCGAGACGGTCTTAACCGGGAATACGGATTGGGTCGATTTGCCGCCGGCCGACGCGGCGGTTCGCGCGTTGGAGCATGCGCTGATCGAGAAACACGGCTTATTATCCAAGTCGATCGGGAAAGAACCGCGCCGTTTTATCCGCGTTTACCGCCCCGACGCGCCGATCCGCGACGCAGATCAGGGTTGGTAACCGGCTGGTTGAATGGGATTGAATCGAATTGTTAGACAGGGGGACGGTCAGCAGCATGTTTATTACGTTTGAAGGTCCGGACGGATCGGGAAAATCGACGCAGCTCAGACGGATCATCCGCGTTTTCGAGCGGCTGAAGATTCCGCTATTAACGACGCGGGAACCGGGCGGGACGGAGATCGGCGATCAGGTCCGCGAGATTCTGATGAATATGAAAAACCGCTCGATGAAAGCGCGGACGGAAATTTTGCTGTTTAACGCCGCACGGGCCCAATTGGTCGAGACCGTTCTGCGCCCGGCTCTGGCGGCGGGAACGATCGTTATTTCGGACCGATTCGCCGATTCGACGTTAGCGTACCAGGGATACGGCCATCAAACGCCGCTTGAACCGCTGCGCCAACTGCTCGCGTTCGCGACAGGGAACCTCGTCCCCGATTTGACGTTGCTGTTTGATTTGCCGGCTGAGGTCGGGCTGCGCCGAAGGCTCTCGAATCATGATGAATGGAACCGGATGGACGATTACGATCTGCCGTTTCATGAACGTGTCCGCGGCGGGTACCTGGCGTTGGCGGCGGAAGCGCCGCGGCGTTGGGTAACGATCGACGCGTCCGGCGACGCGGATCAGGTCACGCGGACCGTCGTCCGCGTCATGATTGACCGCGGCGTTCTGCCGGCTGACGCGGGGCGGATCCCGGTTTCGGAAATTGCCTGATCGCTTAGAGTAAAATTTAAGCTCGAAATTGAGTTATTCGCGTTAGAATCGAGTTAATCGTTGAAGAAAGGTATAGGTATTATGAATAAAATTCGCTATTCGTTTATCATGGGCTTAATTTTGACGGCGCTGATCGTTGTTTCCGGGGCGGCTGCGGAGTCATGGAGCGCGGCTGAGATCGCGCCGATCGGATCCGAACGCATGGAAGGGACGATCTCCAAAGGGATCCAGCCCGATCCGTCAATCGTCGACGGGCTGGGCGATATTACCGAAGAAGACTGGACGATCGGGCCGGAAGACGCGGCGATGAAAATTTTGATGTACTCGGATTTTGAATGCCCATACTGTTCGCTGGCAGGTTTGGCGCTTCTCGAATATCAGGCGAAACATCCGGATGACGTTTTATACGTTTACCGCCATTTCCCGCTTCCGTATCATACGAAAGCGCCGATGTCGGCTTGGGCGGCGAATGCGGCCGGGAAACAGGATGAGAAACTGTTCTTTGCAGTTGAACATCTTCTGTACGCGGCGCAGTCCGATTGGTCGCGGTTTGAAACGCTTAACGAATATGAAAGCTGGCTGAAAGATCAGATGGCGAAAGTCGAAGGATTGGACCTTGCGCAATGGGAAAAAGACTATGCCGACGAAACGATGCGGACGAAATTATCGGTCGATTTCGATAAAGCCTCCGCGACCGGCCTGATCGCCGGGACGCCGACGATCTTTTTGAACATGAATTCGTTCCGCGGCGGCTGGGAAGCGGAGACGCTCGATAATTATTTAGCCTATTTTAAGCTTCAAAAAGATTTTTACCGCGAGCTGCCGCCGATTGTAATCGACGGGGATCAGGACTATCGCGCCGTCGTCGAAACGACCCGGGGCACGATCGTTTTCGATCTGCTCGAAAAGGAATCGCCGCTAGCGGTCAACAGCTTCGTTTTCCTGGCCAACGAAGGCTGGTACGACGGGAACCCGTTTTACCGGGTTAAAGAAGGCTTTATCGCTGAGACGGGCGATCCCGCCGGAAACGGCATGGGCAATCCGGGTTATCTCTTCGCGAACGACGTTAACGATCTCAGTTACGGCGAAGCCGGCCTTGTCGGGCTCGTCAACGGCGGAAAAGATAAAAACGGGTCGAAGTTCTTCTTTACGAACGATCTTAACGCCTTTTACAAGGAAACGATTTCAGCGCTGAACGATCAGGCGAAAGAAGAAAATAAATTGAGCGACGCCGAAATTGAAGCGGAAGTTCAGAAAGAAATCGCGAAGCTGACCGAATCGTATCCGATTTTCGGGAAAGTCGTCGAGGGCGTCGAGCTGATTCCGGCGCTGACGACGGAAGACGCGATCCTTTCGGTCCGAATCGAAGTAAAATCCGAATAGCGGAAATAGATTATCCGGCCGCCGGCGGGATAAACGTTCGCCGGCGACCGTGAATTGTTATCGGATGAAAGATTGATGAGATGAAAAGGCGTTTTCCTTTCATCAATCTTTCATAAAGCCGTAAGCGCGGCGCCGCGCAAGATTTGAGTTCAACCAATTCAACGCTGAATCAACGGGAGGGTTACATTGAAGCGAACGACGCTGTTGAAAATCGTCGATAAACTTTATAAAGTTTTTACAAAAACGACGATTGAAAATTTAGAGTTTTTACCGGCGGAGGGCCCCGTCCTGATCGTCTTGAATCACGTCAGCTATACCGACTTTCCGATTTTCGCGACCCAGCATCGCCGCGACGATTGGTCTGCGTTTATTACCGATAAATATAAAAACAATCGATTTTTGCAATGGGTCGTATCTTCAGCGCAGCTGGTTTGGATCGATCGTTCGAGAGCCGATTTCGCCGCTATAAAGGCCGCTTTCAACTGGCTTCAGGAAGGGAAATCGTTCGCGCTTTCTCCGGAAGGAACGCGTTCGAAAACGAATAGTTTGAACCAGGGAAAAGAAGGCGTCGCCATGATCGCTCTGAAAGCGAACGTCCCGATCGTTCCCGCCGCCGTTATCGGCACGGGGAAATTCTTTTCCGATTTAAAACGGCTGCGCCGTCCGACGCTGACGTTCCGCTTCGGTCCGCCTCAGCGGTACGGGCGGATTGATCCTGAGCGGCGCGGCGAATCGCTGCGCGAGATGACCGACGATATTATGTGCCGGATCGCGGCGCTGCTCCCCGACGAGATGCACGGATTTTATTCGGGGAATCCGGCGATCGATGAAATCCGTCGGGACTGGCGTCAGCAATTTCCCGACCTAATCCTGCCGGATTCAACCCAGTCGCCGGATTAAGTGCTATAATTCGGATAATACCTTTGTTGTACAATTTAGATTACTACGGGCGCAAATAAATATAAGAAAGTTAAAATCAATCCATTAGGTAAAATAACCCTCTGAAAACTGTTCCAACGCTGACGACGCGCAGATCCAAAAGGATTCGTCAGGTTGACCGTTTTCGATCCATTCAGCGGTTGTCAGCCCGCGAAAGGCGAGCCGGAAACGAATCGGATCAAAATTCGACGAATTGGAAAAAAATATATGAGAGCAGAAGAAATATTCAATCTTCCGTTAAAGGAATTACGAAAAATCGCCGCTGATTTAGACGTCCCGAACGCGAACCGATTAAAAAAAGACACCTTGATCGTCAAGATCCGGCAGGCGGAGGGCGAACGGGAAGGGGTCGATATCCGCGGCGGAATTCTCGAGATTCAAAATGAGGGGATCGGATTCCTCCGCACGAATTATCAAGTCGGGAAAGAAGACGTCTACGTTTCACAGGCGCAGCTGCGCCGATACGACTTGCGCAACGGCGATCAGGTTATCGGCTTTGTCCGCCAGCCGCGCGAGTCGGAGCGGCACTACGGCTTGCTGCGTATTGAATCTATCAACGGACAAACGCCGGAACAGGCGAAAAAACGCAAAACGTTCGAATCGATGACGCCGATTTTCCCGGACAACCAGTTCGATCTGGAATATGGTTCGTCGGGAATGGCGACGCGGCTGATTAATCTGATTGCGCCGATCGGCCGCGGTCAGCGCGGCATGATCGTTTCGCCGCCGAAAGCCGGTAAGACGACGATTTTGAAACAGGTCGCTAACGCAATTTCGGCGCGTTATCCGGAGATTCATTTGATTATCGCGCTGATCGGCGAACGGCCGGAGGAAGTTACCGATATGGATCGTTCGGTCGACGCGGAAGTCGTCGCCTCGACGTTCGACGAACCGGTCAATCAGCATGTCCGCACGTCGGAAATTACCCTTGAGCGCGCGAAGCGTCTGGTTGAAGTCGGGAAGGATGTCGTTATTCTGCTTGACTCGCTGACGCGTCTCGCCCGCGCTTATAACATGGTCGTCAACCCGTCCGGACGGACGCTTTCCGGCGGGATGGATCCGTCTGCGATGTATCCGCCGAAACGTTTCTTCGGCGCGGCGCGTAACCTCGAGGAAGGCGGTTCGTTGACGATTTTAGCGACGGCGTTGGTCGATACCGGTTCGCGTTTAGACGACGTCGTCTACGAAGAATTCAAAGGGACCGGCAATATGGAACTTCACTTGTCCCGCAAGCTGCAGGAACGGCGAATTTATCCGGCGATCGATATTGAAAAATCGGGTACCCGCCGCGAAGACCTTTTGATCGGCCAGGACTTGCCGCGCGTTTGGCTCATGCGCCGAATGTATATGCAGATGATTTCACAGCCGCCGCAAGGCGCCGGAATGGATACCGCCGTCGCGACGGAAGCGATTATCCAGCGGATGCAAAAAGCGAAGACGAACGCCGAATTCCTGGAGAATTTGACGGAGGCGGCTTGAGATCTTTTGAAAATCGGACGGATGGGCGCGGGCCCTCCGTTTGGATCGTGATCCTGTTTTGGCTGATCGCTTTCGCGGCGATGTTCTTCATGGGGATCGTCATCTCGCAGCGGACGCCGGTCATCCGCGGAACCGTCGATCAGGAGAAACTCAGCGCGGGAATCGGCGCGAGTTACGTTGAACGCGTTGAATCGAACAAATCGCTCCCGAACGAAATTCCGCCGTTTTCCTCCGATTCCGAACGGGCGGTTAAGCGATCCGCGATTTTGATAACCGATAAACCTGAATCGACGCAAACTGAGGCGACGAAATATACGATCCAGCCCGGCGACTCGATTTATAGTATCGCCAGCCGTTTCAACTTGGAGCCGGAAACGATCCTTTGGTCAAATTACGACGTGCTTCATGACGACGCGCATAATATTTCGATCGGCGACGATCTGGTTATCCCGCCGGGCGACGGGATTTATTATAAGTGGAAAGAAAATGACGTCCTGCAGCGTATCGCGGATAAATATCATGTCGATCCTAAAGCGATCCTGACTTACCCGACGAATAAACTTGATATTACTTCGCCGGTTATCAAGGCCGGCGAATACGTCCTCCTTCCGGGCGGCTACCGCGCGACCGCGGTTATCAGTCCGGTCGTTTTCGATTATTCGAAAGACTCCGGCGTCAAAAAGAAGATTCTCGGCCCGGGCGGCTGCGACTGGGACTACGCCGGCTACGGGAACGGGTCGTTCGTCTGGCCGACCGCGAGCCACTCGATCTCCGGAAATGATTTCTGGTCCGGGCACATGGCGCTCGACATGGCGACAGTATTGGGCGGACCGATTTTCGCTTCCGACGGCGGAACGGTTATCTATTCCGGGCCGATCAGCGGCGGGTACGGGATTATGGTCATGATCGATCATGGGAACGGTTACCAGACGCTGTACGCTCACTTGTCGTCCGTTTCGGTCGGCTGCGGCCAGGCGGTTTCGCAAGGACAGGTCATCGGCGCCGGCGGCAGTACCGGAAATTCGACCGGCCCTCACCTGCATTTTGAGGTGCGCTACGGCGGCGGTTACGTCAATCCCTGGAACGTGTTGTAAAACGGCGAACCTCCCGCGCGGAATGAAGTGCGGGAAGTTTTTTGTTTAAGAAAAAGGATGCAACTTACCCGCTTCCTCCAGAACGGTTTTACAGGAAATCAGTCATGAATAAAAAAATAGCGTTGTTAATATATCCGCAATTCAGTATGCAGGAGATCGGGAATACCATCGCGTTGTTCAAATGGCGTTTCGATTCGCCCACTGTAGTATTCGCGTCCGGCGACGGCCCTGTCTGTTCCGAAGAAGGTATTATGGTTAAACCGGAAAAGACATTAGCTGATTTCAATATCGAAGAGTATGACTGTTTGGTTCTGCCGGGCTGCAGCGATGTGCGTGATTCACTGAAGGATAACGCCCTGATTTCTTTTCTCCGAAACTTAAAGAAATACCCTGACTTTGTGATTGGAGCGATTTGCGGAGGACCGCTGTTTTTATCAATGGCAGGGCTGTTGGACGATAAGAAGTTTACCAATCAACTTTATGTCGAAATGAACGAAAGGCTTCCGTTCATCCGGGAAAAGAATATCGTTTATGCCCCTGTCGTAACAGACGGGAATGTCGTGACCGCTGTCGCGGAGGCGTACGCCGAGTTTGCGGTTGCGCTTGCTCGAAGCGTGGGATACGATTGTCCCGATTCGGCTTATAAAGGGCTATGTGGATCCGAATTCGATGAAAATTCGTATAAATTTCATCTTGACGAGCAAGGGATCAAAACGTTCGAAGAAGTATTCGCGGAGTTTCTGTTTTAACCTATGAACGCATAACGGCGGCCTCAGCAGAGAGAGGAAGAAATGCGCGTTTTATTATCGACGCGCGGGAAAATCGGAGCAGCTTCAAACGGAACCCGCCGAATTGAGACGCGGCCGAAGCCGGCCGCATTTAAGAAAGAATTCGAAAAAAGAAGCGCTTAATCCCGGAGAAAAGCGCTTTCTGACGATCGACTGAAACAACTTGTAATTTTTGCTGAATCTACAAAGGCTTTACCGAAACGCCGAGCCGCGCCAATATCTTCTTTAACGCACGGTAGGCGAGCGCGTAAGCTTCCGGGCCGGTCAGCGCGTCTTTATCCGCGCCGCCGCCTTTTTCCAAACGTCCGAATCCGTCGAAGGTCGCCAGATGCGGCTCGAGCGACAGGAAGCCGCCGAAACCGCTCTCGAACAACTCGCGTAAGATTTCTTCGACATGACCGTCGCCTTCGCCGGCCGGAACAACCGCTTTCGTTTCGGTCAGCGCGTCTTTGATATGAATATAGCGGATCCAAGGTTTCAGCAGCTTATACGCCTCAAGCGTATCCTGTCCCACCTGAACGAAATTGGCGAAATCGAAAATCGCTTGGAAATGGCCGCATGAAAAACGATCCATCAACGCTTTACAGCGTTTCGCGTCGTCTCCGTAAATATCTTTCTCGTTTTCGTGGAGGAGTAAAACGTCCTGGTCCCGGGCGTAATCGACGAGCTTTTCAATCCGCGCGAAAACTTCCGCCTGATATTCGTCCGGGTTTTCGCCTTCCGGAATAAAGAAACTGAACATGCGGATATTGCGCGTGTTCAGGATTTTAGCGATCGCGACCGTCTTCTTAAAGAGTTCAAAATGCGGTTCGAACGAATCCGTGATCATAATTTTCCCGATCGGGGATCCGACGGCGGACAATTTGATTTGATTTTGATCGAGAAGCGTTTTGATCTGCCAGACTTTGTCGAGAGAATGATCGACCAACGGCCGGCCATTAACCCCGCGCATTTCGATATGAACGATCCCCAACGCCTTGATGACCTCGATTTGTTTGTTTAAATCGGCGCAAATTTCATCCGCAAAGCCGGTAATAAGTACCTGATTAATCATTTCACAGTTCCTTTCCTGGATCCTTTATTTCCCGTATGAACCGTCGGTGTCAAATACGATCGATTGGTCTTCTTTCGCGCGCGACGCAGCGCGGCGTTTATTCAGCTCCGCCAAAAATAAATTTTCGTCGATCGGGAGCGTAACCGGTCGGTTGAGCCAGCCGGATAGATGGATCGCGTTCGAAAGTTCGAGGCCGCGGATTCCCTCGGCGCCGTCGGCGACGAGCGGCGTCCCGCGCAGGATTTTTCCTGCGAACGCGTTCATGACGCCGACATGTTCTTCGTTCTTCCCGTCCGTTTCAACGTCGATGACTTCCATTTCCGGTTTATCGAAACCGCCTTGGCAGGTTGTTAAATGAACGGGCAAACTTTCCTTAAGCTTCCAGAAAGTCAGCTTCCCGTTCTCGCTGACAAGCTTTCCCTTTTCGCCGGTAATTTCAAGCCGGTTCGTCCCCGGCGCGTCGCCGGTAGAGGTAACGAAAACGCCGGTCGCGCCATTCTCGAATTCTAAATAAGCCGTCACGTCGTCTTCGACCTCAATATCGTGCCATTTCCCTTCGTGAAGGAAGCCTTGAACGCGGATTGGGAGACCGAAGAGCCACTGGATCAGGTCGAGATTGTGCGGACATTGGTTCAGCAATACGCCCCCGCCTTCGCCCGCCCAAGTCGCGCGCCAACTTCCCGAATCATAGTAAATCTGCGTTCGGTACCAGTCGGTAATAATCCAATTGACACGGCGGATCGCGCCGATTTCTCCCCCGTGGATCATTTCATGAATCTTTCGGTAAACGCAGTTCGTCCGCTGATTAAACATCATCGCAAAGATGACGTCTGATTCAAGCGCGGCGTCGTTCATTTCGCGTACTTGTTTCGTATAAACCCCCGCCGGTTTTTCACATAATACGTGAAGATTCGCGTTGAAGGACGCGATCGATAATTCCGGATGCTGATAATGCGGAACTGCGATCAGTACCGCGTCGCAAGCGCCGCTCTCGATCAGCGCCGTTCCTTCCGAAAAAATCCGAACCGACTCCGGCAGCTGTTTCCTGCACCATTCGCGGCGCGCTTCCTTTCGATCTGCGACGGCGCTGATTTCGAGATCCGGGACTTTTCCGTCCAAGATATTTTTAATATGCGCTGTGCCCATATTTCCGACGCCGATCACGCCGAGTTTGACTTTTTTCATAACGTTTATTTTTCCTTCCGGTTTACAACGCGATTTTCTTTCGCCGATTCGTAAATATCCATCACTAATGAAAAAGTGTCCTTAACGGATGCCAGTTCGACCAAAGTCGAGCGATTCTCACGCAGGCCGTTATAGAAGTCCGCAATACAGGCCGGATGCGAATCGCCCCAGTAGGCTTTTCTGTTTAGCGCCGCCGTCTGAAATTCATATTTCGCCCGGCTGCCCGCTTCATTCCAAACGGTCAGCGTATTCCCTTCAATCCGTAATTTTCCTTTTTCGCAGACAACCTCGAGCAAAATCGGCGAATCGTCGGCATACGCGTTCGAAGCGTAAAATAGCGCGTCGGCATGCGCGAAACGGATAAACGCTTCAAGCGTGTCCTCAACCTCGATCCGACCTTTTAAGCGGTGATTAGAAAAAGTAGCTTCGACCTGAACCGGTTCCCCAATCATCAGGACCATCAGGTCTAACGTATGAATCGATTGGTTAATCAATACGCCGCCGCCTTCCTCGGAAAGCGTTCCTTTCCAAGCTGCCGCGTCGTAATATTCCCGACCGCGGTTCCAGGTTACGATCCCTTTCGCACCGATCGGTCTGCCGAGTCTCCCGCTTCGGAGAATTTCCTGCGCTTTAATGAAACTGCCGTTATAGCGATTCTGAAAACAGACGGCGACACGCCGATCGCATCCGGCGGCGCGCGTCAGCAATTCTTCGAATTCCCGCCGTTTGATCGCCGGGGGTTTTTCCATGAAAACGTTAATCCCATGATTCAGCGCGTCGATTGTCATCGGAACATGCAGGTAATGCGGCGTACAGATATGCAGCGCATCCAGCCGCTTTTCCCATTTTATCATCTCGTCGAAAGAAGCGTAGAGCTTGCTTTTCCCGTTTCCGTACGTTACCGCTAACGACCGCGCTTTGACGAGATCAATATCGACAAACGCCGCGATCGAAACGCCGTCAATCGCTTGAAGCGCTTTTGCGTGAATTTTTGCGATATTACCGCAGCCAATAATCCCTACGTTCGTAAGTTCCATCCTTTCCCTCCGCGGCGCGGATCAGGCTTCGAATTCGATTCCTGACGATTCTAACCTTTAATACCCGTCGAGGCAATTCCTTCGACCAGATACTTTTGGAACAGGATAAAGACGACGACGATCGGCACCAGAGAAAGAACCGACATTGCGAACATCGCGCCGAAATCTGAGGACGAACCAGGATCGGAGAAGAGCTTAAGCGCCAGGGAAACCGGATATTTCGCGACATCGTTGATATACAGCAGCGCCGACATGAAGTCGTCCCAACGCCACATAAACGAGAAGATCGCGCCGGTAATCAACGCCGGGGACACGAGCGGAAGAATAATTCGGAAAAAGATCCCATAGTAGGAACAGCCGTCGATTTTCGCCGCCTCGTCGAGTTCTCTCGGGATGCCCTCTATGAAATTCATGAATAAAAAGACGAAGAAACCTTGAACGGCGAAGCAGTACGGAACGATTAGCGGCGCATATGATCCGATCCAGCCGAGTTTCTGGTACCAGAGATACTGCGGAACCATCAGGATTTGCCCCGGGAGCATCATCGACGCCAGCATCGCGGCGTGCAGCAGCCCTTTTCCGCGAAAGCGGCAGCGCGACAAGCCGAACGCAACCAGCGCCGAAGACGCAAGCGTCCCGGCTGTCGCCGTCAGCGAAATGAAAATCGAATTCTTGAAGAACGAGGCGAACGAAACGCCGCCCATTCCGCGCCAGCCGTTCGTATAATTCGCGAGCGTAAATTCCTCCGGAATGAGCGTCCCTGCCGTTCTGAAAATCGACGTCGTTTCTTTAAACGAACTCATGAACATCCAGATTAACGGATACAGCATCAGCAGTCCGAGGCCGCAGACCAACAGATGGTATAAAATCGTTTCGGTTATTTTTCTTGCTTTCATTTTTTTCAGCTCCTTTCCGTTAATCCTGCCGGTAAACCCAATATTTTTTGGTCTGAAACAAAATGAACGTCAATATACCGATAAACGCCAGCATGACCCAGGCCAAAGCCGCCGCGTAACCGGCGTTACCGTACTGGAACGCCTGCCGGTACATGTAAACCGCGTAAAACAGCGTCGTATTCAACGGACGTCCGTCGGTGATGATTAGGCTCTGCGTAAAAGCCAGAAATCCGTTGATCGTCTGCATAACCAGATTAAAGAAAATGGTCGGCGTTAACAAGGGCAGCGTAACGTTAAAGAACGTTTTCCCGGCGGTCGCGCCGTCGATCTCCGCCGCCTCATACAGTGAAACCGGAATCTGCTTCAACGCGGCCAGAAAAATCAACATGGACGAACCGAACTGCCAAACGGCTAAAACGATCAGCGTCCAAATCGCTGTCCGCGTATTCGAAAGCCAATTCAAATTCGCGGGAATTCCGGCTAATGTCAGCAGGCTGTTGACGACGCCGTCTACCGCGAACATCCGCCGCCATAGGACCGAAATCGCGACCGATCCGCCGATAATCGAGGGAAGATAATAAGCGGCGCGATAGAACCCGACCGCCTTCGTCGGGCGGACCAAGATTAAAGCCACGATTAACGCAAAAACCAAGCGTAACGGAACGGAGACAAGGGCGAAATAGAACGTCGCTTTGACGGAACTGATAAACGTTTGATCGTTGGTAAAGATCTTGATGTAGTTGCTAAGGCCGGTAAAGCGCGCCGGAGATAAAATGTCATAGTTGCAGAACGAATACGTCAGCGACAGTCCCATCGGGACCGCTAGAAATAATAAGAATCCGATAATAAACGGAAGGCTGAAAACGACGCCGGCGACTCCCTCCCGGTTCAGCCACCGGCTCAGCTTTTGAATTGAATTCATTCGGATATCCTTTCTCGACCTTTGCGATTTAAAAATCTGCCGCCCCTGATTTACGGATCAAAAGCGGCAGCAGGTTCGAATCGAATCGGATAGAATCGCGTTTATTGACCGGTTTCAGAGAAAATTTCAGTTCCGCGCGTAAAATATTCCTGAGCCGCCTGTTCGGCTGTATATTCGCCGAATCCGACCTTCTCGACGATATCGCGCAGCGCGGCGTTCAGTTCGGAACTGCCCTTCGGATCCGGCGGATCAATCGGACTGCAATTCGGCGCGACGACTTCGGTAACAAATTTAACGACTTTCTGTTCTCCCGGCGTGATCTTATCATAAATATATTCGGCGATATCGGTATTGATCGGTACGCCGCGTTCGCCCAAGAGGATATCGTTCGCTTCTTTCGAGTTGATCAGGTAGTTCAGGAAAGCGACCGCGGCGTCCGGGTTTTTCGTATCGGCGCTGATCGAGAAGAACATCGACGGTTTCAGATAATTCGACTTGATCGGATCTTTGGTCGGGATTGTCGAGACGGTAATTTCCTGGCCTTCTTTCGCGGCTTTCTGGAGCGCGGTTAATTGGTTGCTCCCGCCGTTCAGCGTACACCAGGACATCGTTTCAGGGGTCGAGCCGTAGACGAGCGGTTCCATTTCAATCGCGTTCCCGGTCATCACGTCGGGCGTCGTATGCCATCCTTCGGCGACGCCGGTTTCCAGGATCTGGAAAAATGGGATATAGGCGTCGGCGCTGTCGACCGGCATTTGGGCTTTTTGGATCGAAATACCTTCGGCGCGCGCCCAATCGCGCATATAATTCGCGTCATAAATGAGTTTTGCGCGGTAACCGGTTTCAGCCGTGATCTTCTTCGCGATTTCGACGAAGGCGTCGAAAGTCATGTTGTCTTCGATCGTGACGCCGACCGAATCCGTAATCGCCTTGTCGTAAAAAAGGCACATAACGTTTACGCCGGCAGGGATCCCGTAATTTCCTTCGCCGACTTTCCCCATCAGGAGAACATTTTCGTCAATTTTTGAAGTGTCGAGCGCGCCGCTTTCAATATACGGCGTCAGGTCGAGCAGCTGCCCGTTTGATACGTATTGGTCGATGTAAGATAGATCCATCTGGATAATATCCGGCATCTGTTTCCCCGCGGATTGCGTCGCCATCTTGCTCCAGTAATCGCTCCATTGGTAGAACGAACCTTGGACGGTAACGCCGCTGTTCAGCTCATGATATTTCTCGTTTGCTTTTTGCGTCAAGTCGTTTCGAACCTGATTCCCCCACCATGCGAACGTCAGGACGGTCGAATCCGAAGAACTCTTTTCCGAATCGAATGATTCGTCCGCCGTTTGATCGCTCGACGGCGATCCGCAGGCGGTTAAAACCGCGATCGTCAAGATAACGATCGCACAGAAAGCCAAAAGTCTTTCAAGCCGATTGGATTTCATACGTTGAATCTCCTTTTCACTTTGACACAAATATTTTTGATACTTTAGTTTGGTTCCGTTTCGAATTACGGTCGTGATTAAATTATATCCATCCGACCGTTTAAAGCAATCATGAAATAATCAAATTTCATGATTGCGGAGAAGGTCGTTATAGATGCTTGAAAAGTTGTTAAAACTTCGTCGCGGGACAACGTTGTCTTTTAGTTGAGAAGCCATCCGAATCAGCATACGGAAGAAAAAATCCGATTGATTCTAAATATCTGAAAATAACTCCGCCCTATTGAAACTCTCAACCGCTATCCAGCGATAAAGCGCGGCGCAGGATCGGCTGCCGGCTGCGGAAAGGAGTCGCGGGCGCAGCCGTTTTCGACGAGCTCAACCACCGATCGCCCGATTCATTATCATCAAATTCATTTTGCGCCGTACGCGCTCTTGGTAAAATATACGCATGACGCTGACGCCGACGCAACCGAAAAACCAGGAAATTGAAGCGAAATTTCCGATCGGCGACCGCGCTGCGATGCGCGATCGGATTTTAGCCTGCGGCGCTGAGCTTCGGATTGACGAGATCCATGAGTTAAACCTGCTCTTGGACCGAGAGACGGACCCGCTCCAATCTTCGTTCCAGCGCCTGCGGCTGCGGTTGTCCGGAACGGTCGCGACGCTGACGTATAAGCGCAGTTTGAAAAAGGCGGACGGCGTCGCGTTTCGGGAGGAAATCGAGACCGAGATCGCCGACTTCGAGAATACGCGCCTGATTCTCGAACGGCTCGGGTACACGACGCGGTTTATCTACGAAAAATACCGAAGCGTTTTTTCTTTGGCGGATTCTTTCCTGATGCTCGACGATACGCCGATCGGGACGTATCTGGAGATTGAAGCCGATTCTCGCGAGCGGATCATGGAGATCGCGGTTTTATTAGGCCTCGATCCGGCGACGGCGATCGCGGCGGGATATTATCAGCTTTTTTCGGAATGGAAAGCGGCGGTTGGTTTCGAAGGCGAGAATATGATCTTTCTCAGCTGACCGGCATTTCGGTAAGTTTCAGGATCGGAGGTCTGCGTATGAACGCGAATATCGATATCAGCGGCGTCGTTTTGAATACGGCGCGGTTAACGCTGCGCCAGTTTGAGATGTCCGACCTTGAGGCGTTTTACGCTTACGCGTCGGTTCCCGGCGTCGGCGAATGGGCCGGATGGGAGCCGCATGAAAGTATCGCGGTATCAAGAAGTGTGCTGGAGATGTTTGTCGCGGACCGAAAGACGTTCGCGATTACGCTGCGCGGCGGCGGGCTGATCGGATCGATCGGAATCGAAGCGCTTCGCCACGAGATTCCGGCGGCGCTTGAAGCATATCGCGGCCGCGAGCTCGGGTACGCTTTGGCTCGTACGGCTTGGGGAAACGGTTACGCGACCGAAGCCGTTTTGGCCGTTATTGATTATTGTTTTCGTTCGGCGGGTCTTGATTTCCTGACTTGCAATCATTTTGTTGAAAACGATCGTTCGCGCCGCGTTATCGAAAAATCGGGTTTCGCGTACGTCGGATCGATCCGGCTGCGAACGCAGTCGGGCGCGGCGCGCGACGGACGCGCTTATATACGGATGAATCCGGCGCGCTTTTCGAGGATTCCTCCGCTGAAGTAACTCTTTCGCCGCGACAGCGGTTTTCTTTTTTTATTACGTTTCGCGGGTTAAGACGTTCAGCCATTTTCCCGACCGCGTCCGCAGTCCCGACAGGATAAACGTAGAAAGCCATTCGGCGCAAACGCCGAGATAAACGACGGTGATCGGCTGCCGGAGCCAAAGCGACAGCAGCGCTGTGGTCGGAAGTCCGACGAGCCAGACGGAACAGACGTCGATCAGCATGCAGCTTACGACATCGCCGCCGCTGCGTAAGATACCGATAATCATCGTGTAATTCATCGCGCGGATCGGCAGCGTCGCGCCGCAGATTATCAGCATGACGGCGGCGGCTTCGATCGCGCCGGGCGTCAGCGCGTAGACGGACAGGATCCAATTTCGGATCAGGATAATCGCGCCGCCTAAAAAGAGGGCCGAAAGCCCGTTAACCCAAAGCGATAAACGCGCGATTTGAAGCGCACGGCCGACGCGTCCGCGTCCGAGCTCGTTTCCGATCAGGATGCCGCCGGCGTCTCCCATCGCGCAGATCGTAATAAATAAGAAGGCGTCGATCGGCGAAATCGCGGCCGGGG
>JASBYO010000051.1 GCA_029983925.1 Flexilinea sp.
CGGACGTCGATAACTTATTTGGAGCCGGTTCTTTTGAACGATCTGCGCGCCGGTCCGCTGCGGGCGGGACTGACGATCGCCATGAACGCTTTTCGCGATCTGCGCCTGACGCTCGTCAGCGCGTTCGGACCGATTTTCGATCTCGAACCGCGCGGTTCGAGCGGGAAAATCACGCTGGCGCTGATCCTTGGCTGCGCGGTTTCAGTTTGGGCGTTCATTCGGAAAGCGGATTCCGATCATGGGGCGGAAGCGGCCGAATCGGAGACGCGCGAACGGCGGACGCTGGCCGCGCTCGGTCTGACGGCGGCGCTGATCGGCGGAATTCCGGTCTGGGGGGCCGGGTTGGAACTGACGCTGACGCTGTTCTGGGATCGGCTGACGCTGTCTTTCATGTGGGGTGTCTGCCTGGCGGCCGCGGCCGTCATAACGGAGGTTTTCCGACGCCGTTACCGTCCTGTCGTATTGGCGCTCCTCGTCGCGCTCTCGCTCGGCTATCAGTTCCGGCTCCAGAACCGTTTCCGGCGCGATTGGCGGCTGGTTGAGACGACGATCTGGGAATTAAAATGGCGCGCGCCCGACTTGGAAGCGGGGACGCTGCTGCTGTTTGACGAGCTGCCGGTCGAGTCGCTGACCGATAATTCGCTGAATGCGCTGATTAATTGGACGTATGAAACGATCGGCGATCCGGCGCGCGAATCGTATAAAGTTTTCGATATCGATAATCGGCGCGAGCTGCTGCTTTCGCTGGAGGCAGATACGCCGATTGTGCATGACGCTTATCGGGGCAAACTGGCGAACGCACTGATCCTGAGAAAAACGCCGTCTTCATGCCTGACGATCCTGCGTCCGGCCGACCGCGACTTTCCGGGCTTATCGAAGACGGCCCGCGCGCTCGTCTCCTATTCGGATCCGGCCGCCCGGATTATCGCCGTCCCGCGCCGCCCGATGGGGTTTTCGCCGCTGGTCGGTCCCGAACCGGTTCATGGCTGGTGTTCCTTTTATCAGCGTATCGAAGCGGCGGCGGACCGTTACGATTGGGACGAGATATTGCGGCTGGCTCGCGAGGCGGAATCGTCCGGCTTCGCGCCGGAATCGGCCGTCGAGCTGCGCAGCGTTTTTATCGCGGCGCTGATTCGCGACGATCTCGATTCGGCGGAAAAAATCGCCGCTCTCGCGCTGGCGGAGGACGGCGTTCCGGCGTATTACCGGAACGCGCTGCTCGGGTTGGCCGACAGCGGTTTATCCGCTGCGGCGCGGACGCTGAAAACGCGCCTGGTTCATGCTACGGAGTAAACGGGAGCGGTTTAGCGGCGAACGGCGAGCGTGCGGAGCTGACCGCTATTAATGACGGAAGCTCCGAACGGCATCAGGGACAGCTGCGCCAACTTAAAACACTGCTTTCCGAACGGGATCCCGATCATCGTCAGACAAAGAAGGACGCCGAAAAGCGCCGAAGCTAACGCCAATTCCAATCCGCCGAAGATCAGCCATAAGACGTTGACCAGGAAGCTCATCGCGCCGGTTCCGTACAAAACTTCTTTCCCGAACGGCGCGAACGAAAGGCGCGCCATTTTAAAACATTGCATCCCGATCGGCAGCCCGATAATCGTGATGCTCCATAAAAAGCCGGCGAGGATCCAGCCGAGCGCGAGCCAAACGCCGCATACAAGGATCCAGATAATATTCCCGATCGTTTTCATTTTTCCCTCCGCGAGTTCGTAATGGGCGTAGCGCCTCATTTAAAGATACGGATTGGGAACGAAAACGGTTCGCGTTGGAAAAACCCTGTCATGTATAATAAGCGGTACGGCGAAGAATCGGAAAAAGCCGTTGGAAAGGAGCTTGCGCATGTCGAAAAAGGACGGCGAGGAAAAAAAGAAAAAGCCGAAAATCCGCTCCTCGGTCAAGGCGGTCATCATCCGCGACGGAAGAATCCTGCTTCAGCGCTGCCGGTTTGCGTCGGAAGCTATTTGCTACTTGTTTCCCGGCGGCGGACAAAAATTTGAGGAAACGAAAGTCGACGCGCTGCGTCGTGAAGTCATGGAAGAAGTCGGGGCCGAGATTCGCGTCGGACGGCTGGTTTGGGTCCGCGAATATATCCAGAAGCATCATGAATTCAAGCTCGAGGACGGCAACTGCCATCAAATTGAGCATTATTTCCTGTGCGAGCTGCTGAGCGAACCGAAACCGGAGCTGGCCGTCAAGCCCGATCCCGTTCAAGTCGGAATCGAATGGGTTCCGTTAACGGATCTCGTCCGCCGCCGCGTTTATCCGGGGGCGATCCGGACGCGTTTTAATGAGGATGGATGGGTCGACGGGCCGGTCTATGCGGGAGATATTAATTAACCGGGGCCGGCGTCTTTTCGGACGCGAGCTGCCGGACCGATACCAAATTAATCCGAATTGATCCTCAGATTGTTAAATTTGGTTTAATTCTTGCACTATCTAAAGCAGGCTAAGGAAATCCTCTTTTGTCGGATTATTCCGCAAGGTCGGAAAATAGCCGGAACATCTTGCGGACTTGACCGCAAAAAGAAAACGTTATGCCGGAGGCAAATTATGAAGCAAACCAAAAGTATTATTTTCGTCTTTTTGATGATGATCGCGGTTCTGGTCGTCGGAACTGCGGCCGTTGACGCCCAAGATCCGGCGTCGTTACCGGCGTATACGATTACGAGCGTTACGTCCGGAGTCGAAGTCACCGTACAGACCAAGGATTTTCCGGCTGGCGCTGAATTCGTCGTTCAGATGCGGGATATGGAGAATCCCGGCGAAATTCATAATGTCGCGAAATTCAATTCCGGCAACGGCGGCGCGTTTAATCTGGCGCTGCCGATTCCCGAGGGCGTCAAGAACGCGAAGAATATCGAGATGGCGATTCTTTCGGTCTCCGATCCTTCGGGTTTAAGCATCTCGGCTCATTTTGCGAATTCAGGTACGGGCGGAAAAGTCAGCTGCAACTACGATATCATTCCGTCGTTCGGATTCGACGCGGTCGTGAAAAACGGCTCGATTACCGTTACGACGAAAGATTTCGCTCCGAACTCGACGTTTAAGGTAAAAATGGGCGTCATGACCGGCGGCACGATTACGCGTTACGGAATCAAAGGCTTCGCAACGTACGAGCTTCCCCAACCGTATTACGATTTTACGGTCGGCGCGCTCCCCGGTCTTCCGTACGTCGTCCCCGATCCGTCGACTTACGGATATAACTTCCCGGATCCGGTTGTCCCGCCGTGCTGGCCGACCGGTCAGGACTGCGCTTATTCCGCGATTACGGTTCCCGGCAAGGGTACAAACTTCAGCGGTATCGAAGTCGGAGAATACGACTCTCTCGACGGTTCCCCGCGTACGGTTTCGTACAACATCCCGGAAGAACTGAAGGACGTTTCCCCGATCGTCGTCCGTTTCGAAGATAAGGGACCCTGCGGCTTTTATTCGTTCAATTATTTCTGGAACGCCGATTTCCCGGTCAGCGGCGCGGTTCCGACGGTTGAAATTGTCCCGATCCCGTAAGGTATCGTTTCAGATCCATAGGCCCTAGGCCCGCCGGCGCCGGCGGGCTTTTTTTATTGAAACGTTTCAGGATATAGCGGAAGGAGCGTGTAAAACATGGAAATAAGTCTGGTCCGCGCCGCGGTTGCCGATGCGGAGGCGATTTGGAAGATGCAGCTTGAAGCGTTTGCGCCGTTTCTTGAACGGTATCGGGATTTTGAAACGAATCCGGCGAACGAACCGCTCGAAAACGTCGTTCGCCGCTTGAACCAGGCGGAAACTTTCTATTATTTGATCCGATGGGACGAACGTACGGTCGGAGCGATTCGCGTTATCGACCGGAACGACGGCGGCTATAAGCGGATCGGTCCGCTTTTCGTGCTTTCGCCGTATCGGAACCGGGGGATCGCGCAGCGCGCGATTCGGATCGCGGAGGAGATTCACGGGACCGCGCGTTGGGAATTGGATACGATTTTTGGAGGAAGCCGGGAACTGCTATTTATATGAAAAAATCGGATATCGGCGCGTCGGCGATCCGGCCGTTGTTAATGCGCGGATGACGCTGGTTAATTATCGGAAGGATTGAGCCCCGGCCGCGCTGATTCCGATATTAACCGAACCGCGCCGCGATCATTCGTTCGGCTTGAACCTATGGTAAGATAGAAGCGAGGTTAGGAAAAAGAACGAATGAATAATAAGATTTCCATAGTTGAAGGTCCGCCGCCGACGTTCGAACCCGTTCCCGGAGATTGGGCGAGCGCGTTGATTAATGGCACGTATGCGCATGGCGTCGTCATGACCCACCTGCGTACGATGAACGGAACCGGTCTGATCGAGCGCTGCCAACAGACTTGGAATCAGCAGGATACGATGGTCCTTCAATACCGCAACGAGTACGGCGAACAGGAAATTCCGATTATCGCCGCTCGCGCTTACGATACGGACGAAGGTCAGAAAATTACGCTCTGGCTTCGCGTTCATCAGGAACAAGTCAAATTTGAAGTTTACTACGGAGACGACGACGCTCAGGATTAAGCCGGTCCCGGCGAGCGCCGCGCGATTCGGATAGATTCGGATCGGCCGCCCCGGCTTTTTTTACCGTTTATGGATTCAGATCGAGAATACGGCCCCCTTTTATTCTTTATTCTTATCGTTGTTTTTATCTTGGGCGTCGGCTTCGTAACGCCCGTCCGCTCGATGATTACGTCTCGGATTGACGAAATAAAAACGCGGCTCTTTTTTATTACGAATAATCCGCGCGAAAACGTTTTTATCCCGGTTGAGGCTCAGACCGCGACGGCAAACGCCGCGATCGCCGTAGAAATCATTCCGACGCATACCGATACGCCTGAACCGACGGCGACGGCGACCTTGACGGAAACGCCGAAACCGGAAGATACGCCGGTCCCGACCGCGACGGTTACGCCGACGGCGACCGTTACCGAAACGCCGTATCCGCTCCCTCCGAACTATCAGATTTCCGGCGTCAAGTATGAAACCCAACACGGAATCTGGAACTATTGCGCGCCGACGAATTTATCGATGGCGCTGACGTATTGGGGTTGGAGAGGCGACCGTTCCGTGACCGGCAAATGGCTGAAACCGTTTGATAAAGATAAAAACGTCATGCCGAGCGAGATGATCGACTACATCCTGACCGAAACGCCGTACCGCGCGCTTTTCCGGATGGGCGGTTATGACGACCTGATTAAAAAGCTGATTGTCAACGATTTCCCCGTTCTGGTCGAAAAGGGCGCGTTTATGCACGAAGTGGACGGGACGCTGAGCTGGATGGGGCATTTTAACGTCATTACCGGTTACGACGACGCTGCCCGGCAATGGATTGTGCAGGATTCGTATTATGAAGCCAACTGGCGCGTCGATTATACGCTGATGGCGGAGGAATGGATTTCGTTCAATAACGCTTTTCTCGTCGTATACCCGCCGGAGTTGGAAAGCGAGCTTTACGACCTGCTCGGGCCGTACACGAATAACGAATGGGCGAATCGAAACGCGCTGCGTTTCGCGAACCGGCAGGTTGAGGAGGCGGTTACCGACGAACAGAAGTTTTACGCCGCGTTTAACCGCGCCGACGCGCTGGTCGACGTCCAGGATTACGCCAGCGGCGCGCTCGTTTTCGACGAAGCGTTTCGCTACTATAATTTAATCGATGAGAATCGGCGTCCGTATCGAATGATCTGGTATCGGACCGGACCGTATTTAGCTTATTATTATAGCGGGCGTTATCAGGACGTCGTCAATCTGGCGAATTTGGCGCTGGCGAGTACGAAAGAGCCGTATCTCGAAGAGGCGTACTATTGGCGGGCGATGGCGTACGTTCAGTTGGGCCAAGCCGCCGACGCGCGCAACGATGTAGCGACCTGTCTCGATATTCATCCCGGATTCGAAGCCTGCGAAGCGGTTAAGCGCAATAACGGATTTTAACGTCCGATTTTCATAAAAACGCGATCGAACGAAGCGGGTAATTTATAGAAGTAAGAGTAAGAGACGTCATGACCGTCAAGATCCTCCATTTTGCAGACGCGCATATTGACGCGGCGACCGGCGGAAAACGCGACGCCGCCAGCGGTTTTTCGATTCGGACGCTCGATTTTTTGAAAGCGTTTGATACAATCGTCGATACGGCGATCGCCGAGAAGGTCGATTTAGTTCTCTTCGCCGGCGACGCCTACCGCGACGCGGCGCCGAGCCCGACGTTCCAGCGCGAATGGGACCGGCGTATGATGCGGCTGTCGGCGGCCCGGATCCCGACGCTGATGATCCCCGGGAATCACGATATCACCCCGGCGTCGACGAAGGCGAACGCGCTTCAGGAATTCGCCTCGCTCGATATCCCGTATCTTCATCTGGCGGGCGAGAAACCGAAACTCTGGCGTCCGGAAGAACTCGATAACGTCCCGATTCAAGTCATTACCGTCCCCTGGATAACGCGCTCAAAGTTAGTCCTGAAAGCGGTCGCGGCGGAAACGACGCCGGAGGCGGTCCTCGGCGGACTCGAAGACTCGCTTCAGAGCTGGATCGGCGCGCTCCTGGACGAGACCGACCCGGCTTTCCCGACCGTCATCCTTGCGCACTATTCCGTCTTCGGGGCGCAATTCCCGAATCAGCAGATGGTAACGCTCGGAAGCGAGATCACGCTGCCTGTCGAGCTGCTGAAAGATCCGCGCGTTACTTATAGCGCGCTCGGTCATATTCATCTCTTCCAGGATCTCAACCGGGGAAATCAGCCGCCGGTCGTTTACCCCGGCTCGATCGAGCGCGTCAATTTCGGCGAAGCGCGCGAGAAAAAAGGTTTTATCGTAGCGGAGCTTCGCCCCGGTCACGCCGAATATACCTTCCGAGAGCTTCAGGGACGGAAATTTTATAATCGCGAAATAACGATTCGCAGCGCGGAAACGTTCACCGACGAGGTTCTGGCCGCGCTGCCGTCTGAAGACGACGCGGCGGACGCGATGGTTCGGCTGGCCGTTCATTATCAATCCGAATGGGAAAGCGCGCTGAACGTGCGCGAGGCGCGTCAGCGTATGCGCGGCGCGCTCGAGTTCCATCTGGTTCGGAAGCCGATTTATACGACGCGTCAGCGAATTCACTCGGAAACGCCGGTTCATAGTTTGACGCCGGTTGATCTGCTGCGCAAATATGCGGAAACGATGGGCTTTCAGGATAGCGAGATCGCCGAACTTATCCATAGCGCGGCGGAAATTTTCGCCGAACCGGAAGGTTCGCAGCGGGGCGAGGATTAATCCCGCCGAACGGGAAATTAGAGGAATTTAGAGTCGATGGGTACGAAAATCGTATTAATACTGATCCTGATAATTATCAACGGTTTTTTTTCGATGATGGAGATGGCCGTCGTTTCGGTTCGCAAGGCGCGCCTCCAATATGAGATCGGCAAAGGAAACCGTAAAGCGCAGGCGGCGTTTGATTTGTCCGAAAATCCGAACACGTTTTTTTCGACGATTCAAATCGGCATCACGCTTATCGGCGTTATTACCGGCGCGATCGGGTCGGTCGCCTTTTCCGGACCGCTTGA
This sequence comes from Flexilinea sp., assembly GCA_029983925.1. Lineage (GTDB taxonomy): Bacteria > Chloroflexota > Anaerolineae > Anaerolineales > Anaerolineaceae > Flexilinea. The sequence continues at coordinate 7,550 of JASBYO010000051.1, forward strand.
AAACGCGTTAAAAAAGGTCTCCTTTTTGGCGCCGGCGGCCGCGACGCTGGCGGTCCTGATCGTCTCGATTTGCGTGACGTATTTTTCGCTTGTAATCGGCGAGCTGATTCCGAAGCGGATCGCGATCGCCTATCCGGAAAAAATCGCGATCCGGGTCAGCGGCTTCATGACGTTCCTCGCCAATCTTTCAAAGCCGCTGGTCGCGTTCCTGAGCTTCTCGACGGATATCGGGCTGAAGCTCTTGGGCGTTCGGGAAAATACCGAGCCGCCCGTTTCGGAAGACGAAGTAAAGGTCATGATCGAACAAGGGAAACTTTCCGGCGTTTTCGAGGAAACGGAACAGGATATCGTCGAATCCGTCTTCCGCATGAGCGACCGATCCGTTCACGCTATGATGACGCCGCGGACGGAGGTAACCTGGATCGATATCGCCGAGCCGGCCGCCGAAATCATGGCTGAAATCCGGGAATCGAACGAAATTTATTTTCCGGTCGTCCGCGATCATCCCGATAACGTCCTCGGAATATTGAGCGCGAAGAAACTCCTCGACCGTTATATTCTGGGTCAGGAGCCGAACCTTGAAGAACTGATCGATCCGGCGCTCTTCCTGCCTGAATCGACGCCGGCGCTGGCGGCGGTTGAAACGCTGCGCCAGTCGGGGAAACAGGCGGCGGTCATTCTCGACGAATACGGCGGGTTTTCCGGTTTAGTCACGTTGGCGGATATTTTAGAAGAGTTGGTCGGCGAGATCGCTTCTGCCGACGACGAATCGTACGAACCGGAAATCGTGACGCGCGAGGACGGATCGTACCTGATCGACGGCGGGCTCGATATCGAGGATATGAAAGACATGCTCCATATCGGCGAACTTGAAGACCAGGAGCGCGTCGATTATCAGACGGTCGCCGGGTTCCTTTTATCGCGTTTCGGATTTATCCCGAAAGCGAGCGACTATGTCACGTTCGGTTCGTTCAAATTTGAAGTCGTCGACATGGACGGACGGCGTATCGATAAAGTCCTGGTTACGCGGGTCGAAGCTGATCCCGACGCGGCCGCGGATCCGGAAGCCGCTTCGGACGACGAAAAAGGGAAGGAATCTTCATGATTCCGCTGAAGCTGAAAATACAAGGCTTCCTATCCTACCGGGCGCCGGTCGAATTAGATTTCCGCCCGCTGCATATCGCCTGTATCACCGGCGAGAACGGCGCCGGAAAATCGTCGCTGCTGGACGCGATGACTTGGGCGCTTTTCGGTCAGGCGCGGAAAAACGACGCTTCCGTCGTGAACAGCGCGCTGATCGAACGCAGCCGGCCGGGCGAAAAACCGTTCGCCGAAGTCGCTTTCGAATTCGAATATGAATCCGTTCGCTATCAAATCGTGCGCCGGATCGTCGTCGGGAGATTGAGCCAGATGACGGTCGATTTTTTCGTTTTCGACCCGGAGAAGGAAAGCTGGACGATCCTGAGCGAAAAGACGCGGCGCGATACCGATCGGAAGATTATCGAGCTTCTTCATCTCGAATACGATACGTTTGTCAACGCTTCTTTTTTCCTTCAGGGTCAGGCGGACAGTTTTACGAAAGCGAACGCGACCGAACGAAAACGGATCTTGAGCGATATTCTGAATTTATCGGTTTGGGAAATTTATAAAAAACGGACGCAGGCGCGGGAGACGGAACTTAAGAGCCGCCAAAAGTCGATTTCCGATCGGATCAGCGCGCTTCAGGCGGAACTCGAAGAAGAACCGGCGCGTCAGGCGCGGTTCGAAGCGGCGCAGGGCGAATTCGCTCAAGCGCAGGAAATCGCCGAGCTCGCGCTCCGGCGCTTCCAAAACGCGCGCGACGCCGAATCGCTCTACAACAGCCGAGCGTCGGCGCTGTCGGAAGAGACGCGCGAGAACGATCGCCGTTTCAGCCAGCTTCAGTCCGATCAACAGCTGTTCGAAACGCGCCGGGGCGAACTCGAACGAACGCGGGCGGCGCTTTCAAACGCCGATCAGGTCCGCGCCGACTACCGTGAGCTTCAAACGCTGCGCGATCGTCTCGGCGCCTTTCACGCCGCGTCTCAGCGCTATTATCAGCTAAAGCAGACGATCCAAACCGCGGAACACCGGCTCCAGCTCGAAGAAGCGCGGATCGCCAGCCGGCTCTCGGTACTCGAAAAGAATCGTTCCGAGCTGGAAGAGGCGGCGCGGGCGGTAGAAGCCGACGCGCCGCGATTATCGGAGTTCGAACAGCGTTTAGCGCGGATCGAGGAACGGATCGCGGAGAAACCGGCGTTGGAGCGAACGCTTGACGAACTCAACGATCAGATCAACGACGGAATAACCGATAATCGCGTGCTGCGCGGACAGATGGAAGAGATCAAGCGGCATCTTGAAGATTTCCAAGCGAAGGAAGGCTTGGAATGTCCTTTTTGCGGGCGCGAGATGGACGCTGCGCACTGCCGCGCGTACGAAGCCGAGCTGACGGCGAAAGGAACGGAACTCGGCAATACCTACCGCGCGAATAAAGCGCTGAACGAGCGGCTGGCGGCGGAGAAAAAAGAGATCGACCGCTCTATTACCGAAATCCGTCAGCTTGAACGGGATAAGATCGCGCTTGAAAGCGCGCGGCTGCCGTTGGTCGTACGTCGCGACGGCTATCTGACGAAAAAACGGGACTGGGAAGCGGGCGAACGCGCTGAAGCGGAAGATTTAGCGGTGCGGCTCAACGCGCAGTCGTTCGGCTCGGAAGATCGGGAACGGATAACGGAGGCGCGCGCGGCCTTGGAGGCGCTGGCGTATGACCGGGAGGCGCATGAAGCTGCGGAAGGACGGGCGCAGGAACTGGCGGAAGCCGAAAGCGCTTATCAGGCTGTCGAACGCGCGGCCGCCTCGCTCGCGCAATTGGAGCGCGATGTCGGCGAACGCGGCGAACGGCTCGAAGCCGATCGGCTCGCGTATCATCGCCGCGTCGAAGCGCTCAATGAAAAACGCGCCGAATTAGACGAAATGCGCAAAGAGCTGCCCGACGTACGGCATGCGCAAAACGAATATGAAACCGCCCATTCGGCCGCGATGCGCCTTCAAAACGAACTCGGCGCGGCGCGGCAGCGGCTCGAAGCGCTCAGGGATTTGCGGAAGCAGCAGCTTTCGCTCCGCGCGGCGGAAGCGGATACCGCGAATCAGCTCCGAATTATCGCGAAGCTCGATTTGGCGTTTTCGCCGAAAGGCATCCCGGCGCTGCTGATCGACGAAGCGCTGCCGGAGATTGAGGAAAACGCCAATCGGATTTTAGGCCAGCTGACGGAAGACCGCATGTCGGTCCGGCTGACGACGCAGGGCGAATACAAGGATAAAAAACGAACCGACGCGCGCGAAACGCTCGATATCCTGATCCGGGATGAGAGCGGGACGCGCGACTACGAGCTTTTTTCGGGCGGCGAAGCTTTTCGGGTCAATTTCGCGATCCGGCTGGCGCTTTCGGCGTTGCTGACGCGCCGCGCCGGTTCACGGTTACAGCTGCTCGTTATCGACGAAGGGTTCGGTTCGCAGGACGCGGACGGGCGTCAGCGTCTGATCGAGGCGATTCATACCATTCAGGACGATTTTGAGAAAATCCTGGTTATTACGCATTTAGAAGAACTTAAGGACGCGTTCCAATCGCGGATTGAGGTCCTGAAAGGCGAAGACGGCTCGGTCGTCAGGGTAATCCCATGAAAATCGGCGTCCTTCAACGGGTCCTCGCCGGGTACCGCGTTCCGTTTTTCGACGAATTCGCGGCGCGCTTTGACGGCGGCGTTTCGCTTTTCGCCGGGAACGCGCGTCCGGGAGAGATGATCGACGAATCGCGGCTGCCGGAAAGGGCCCGTCTTTTCCGCGCGCGCAACCTTCACCTGTTCGGCAGGATATTGAACGGGAAGGCTTATTTGTGTCTGCAAACGAATGTCCTGAAATGGCTCGAGACGGAGAATCCCGACGCGCTGATCTGCGAAGCGAACATGCGCTATCTGACGACGGTTTTAGCCTTGGGTTGGATGCGGCGGCGCGGACGCCCGGTTATCGGCTGGGGCTTGGGGCGCGGCGGCTGGAACCATCCGCTGAAACGGCGCTTTATCCGTTCGTTTGACGCGCTGATAAGCTACAGCGGGCAGGGGGCGGAGACGTACCGCGCCGCCGGTATCGCGCCGGAACGGGTTTTTATCGCGCATAACGCGGCCGCGCCGCGCCCGCGGCATCCCGACGCGCCCGAGCGGGCTGAATCGTTCGGCGACGACGGCCCGGTCCTGCTTTCGGTCGGACGGCTCCAGGCGCGAAAACGGATCGATTTGCTGATTGAAAGCTGCGCCGCGTTGGAAAACGAATATCGTCCGCGGCTGTATATTGTCGGGGACGGGCCGGCCCGCGCGGAATTGGAATCTCTGGCGGCGCGGCGTTATCCGCGGGCGCGCTTTTTCGGCGCGCTGTACGGCGCGGATTTGGAACGGCGTTTCGCCGAAGCCGATTTGTTCGTAATGCCCGGAACGGGCGGTCTGGCGCTGCAGCAGGCCATGGCGAACGGACTGCCGGTCATCGCCGCAGAAGCCGACGGAACGCAGTCCGACCTGGTTCGTGCGGATAACGGGCGTATCGTTCGGCCCGGCGACGTTTCAGACTTGACGGTCAAGATCGCCGAACTGCTGGCGGATCCGAAACGGCTGCGCGGGATGGGACGGCGCTCGTTCGAAATTGTGCGCGATGAGATTAATTTGGAAGCGATGGCGGACCGATTTGAAGCGGCGGTCCGTTTCGCTTTGGCGGAGCGCGGATCATGAGGATTCTCTTTCTGGCGGACGGGCGTTCGCCGACGACGCTGCGTTATTTGGCGTCCGTACGCGAATTGGGTCATGAGATCCACCTGATTTCGAGTTATCCCTGCGAAGAGCCGGCGGATATCGAGAGTTTTTCGATCCTTCCGATCGCGTTTTCAAATTTCGCGTCCTCGCGTTCCGGCGCAGCGTCCCGATCGGTTCCGACCGGCGCGGCTTTGCCGGCGCAGCGATCCGGCGGCGGAATCAGGAGCGCGCTGGTTCGGCAGTTCCGCGACGTTTTCTTATCTTTTCGTTATCGGCTCGCGCCGCTTTCGCTTCCGTTAAGCGGCCGGCGTTTCGCCGCGATCGCGCGGCGGATCGACCCCGACCTGATTCACGCGCTGCGGGTTCCGTTTGAGGGGATGACGGCGGCTTACGCGCCGAAACGTTATCCGTTGGCGGCGTCGATCTGGGGAAACGATCTGACGTTCCATGCCGGCGGTTCGTCCGGGATGCGTGCGCTGACGTTTCGGACGATGGCGCGCCTGAACGGATTGGCGGCGGATACGCGCCGCGATATCCGGCTGGCGCAATCGTTCGGATTTGCGGAGAGGAAACCGTCGCTCGTCGTTCCCGGAAACGGCGGGATCGATATTCCGCGCATGATCTTAGCGTCGGAAGCGGACGCGGCAATTTTAAGACGGATCCCGCCCGATCGCGAGATTCTTATCAATCCGCGCGGCTTCCGCCCCGGCTCGGTCCGGAACGATACTTTTTTCCGCTCGGTTCCGATCGTCGCCCGCCAGTTCCCGAATTTGTTATTCGTCTGTCCGGCGATGACGGACCAGCCGGAGGCGCGTAATTTCGTCCGCGAGCTGAATATCGAACGGAATGTGCTGCTGCTGCCGCCGCTGGCGCAGGCGGATTTATGGGCGCTGTTCCGCCGCGCGCTGATGACGATCAGCGTCAGCCAGCATGACGGGACGCCGAACTCGCTGCTCGAAGCGATGACGGTCGGCTGTTTCCCGATCGCGGGGGATATTGAGTCGCTGCGCGAATGGATAACGCCTGGGGTGAACGGGCTTCTCGTCGATCCGAATTCGCCGGAGGAGTTGGCGAACGCGATTTTGAGCGCGATGTATAACGAAGGACTGCGGACGCGCGGCGTCGAACTGAACCGCGCGCTGATACGCGAACGCGCCGAAATTTCGCGCGTCCAGACGGAAATCGAAGTTTTTTATCAATCTCTTGTCGATTGACGTATTGCGCGCGTTTCCGGCGCGGACCTTCAGGCCGGAATATCGGCGGGAAATCCCTGAAACGGCGGTACGGAGAAGATTCTCCGCTCGCCGCCGGGCCGCGTCCGGCTTAGAACTTGCCGCTGCTTCCGCCGTGCGAGCGGCCGGAGGAGCTGGTATGGGTCCGGCTTCCGCCGGAAGAGGACCGGCTCTCCCGTTTCGTTTTCGATAGCTGCCGGTATAGGAACGTGTCGCTGCTGCCGGTTAGTCGGAAGCTGCCGGGGCGGATATAATCGTCGGCTTGGTTTTTCGGATGGATCGATTTATGCGCGGCTTTCATGATGCTGATCGGGATGAAAGACAGTCCGAAGGCGATCGCCAGGCTCCAGGCAATCTTACCGACGCGATCCTCATCGGTCTCCGATGTATCATCTATACCAGCTTTCGGCATTTTGACCCGTTCGTCGTATGGAACATCGTTGCGCGCCTGCGTCAATAGGTCGTCGGCGAGATCAGCAAAGCGATTGAAAGCTGTTGCATAGTTGCCTGAGCTGAGGCTTGGCAATACCTGTTTCATCATCCAGGACTGACCGGCGTCGGTAAAAGCTACAACGCCGAAAGCATAAGTCGAAATCGCCCAATCCCGCTCTTCCATACTGATCAGGAAGAGGATTCCGTCGTCATTTTCACCATAGCCGTAACCGGTATAATCGAAAAAATCATCGGCGTACGCCGTCGGCGTTTTTCCCTCCAGCGAATTTACCGTCACAATGACCACGTCGCAGGCTTGCCGTTCGCTGATTTCATCGAGCTTTTTTAAGAGTTCCGCAGCGTCGTCGGCGCTGAGCAGCCCGGCGGCGTCGACCAGTCGTTCCGCCTGCCGTTCCTCAGGGATGGATTGCGCCGCGGCGGGAAGGATCAGCGCCGGGACCAACAGGCAGATTAGCAGAACGCCGGCGATCTTTTTTTTCATATCTCGTATCTTTTTCATTTCGTTTTAACCGATTATGTACTCATGAGAATTCGAAGCAGGAAGAAAACGAGCGGGGTAAATACGGCCGTGAACAACAGTACCCCGATCCAGTAGGCGCTCCAGCTGACCGGCAGATCGTCGCCGGCGAAAGCTCCCGTCTGGCCATTCATGGCGAACAGGTAGCGTTTCCCGTTCCAACTCGTTCCGAGCAGCCAGATCGGAAAAAGGGCGTAACGGACCTTTCCGCTTTTCAGTTGGACGCTGCTGCTCTTTGCGGCCACGCTGTGATATCCGGTTACGGTAGCGGCGAAAAGCGTCTCGACGCTTTTTTTGATCCGTTCGTTCGCCCGCGCGACGCAGCGATCCGCGTCTACGTCGTATTTATCCGCAAAATATCCCGCGAGATAGGCGGTCTGGAAATCTACCGCGTCTTCGGTCCGAAACGGTTCGATCGATTCCATCAATTCGTCGGATATCTCGGACGAACCGTCGACGGGAACGTATACAAAACCGATGTCGCCCTGCCGCGCCACGTCAAAATGCGACGTTTCCGTATAATGGTAAGCGGAATCGCTCCAGCTTCGGACTCTCGTCGCGTGATAGCGGACAGCGGCGTCGGACTCGGCGTCAAACAGCCAAAACGGGACGTACAAGCCCTTAATTTCTTCGATATGGTTCTGGTCTTTAAATACTTTCGGAAGCAGGATTTTTCTCCGGTAGTGCCGCTGAAGCGCCGCGACGGCCTCGTTTTTATCGAGCTTGAAAGGAATGACGAGATCGGGGCGCAGCGCGCCGGCGAATTGACCCGCCATGACAACGTGGCTTCCGCAGTAAGGGCAGCTCGCCGCCGCCGTCGTTTCATCTCCGACGATCTCGCCGCCGCAGGATTGACACGCGTAAACGCGCATATTTTCCAGCTCGCCTTCGCGCCAGTCGTTATTCGGCCGGCTCCAATCCAGTTGGTCCCCGCCGGGTTTCGAAAGCTCCTCGTCGAGCGATTTGAGCGCCTCTACGTCGAACGCAGTATCGCAGTAGGGGCATACCATCTGTTGGGCGCCGCTGTCAAAAGAGATATCCCCGCCGCAGGAAGGGCATTTATATTCGATGATGCTCATGGTTGTTCCCCTCTTTTTAATGCCGGACAGGCGTTTCTTCCGGCCGAGACGATCGTCTCTTAGCTATTGTACATCAATTGACGGGGAAATTTCCGCCGAACGGTTCCCTTGCCTGCCCTATTCAAATATTAAATATTGTCTTACAATTCTGCATGGTCGGAAATGCGGAGCCGGATATTTTGTCATGCGGGTTCTTTTCATATGAACAGCGCGGTTCAGAACAATCGTATCCGTTTTATGCTTCTTTTGCTTTCGCGGTATGGTAAAAGTAAGGAATGTAAGGAAAAATAGATGAGGTAAAAATGGAACTGGCGAAAGTAACTTTAAGGGACAAATTACGATCCCGATCGCTATTCGGAAGCGATACGGACTTCAGGAAGGAAGCGAGGTCTTATTTCCGGAAGAAGGCGGAAGGTTTTATATTATGAATTCAATGATGGTGGCGTTCCGTGAAGCGCGAGCGGCGTTGTCCGGCATTGCCGAGGAAGCCGGATTAAACGCCGAAGCAGGCATCGTTGAGACGGCTAAACGCTTTCGCCAGGGAAGAGCGACTAAAAAATGAGCGTCATGCTCGATACAATCGTGTTAATATCGGCATTGCTGTTTCCGAGCAAAAAAATTGAAGATATTGACGTCCCGATCTCTGGGGATAAAGATTTTGCTGATGTCGTCGTCGAACGGCCGAGAATTTGACTCCGACGGCTTTTATCGCTCCGTACTGTTCTTAGTCTTTGGAAATGATATTTTGAATCTGTAATTAATATAGACGTCGTATGATCAAGAATGAATATCAAATTCAGGTGAAAAAGAAACGCCGGCGCTTGAGCCTGTTCTTTTTGGGGCTGATCGCGCTTGCGGCGGTCGCGTTTTGGACGGGACGTTACCCGAAATTAGGCTGGACGCGGCTAGCCGATTTACGCGCCGATCCGATCGCGGCAAATTTATTTTGGCGGCTGCGGATCCCGCGCGTCGCGACGGCTTTGATGTCGGGCGCGATGCTGGGGGCTGGCGGCTTCGTTTCGCAGAATATTTTCCGCAATCCGCTGGCCAGTCCGGATTTTCTTGGCGTTTCGCAAGGCGCGGCGGTCGGCGCGGCGATTGCGATCGTGTTTTTCTCGAATTCGGCTCCGCTCCGCCAGTTGACGGCTTTTTGCGGCGGGTCGTGCGGTTTGTTGTTATCGTTAGCGATCGCGCGCCGGATTCGTTTCGGCGGCTGGGTCATGCGGCTTTTATTGTCGGGCGCGACCGTTTCGGCTTTTTTCAGCGGATTGCTGACCGTTTTGAAGATTGTTGCCGATGGGAATAACGAGCTGCATGCGATCGAATTCTGGATCATGGGCGGTTATAACTACGTTACGCTCAACGGCTTTGCGCCGGTCGTTGGGATTGCCGTCGTTTCTCTGACCATGATCGGGCTTTTTCGTTGGCGGACGAACCTTTTTTCGCTGCCTGAGGAGAGCGCGCTGTCGTTGGGCGCGTCGCTGAAAGGCGAACGGACGCTTCTCCTCTGGTTTTCGGTCTTGGGAATTTCGGCGATCACGTCGATTAGCGGGGTCGTCGGTTGGGTCGGACTGCTCATTCCGCATTTAGCGCGGATCGCTTTCGGCACGGACAGCCGTTTCGGCCTGTCCGGCTCGATGATTCTGGGCGCGCTGATCACGTTGGGTTCGGATACCGCGATTCGGCTGCTGAGCCCGCGTGAGATTCCGATCGGAATCGTAACCGCGTTTTTCAGCGTGATTGCGCTGGCGGTTCTGATTTCGAGCGGAAAGGTCCGCTTTTAGAGGAGAATCATATGACGGAACGGACGCTTGAATTCGATCGGGTTCGATTTTTATACGATAACGGGTCTCCGTTTGAATTATCCGGTTTGACGCTGTTTTTTCGTCCCGGCGAAATTACCGCGCTGTTGGGTCCGAACGGTTCGGGGAAGACGACGCTGATGAAATTAGCGAATCGGCGGCTTATACCCGAATCGGGCCAAATCCGCTATGGCGGGAGGCCGTTTACGGAATTATCGCGGCGCGCGATCAGCCGCGCGATCGGTTTCGTTCCGCAGTCGGAAGGAATCGCCTTCGATTATTCGGTTTTAGATTATGTCCTGATGGGGCGTGCGCCGTGGTTATCGCCGCTGGCGGCTCCGGGAGCGGAGGACGCCGCAATCGCCGCCGCAGCGATCGCAGAGGTCGGTTTATCGGCGATGAGCCGCCGTTCGGTTCGAAAACTCAGCGGCGGCCAGGTCCAGCTCGTCTTATTAGCGCGCGTTCTGGTTCAATCGACGCAAGTCCTGCTTCTGGACGAGGCGTCGTCGGCGCTCGACCTGGCGAACAAGCGGCTCTTTTTAGAAATTATCCGTTCGTTGGCGGCGCGGGGGAAAACGATTATCCTGTCGACCCATGAACCGGCGGTCGCGGAAGCCGTCGCCGATCAGATCGTCCTGATGAAAAACGGGACGGTTCAGGCGGCGGGTCCGAGCGCCGCGGTCTTTACCGAGGCGAACCTCAGCGCGGTTTACGATACGCCGATCCGAATTTTCCCGATCGAAGGCCGGCAGGTTGTATTATGGACCTGATGCGGCGGCGTTTGATTCTGCTGATCGCGATTGTCGCGGCGTTGGCGGCGCTGTCGTTCGGGCTGGGGCGTTTCCCGTCCGTATCGCTGCGGAACCCGCTGGCGGGAACGGAATTGGAACGGATTTTATTTCTTCGGATTCGCGCGCCGCGCGTCGTCTTCTCTCTGATCGTCGGGGCGGCGTTGGGCGTTTGCGGATTGGTGCTTCAGACGCTGATGAATAACCCGATGGTCGAACCCGGATTCATGGGCATATCTCAGGGCGCGGCGTTCGGCGCGGCGCTGGCGCTCGTCGTGTCCTCCGGGAATATGCTGACGGTTCGGTTGACGTCGATCGCGTTTGCTTTTGCGGCGTTTGGACTGGCGCTGTCGTTTACGCGCCGCTTACAGGGTTTTCATCCGCGGCTGCGGCTTATTTTGGCCGGGATGATGTCGGGGG
>JASBYO010000052.1 GCA_029983925.1 Flexilinea sp.
TAAACCGCGCCGAAGCTCGGATCATGCTCAAATAAATACGCGGCGATCACCTGCATCATTTCAAAATCTTCTTGGCTGTCGATATCAAGGAAGCCGGTATCCTTCATAATCACGATATCGCTCTTTTTAAAAAGCGGTTCCGAACTCGAAATAAATTCCGGCGAATACCCGTAAATCGACGCGTTCATATCGTAAACTTGCGGCGTTTGCTGGCGGGTCGCGAAAGAACCTTGGTTAACGGTCGAATAAAATCCGTCTTGATGTTTCATGACCATATTAAACCAGGGATTCCGTCGGCTTTCCGTAACCGTGTAAACGACGTCAGCCGGCGAAATTTTCCGTTTTTCAACAACGTTCTCCAAGTCCGCAAACGTCCGAAGCGGCGAAGTCAAATCTAAATCGACAACCATATCGTATTTTCGCCCGAAATAAGATTCCGCTTGACGCGCCGCATCCCGGATCACATCAATTTTCCGCACAGTATCGCCGGAAAGCTCAGGAACACGATCAATCGAAAAAACCTCCCCCGCGGCTTTCGTAACCAAGAGCGACAGTTCGCGGCTGTCCGTACTCAAAACGATATCGCAGGTATACTCAGATGCATGATTCTTCCTGAACTCGGTCATAACCGCTAACGTAAAAAAAGACAGCGGAACATCGATAAAATCCAATAAATTTTTGTTTTTGACGCCTTTTGATCCGGCGCGTCCGCAAATCGTGAAAAGAATGTTCATGCGCGCAATTTCCTATATTGATGAATAAAATAAGTCGACAGCGTTCTGCCGTGACGTTCGAACAAGTAGTACATAACGATAGCGATAAAATGAGAGATAATAAATGACAACCAAAATTTTTGCGATTTCGTTAATTCAGGTAGATTGAAGGCTATAAAATCTATAATTGAATAATGAACCAGATAAAGCGAATAAGTATAACCGGCAAGAAAAGAGGCGGCAGCGGATAACATCTTCGGCAACCGCCATGTCCGCGATTCGGCAAACAGAATAAGACTTAGAAAAAAAACGCCAAAAAAGATAATAAAAAGTAAGCTATACGCATTTTTCACGAGTAATCCTACAATAATCATAACTATGAAAAACCCGAGCGCCAAATACGTTTTAAAAAGCGATTTGTTTTCATATCTATTATCTCTGTTTTCAGCTAAAGGGCGGTAAATCAAGAATATAAGGAACCCAATGATAAAGAAAAAGGTAAGGTTCACCTTCGCATTTGTTTCTCTCCCGACAAGGAATTCGATCGGCTGCCAACTGAGAATCAGAAATAGAACCACTTTAGAAAAACTAAAAGATTTTCTGCGAATAGCCGGGATAACGATAAGAAAAAGAAACCCTACCGCAATATAAATCCACCATTCGACAGAGAGCGTCCAAAGCGGCCGTCCGGATCCGAACGGGGCAAGATTAAATCTCGTTAAACCCTCTATCATCGTCCCTTTAGGTATTGAAAGATAATTTTGGAGGAAAAAAACGTTTCCGATAAAGGTTCTAAAATTATAATTTGGGAGATAATGGTATTTCTCTGGATTCAGAAAAAGCGATAGACGATCGATCGCCAAAATAAAGACCAAAGCGGGAATCAGTCCGCTCCAAATCCGACAAAGTTTCTCGATCAAGTAAATCGGGAAGCTATACGTTGGATCGTCCTTTTTTCTTTCGATAGAATATGCGGACAAAAATCCCGCAAGGATAAATAATGCGACAACGCCTATATTTTGCAATGCGGGAAAAATCTCTTGGTTTTTAAAAATCGTTAATCCAAAATAAAAAAGACCGTGTCCAATAAGCACCAACCAAGCGGCGAATATGCGAACGATATTCAAGATAAAGGACGTGTTTTCGGAAATTCGAACGTTTTTTGTCGTCATGCGAAGAGTATCCCGTTGGCGAGATTTAATGTATGGACGGCGTTAGCAATCGAATTGTCATTCAGATATATTTTTTTTGTCATAGCTAAAAAACGGTTGAGTTCTCTTTTTTGGTACGCGTCACGAGGTTCGCTATAATCGATGACTTTGTTTTCCTTAAGAAAACGAATCTGCTGGTTACGGATATCGCCGACAATGACCTCGTCCGCCAGATACAGCTCAATTTCCCTGCGCTCTATGCGCCCAAAATAATCCAAAGACAGTGAGATTTGCTTATCAGGATATTTTGCAATGTAAACAGAATGATCATCGCTGTCAACCTCAAGATCGGAATATTTTCCTCTGAAATTGCAGACTTCATCAGGGAATCCGAATAACCAGGTCAGATAATCCCATTCATGAATCAAGTCGATCGACACGCCGCCCCCCTGGTCTTTATGCGCGCTGTAAGTATCGCGATAGTCGATTCCGGGACGCCAATTCGGCAGGTACGTAGAACAGATCGCTCTTGCCGCGAATACTTTCTGCGTCGAAACGATTTCCTTCAAGCGTTGTAAAACGCCGGTATACCGGAGAGGACAAGCGACATATTGTATCCCCTTCGACAACGGCACTAATTCATTTAGATCGTAATCGGTTCGATCAAAAACCGGTTTTTCAATAAAAAGGTCCCGTGCAAAAGGCGACACAGATCGGATTGTGTCGAAATGCAAATATGTCGGGTTGCAGATAAACGCGACATCATAGAATCCCCGAAGGTCAGCATAGGAAGAATATGAAAATCCCAATCGCGACGAAATATCCTCCGGAAGAGGATTATTTCGGGTCCGAACCGCGTCGATCGTAAACGAAATACCGGCTTCTTCAAGGATCGAAACTAAATTCCGAAAATGACGGATACCGATTGAGCCAAGCCCGATAAAAAGGATTTTCATACCCGTTCGATCTCATCGATCCGTCTGATCATTTCCTGATCGGACTCAAACGTCCATCGCGGAAGCGTCTCATTCCGCAAAAAGGAAAAGAACGCCTGGATTTCGGCTAAATAGGCATCTTCAATAATATTCGCCGAATACCCGGACATCTTGTCGACCGAATCGTAAAGCGGGACTGAATTCCATCGTTTCCCCGAAATATCAAACGTCCGGAGCGAATCCGGTTTCCCGTCCCAAGTCAACAAAAAATCTTCTTTTTCAATCCTCAGCAAACAGGCTGGGGCCCGCGAGACTAAATCCGCCGTAAACGTCCCGACTGAGCCGCTTGAATGACGAAGGAGAAGGAGATACGTATCCGGATAATCGATATCCAATTCTGTAACTTTCCGTTTCACGCAGCTCACGGACTCAATTTCACCAAACGTCCTAATCAGCCATGGGAGATTGATCGCCAAGATTTCACGGCAACCGTTCGTCCGTTTATCGCCAAGGAAAAAATCCTTATGATTTTCCCATGGGTGCCAATCAGGCAAATATTGCCCGACATGATACGTATATACGCAAAGATCAGTCGGTTTTATTTTCGATCGTATAAACTCGATTTCCTTTCGATACAGAAACGTCGAGGATAAAAATAATTTCAAACCTTTTTCCCGAGCCGACGCGAGATTTTTGTCGTAACCGCTTGAAACGAGATTGATCTCGGAAAAAACGTGAAGCCCATTTGATAAGCAAGTCTCTGTGATAGCGTCATGCGCTAACGGCGAGGTACAGATAAAAACCGCAGCCGGATTAAAATCAGAAATAGCCTCTGCTAAATCAGAAAAAACATCAATTCCGAATTCCGCTCCGGCAAGCCGTCTCGATTCCTGAGCGTCAACTCCGGCAAGAACCATATTTGGAAAATGATTTTTCAAGAGCCGTAATCGACGCTTTCCCATCGATCCCAGTCCAACGATCAATATTTTCATATTTACACCTGGTTTAAATTTGATCTCATTTTTGTCAGAACGAATTCTGATTTCAGGATTCGCGTCATTGACATTGTATCATTCTCATAAAATCACTTTCCTAAAAAGAATCCGTTATCTTTAACGATATTAACAAGAAAAATTCCTCATATACAAAAGCTGCAGATTTCAATTTTGCGAATCCTTTTCCCCAATAACGTTCTCAAAAATCAAATTTTCACCACTCTCTTATCTAAGTATCGGAATAAAAGATTTTCGAGCTTAAACCATATGACTCCAAAAAATAAACAAATTGAAACAGAGATTACCCATTCAAGAAAAAAATATATCATCCGATTGTTCTCAATCATTAAGATTGAGTCAAGCCAAAGCATTAAGCGACGATTTACGTACAGAAAATAAAACATTTGGGAGAGGAATATCATGGTAGGAAGCCGAACCGAAAATTGCTAATCGTTTAATAAAATTTTTGAAAAAAGTATTGCCATGAAAAGTCATCTCATGATGTATAAAATAGAAAACAACCGCGAATGAATATAACCCTGGGAAAATCGAGGAAGATTCCCTCCAGCGATTGAAAACCGTATACGTATAACCGACTTCCCGCAACGTAAAAAAAACAATTCCTGAAAAAAGAGCGATTGCAGGAATAATAGTTTTAGGTATGAGATGGAAATAAAGGTAAAGAATAATCCCCAGATAAATCGACACAGAATAGCGGAATATCAGAATTCGATATAAAGGATCCGTCACAATCGCAGTCGGAATTAATTCATAACAAATATTCAAAAGGATAATCAAAACAAATCCGAATAGAGGTCTCCAACGCGCTAATTTGAAAACAAAAGGGAAAATAATTATCAGCTGCAATAAAATTGACACATAATACCCGCCGGGACCTAAAAGTCCGCCGATTAAAAGTGACCGGATAAAATCTATAATCCGGATTTCATGATGTAAAACTTCAATGCAGAATTCAAAAACAAGTATCAGCATTGCCGCTGGGGCAAACTTTTTAAAAAAACGGTAAAAATTTCCCTTGGAATACCACGAAACAAAACCTGTTTTCTCGATCGTTCGCGAATACAAGAAAGCTGTAATTGTCATGAAACCGGCACCGCTGGGCTGATCCAAAACCGATATAGAAAAACGGTCTTGCTAATCCCAGTCCAACTAATATGGTTAACAATGACAGCCATCGCAGCAAAAGCTTTCAAAATATCCAAAGAGACCAAACGCCCAGCTGATTTATATTCAGTTTTTTCACTCAATTGACAGATAGGTAAATTCTCCATCGCGGTATATATACCCTTTTCCTATTCAATTTCATATATTTCGATTCTTCACACAAATAAACGAGCCTAACAATAATAACAGAAAAACGGTTTTAATTTTTTCCTTGCCTGATCTCATGATTTTCTTCGGAGAAATATCTAAACAGAGACCCGTAAAGCAACTAACTTAAGACAACACCGTCTTAACAGCGCATTGCCATATCTTCTTATTCCCAACCCGCCGTCAAAACCGCTAATGATCCGGCATTCCGGATTTCGGATCCGCAAAGCGCCGGCCTGTCAGCGACTCAACCCACTCGCGAGCCTCCCGCTCATACCCGATTGAGCCGGGGCGATAAAAAACTCCTTTAACGCCCTCCGGCAGGTATTGCTGCGCCACCCAATGATCCGGGAAGTCATGCGGATATAAGTACCCTGCGCCATGGCCCAGTCCCTTCGCGTCCCGATTCGAATCCATCAGATGAACCGGGACCGGACCGGCGCCATCCTCGCGAATCCGATTCATCGCTTCGAAAATCGCCATCGTCGAATTCGACTTCGGCGCCGTCGCGACATAGAGAATCGCCTCCGCGATCGGATAATACCCCTCCGGCATCCCGACAAACTCGAACGCCTGAATCGCCGCGGTCACGACGACAAGCGCGTTCGGGTCGGCCAAGCCAACATCCTCGCAGGCGGAAATCGCCAATCGGCGCAGGATAAAGCGCGGCTCCTCTCCGGCCAAAAGCATCTTCGCCGCCCAATACAGCGCCGCGTCGGGGTCGGATCCGCGCAGCGACTTAATGAACGCCGAAATTGTATCATAATGAGAATCGCCTTTTTTATCATATTGAATCGCGCGTTTTTGAATCGACTCGGAAGCGATTTCGCGCGTAATCCGAATTAAGCCGTCATCCTCCGGATCGGTGGTCTCGACCGCCAGCTCCAGCCCATTTAATAAATTACGCGCGTCGCCGCCGCTCATGTCAATCAGATGAGCCCGGGCGTCGCCGTCAAGAACTACTTTCCGATCGCCGTAGCCGCGATCGGAATCGTTAAGCGTCCGGTCGATAATCAGGTTCAGCGACGCCTCCGTCAGCGATTTCAATTCGAAAATACGCGAACGGGAAAGGAGAGCGCGATTAACCTCGAAATACGGATTTTCGGTCGTCGCGCCGATAAGCGTGATTAGACCCGATTCGACATGCGGCAGAAGCGCGTCCTGCTGGGATTTATTCCAGCGATGAACCTCATCCACAAAAAGAAGCGTCCGATCCCGATACAATCGTTTCCGTTCTTCGGCGTCCGCGATCACTTTACGCAATTCCGAAACTCCGGCCAAGACGGCCGAAACCGCTTCAAAACGAGCTTTCGACTGCGCCGCGATAAGCTGCGCCAACGTCGTTTTTCCCGTCCCCGGCGGACCGAAAAGCAGGATCGAAGAAAAAAGCCGATCGGCTTCAATCGCTCGGCGCAGCAACTTGCCTTTTCCGAGTATATGATCCTGACCGACGAATTCGTCTAACGTCCGCGGACGCATCCGCGCCGCCAGCGGCGTCGTCCGGTTTGAATCCGACCGCGCGTTGAACTCAAATAAATCCATACGCAAATTATACTCCGATGACGCGGGCGCCGGAAAGCTGTAAAATTTCGAAATCCTCTAAAAAAATACTGAACAATCAGAGATGCATAGGCTATAATTAATCTATAGTTGACGGTCGTTTACGAAAAAGCAGAAAGGAAAAAACCTATGAAATCCCGATTTATCGTATCAATCTTAGTCCTGACCCTGGTCCTCTCGGCGGTTTTAGCCGTCAGCGCCCAGGACGCTCCGACGATCACCTTGACGATTTTAGGAACGAACGATATCCATAGCCACTATGCGGAAACGCCGGATAAAGTTGACGAAGGTCAAATTGCAACGACCGGACGAATCGGCTACGCGAAAATATCCGCTTATAAAAAATCGGTCGCTGAAAACGGTCCCGTCCTCCTCTTCGACGCCGGAGATACGACCCATGGGCAGGTATTCGCGACGTTGATGGAAGGAGAATCGATTATCATGCTGATGAACGAAGTCGGTTACGACGCCATGGCGCCCGGGAACCATGACTTCAACTACGGCTATGAGAAATTACGCGATCTCGAATACATGGCGGATTTTCCGATTTTGGCCGCAAACGTCTTCTTCAGCGACAGCGGAATCAGCTTTCTCCCGGAATATACGATCCTGACGATCGACGGAATCAAAGTCGGGGTCTTCGGTATCGCTACGCCCGAAACGCTCTACAAAAGTTCCCCCGCGAATACGGTTGGGCTCGATTTCCAAGACCCATACGAAAGCGCTTCATGGATGGCGGATTTTCTCGATCCGCATGTCGACGTCATCGTCTGTTTAGCGCATATGGGAATCGATAAAGGCAGCAAATTTGTCAGCACCGGTATCGCCGAAGCGACAGATAAAATCGACCTGATTATCGACGGCCATAGCCATACGCGGCTCGATGAACCGATTGTTATCGGCAATACGATGTTGGTTCAGGCCGGGGAACATGGACGCTTCATCGATCAAGTCGAAATCGAGCTGAAACCGGCCGCGGAACGAACCGGAAAAATGGAAATTATCGGAAAAAGCGCGAAACTGGTCTCTTTCGAAGACCTCCTCGAAACGGAGCCCGATCCGAACGTCCTGGAAACGATCGAGTCGATTGACGCGCTGATCAGCGAAGTTTCCGAAACTGTCGTCGGAACGACGAACGTTGATCTCGACGGCGAACGCGAAACGAACCGAACGAGCGAGACGAACCTGGGGAATCTGATAACGGACGCGATGATCGCCGCGACCGGCGCCGACGTCGCGATTACGAACGGCGGCGGTATCCGCGCATCGATCCCGTCCGGAGATATAACGCTCGGCGAAGTTATCACGACGTTCCCGTTCGGGAATTACGTCGTCACGCTTGAAACGCCGGGCCAGGATATTATCGACGCGCTCGAACATGGACTCAGCGTCTACCCGGAACCGAACGGCGGCTTCCCGCAAATTTCCGGAATGACGGTTAAATTTGATCCCGCTAAGGAACCCGGCTCGCGAATTGTCGAACTGCTGATCGGCGGAGAAGCGGTCGATCCGGAAAAATCCTATGTCTTGGCGACGAATAACTTCATGGCGATAGGAGGCGACAAGTACGAAATGTTCGCCGATAATAAGGAACTCGGCCAATACAACGCCTTCGACGAAATCTTAGCTAAATATCTGGCGGATCATACGGTTGAAGACATTGTCGTCGGCGAGCGGATCGTTATCGTCGAATAAACGCTTGAATATTTTATTAAAAAGCTCTTCCGGTTTGCGGAAGAGCTTTTTAAACGGCTCCGAGGGTTCCCCGCGTTTTCACGCAATGAATTATACTATTCCAACATTTTTACGGAAAAATAATCACGTATTATTTTTCAAAAGCCTCGTAATTCAGCTTTCTTCATTACAATAATTGACATGAACATAAACTTTTTCTCTCAAAAAGACCAAATCTCCAACAAAGGTTGGAAGCCGGAACTCGTCGAAGAATTAGAAAAACGCCGTGAAAGCGCCCGCCTCGGCGGCGGACAGGCTCGGATCGACAAGCAGCACGCTTCGGGAAAGCTAACCGCCCGGGAACGGATCGACATACTTTTCGACGCCGGAACGTTCGTTGAGCTGAACGATTTAATGATTTCGCGCGTAACCGACTTCGGAATGGATAAAAAGGCTCATCCCGGAGACGGCGTCGTGACCGGCTATGGAAAAATTGACGGCCGGCTCGTCTTCGTCTCGTCGCAAGACTTCACCGTTTCCGGCGGCAGCCTCGGCGAATTTCACGCGAAGCGGATCATGAACGTCATGGACAAAGCGCTCGAAGTCGGCGCGCCGTTTATTTCGATTAATGACAGCGGCGGCGCGCGGATTGAAGAAGGACTCGACGGTCTCCTCGGCTACAGCGAGATCTTCAAACGCAATACCTGGGCGTCCGGCGTCATACCGCAAATCGCCGTTATTATGGGGCCCTGCGCCGGCGGCGCCTGCTACTCGCCCGCGATCTGCGATTTTATTTTCATGACCGAAAACAACGCGCAAATGTATATTACCGGCCCGGCGGTCGTCAAAACCGTCACCGGCGAAGAAATTTCGATGGAAGATCTCGGCGGCGCGGCCGTTCATATGGAAAAAAGCGGCGTCGCGCACTTCTCTTATGAAGACGACCGTTCCTGCCTGGAAGGCGTTCGGAAACTTCTGTCTTACCTGCCTCAGAATAATCAGGCGAAAGCCGAAGCCGCTCCGACCGTTTTCGTCGATAAATCGGAAAAACTTCAGGAAATCATCCCCGACGACAAGTCCGTTCCCTATAATATCAAAGACGTTATCGATATCCTCGCAGACGACGGCAGCTTTTTTGAAGTCCAGCCTTGGTTCGCGCTGAATATGGTCGTCGGCTTTGCGCGCATGAACGGCGAATCGATCGGAATTATCGCCAACCAACCCAACTACATGGCGGGGTCGATCGATTACCACGCTTCCGATAAAGCCGCGCGCTTTATCCGCTTCTGCGACTGTTTCAATATTCCGCTTTTGACGCTCGTCGACGTTCCGGCGTTTCTTCCGGGAAGCGATCAGGAGCATAACGGGATTATCCGCCACGGCGCTAAGCTGTTATTCGCGTACGCGGAAGCGACCGTCGCGAAGATCAGCCTCATCCTGCGGAAAGGCTACGGCGGCGCGCTGCTGGCGATGAACTCGAAAACGATCGGCGCCGATATCGTTTACGCGCTGCCGACCGCGGAAATGGCCGTTATGGGCGCGGAAGGCGCCGTCAATATCGTATTCCGAAAAGCGATCAGCGAAGCGGCCGATCCCGCCGCGAAACGGGCCGAATACGTCCGGGATTACGAAAAATCGTTCTCGAATCCCTATCGCGCCGTCGCGCGCGGTTTCGTCGACGAAGTGATCCTGGCTGAGGAATGCCGGACGCGGATTGTCGCCGCGTTCGAGATGCTGAAAGATAAACGCCAGACGCGGCCGGCCAAGAAACACGGGAATATCCCGCTCTGAAAAGAGAGAAAAGACGATCGAAAAGAGCGCATCAGGAAACGGATGCGCTCTCGTTTTATCGTAATTGAACACGAATCAGATCGCGTATTTCCCTAAACCGACCCCGTAATAGCGATACCCCAATCCGGTCAGGAATTCCGGATCCCAAATATTCCGCCCGTCGATAACGATTTTCCGCGCCATCAGCTTAGAAACCTTCTTGAAATCGAGCTGTTTAAACTCGTTCCATTCGGTCGCTAAGACCAGCGCGTCGGCATCTTCGAGCGCCTGATACGGGTTTTCGCAAAGTCGGACCGCGTCGGGAAGGATTTTTCGAGCCTGGTCCATCGCTTCTGGATCATAGCTGCGTACGACCGCGCCTTTTTTAACCAACGCGCCGATAATATCCGCCGCGGGGCTTTCGCGCATATCGTCGGTATCAGCCTTGAACGCCAGACCGAGGACGCCGATCTTCTTTCCGTTCAAGTCGCCGTCAAAGATCAGCTCTAATTTCTCAACGATACGCATACGCTGCGTCTGATTAATCTTGATAACCGCTTCTAATAATTGCGGCTGGGTGCCGTATTCGCGCGCGATATGCGCCAACGCTTTTACGTCCTTCGGGAAACAGCTTCCGCCCCAACCGATTCCGGCGTTCAGAAACTTCGGCCCGATCCGGTTATCCAGGCCCATCCCTTTCGCGACGTCGATCACGTCGGCACCGACTTTTTCACAAATGTTCGCGATTTCATTGATAAACGAAATTTTTGTCGCTAAAAAGGCGTTCGAGGCATATTTGATCATTTCCGCGGTACGGATATCCGTCTTAACAATCGGGCAGCGCAGCGGCGCGTACAATTCTTCAATCGCAGCGATCGCGTTCGGATTTTTTGAACCCAGGACGACGCGATCAGGCCGCATAAAGTCGCCGATCGCCGACCCTTCGCGCAGGAACTCCGGATTCGAAACGACGCTGAAATCAAACGTCTTGCCGTTCGCGTGATTTT
This sequence comes from Flexilinea sp., assembly GCA_029983925.1. Lineage (GTDB taxonomy): Bacteria > Chloroflexota > Anaerolineae > Anaerolineales > Anaerolineaceae > Flexilinea. The sequence continues at coordinate 11,138 of JASBYO010000052.1, forward strand.
GCAGCATGCCGTCGATCCAGTCGCCGGTTCCGACCGGAACAGTCGATTTATCAACGATAATAAACGGACCTTCGATAACTTCGGCAATACTTTGAACCGCGGCCTCTACATAAGATAAATCGGCCTCGCCGTTTTCGCCGGACGGCGTTCCGACCGCGATAAAAATAATCTCGACGTCTTTCAAGGCCTCGGCGTAATCCGTCGAAAACTTCAGCCGGCCGGCCTTATACGACCGCTCGACGATCTGGTCCAGACCCGGTTCATAAATCGGCATCACGCCGTTATGCAAATCGTCGATCCGTTTCTTATTGATATCCAAACAGGTTACAAAATTTCCCAAATCCGCAAAACAGGCGCCCGTAACCAATCCGACATAACCGGTACCAATAACAGTAATTTTTTTCATTTTTAGAGCATCGCTTCTTTCTGTTTTTAATCGGTTTTCCCCATCTTCTCGAGCCAGCCACGAACCATCGTGTACAACTCCTGCATTTGGGAAACGTATAATTCATCGCGCAAATTGACGTCGTCCATCTGCGTCGCATAATTATCCTCAAGCGATTGGATCCGCGTTTGCAATATTTCAGACGTACGCTTATTTTCGTTTAAGATCTCTTCCTGACCGAGCTGATACGATTGCCAGCGTTTCTGGTTGTCCTCTTTAAACATCGTCCATTCCTGGCGCAGCTTCTCTTCCATCAGCCGCTCCATCTCGACCAGTTCATTCGTGCGCCGGTCAAAACGATTGGTAACTTCGTCCAACGTATCCTGAGAACGTTTGACTGACCGCTGCGTATTCTCGATCGACTGCATTTGGGTTTCAAGCCCCGCCGCCTTCATGACGATCTCGTCAAACGCTTTTTTCCACTCCTGCCACGTCTTTTCAAACTCCAATAATGTCAGCGATTGTTTTTCCTGGAACGACATCGCCGATTGTTTGCGTTCGCTTTCCTGATTCAGAAGCTCGTTCATACGCTGCTCGACCTTGCGCAGATTATCGTTAACTAAATCTACGCGCCCGCGCATCTCGTCGATCCGCTTACGATAAGCGCCCATTTCCGTATGCACGTCGGTAACGCGTTTGGCGTCTTGTTTCCGATTTTCCTCGATCGTCTTCTGGAAACGGCCGTACTCTTCTTTATCCAAGGCGGACGATTCAACGCGGGAATTGACTTCTTCGATCATGCGGTTCAGGCGGAAATATTCCTCGTTCCGCGTCAGAAGCGTCTTGCGGATTTCCTGGAGCGGCTCGATCGATTTTCGCAGCTCGCTGAGCGTCCGATTAGCGGAATCCAGCCCGTTCCGGCGAGCCGCGTCGATCTCTTTCTCGCGTTCGGTATGCGTCTTGTCCCGTTCTTCGATCTGCCGAAAGGCGTCGATCCGAAGTTGAGATATTTGGTTGTCTAATAAATCGATTCGATTTTGGATACTGGAGAATTTCGCCAGCTCTTCCTGTAAATCTTTCAATTCACCCTGCAACAGCGTGTTCCCGGTGTTAAGATCGGTGATTCGGCTCTCCAAAGCGGTAATCCGGCTCTTATCTTTCCGCCGTTCGTTATCGAGCCACTCGAGGCGTTTTATAATCTGCTCCATGTCGACGAAGCCGTCGTCAACCGTACGGTTCCAGGTTTGGGCCATAAATTTCAGTCGCTCCTAAATCATCCCCTATTATACCGTTTAAATTTGTGATTACGTTATCTGAAAAATCAACTCGCCGATCAGGGAAACTCCGAACTAACCGCCGATGATGAGCGAAAAATGATAATAAACGCCCGAGATAAACGCGTTTAACAATTCGGGATACAGAATAATCGACAGCAGGAAAACGCAGCCGCAGATCATCGCCGTCCGCAGCCCCTTCGACTCGCGGCTCGGTCCAAGCTCCGTCGCTCCGTCGCCGTCGGGAAGAACCGGCCCGCGTTTAATCCAGAGCCGAATCAACGAATAAATCATGCGGAATCCGCCGAACAGAACCAGAAAACTCCCGAACGCGGCCAGCGCGCCGATTTTACCGGAAAGCGCGAAAGCGCTCGAAAGGAACGAGATCTTCAGCGCGAAGGACGCTAAAAATGGGAAACCGGAGATTGAAAAATAAGCGAGGCTAATCATCCAAACGGACGTCGGCCGCAGCGCGGGATCCATATCGTCCGCCGCGATCTCGGTAGAAAAATCGCACATCAACGATTTAATCGCCGTCGACCAGAGTATCCCCGCAATAACGCGGATAAAAATCAAGGAAAGGAAAATCGTAAACGTTTCCGACGTCCGCATTCCGAGCAGCATCATCGCGATACCGTTCTCAGCGATATAGAGCGACGCTTGAACCCGCTGCAGCGTTCGTTCGGTCAGCGTCCGGATCCCGCCGAGAATCAGCATCGCTAAGCCCAAATATTTCAAACCGGTAAAAAATACTTCGCTTGTCCGAATCCAGATAAACGAATTGATAAAGTTCAGCAAGATATACAGCGACGCAAATTGAATCAGACTGACGATAAAGCCGCCGATAAACGGACAGCTCTCATTCATGACCATGCCGAGCCATGAATGGACCGGAAAAAAACCGAGCCAGAAAACCAATCCCCAAAACAGAATCAACGTCACGCGCAGCAGCAGCGCCTGGTTCGTCGGATTGATATCGACCAGCGTCGCCAGCCACGCGCCAAGCGATAAAAAAATCGTCCCCATCAACTGCCAAAAGACGAAGCGCAGAATCCCCGTCCCGTCGCCGCGTTTCTCGTACCAGAGAAGCGGAAAGATAATCAGGACCGCGAGAAAAACCATCAACGCGCCGAAAATAAACGGCTTAACCGCGATCACGGCGACGGTCAGGGCCGTTACCATCAGCACAGACGGAACGAAAAAGCGGTTCGACGGAACGACGAGAGAAAGGATAATTCCCATTGCCGCGACGCCGTAAAAGAAAGCCAAGACCGTCTGTTGAGACCGTTCGAGCGTCAGCGTCCGCCCCATAACGTCAATCGAGGAAATATAGATCAGCGAATTTTCCCCATAGATGATCATGCTGTTAATCGGGAGTACGGACGCAGAGACGATCAAAACGACGCAAACAAGAAGGCTGGCGAAAGCGACGATTTTCTGCTTTTCCGCGAACAACAACGCGAAAGCCCCGAAAACGAACGGAAAAAAAATATATAAAGCGGGCGCGTTCATTCAACCGCCTCTTCCGGCTCGGGGCCGGGCTTCGTTTCATCCTGCGGGTTTTTACCGAGCGTCATACAGTAAGACCCGAGGAAAGCGATAATCAGCTGAAAAAAAAGCAATGCTCCCAGCAGGGTAACCGAATTTTCCAACGAGACGTAAATCATCAAAAAACCTTGCGTCATGCATAACAGCCCAAAAAACCAATCCGCCAGCTGATTCCCAAGCGCAAACGTCATCATTCCGAACAGGAAAATCCATAAAGAAGTCAATAACGTCGATCCTAAAATCGGGAGCCAGTTTCCCAGATATGGTAAAACAAACCATGCGGCGGACCCGATTACGACGCCGATCAAAAGACGCAGGATCAGCACGCTCCGCGACAGGCCGATTCGGAATTGAAAAGAACCCGAGAAGTTGAACGCGCTGATGATAATCGCGCTGATCACGCCGGTTAAAACCATGGCCGCGACCAATGAAAGGGAAAACTGGCTCCAATAAAGACAGCCGACGCCGAAAAACATAACGATATGCGAAATCAAACGCGGACCTAACGACGGCGTCCGATTCAGCAGAAACGATCCAAACGAACCGAGCGCGATCAGCGCCGCGCCGAATCCTTCAATCCATCCTAGTTCCATACGCCCGCTCTTGACGCGATCAGGATCACGATCGCGATCAGCAACAAGATTTCCCAAAGCAATCCGCCCTCATTCTCCAACGTCCGCGACAGCAGCCCCTGCGCATGGGAAAGAAACCAATAAACCGGGCGCAGCGCAGCGCCGCCCCAGGATAAGCCAATCAGACCGTCGAATAAATCCGTCGTCCGATTCGCGATCGTCCGCGCCCAGACGTTTAGATCCCGATACGAACCCGATATCCGATAACGATAATAAAAGGAGCCGAGGACTGCCATGATAACGATAACGCCGAGCGCAATCCCGAAATCTCCCGCCTGACCGCGATAATTCCAGCCCGTATACGCGGCGAAAACCCCGCTGACGAAAAGAACGAGATAAGTTATCGGGAAACCGGTCCGCGTCCAACGATCGTTAAATTCCGGCTCATAGGCGCGCGGACGGATAATCGATAAAACGTACCCGACGATCATCAAGCATTGGGCCAACCCCAAACCGATATTAAACACGGAAACCGACTCGTCCAGGATCCTCGCCCAAGCGCCCGCCAGCGGCGTAAACGGGAAACCGCTGAAAAGCGCGAGAAAGCCGATCAGGATCGCTTGAACAATCCGGTAATTCGCCGCGTGATAAAAAATCGCGACGGCAGCGATCGGAAGCGTCACGCTAAACATCAGGACCGCCTGCGCGTCGGAACGCAGCGCCGAAACGAACGGCAGCGCGGCGCAATAAATCAGGAAGAAGTTCATTCCGACGACGGAGCGGTTCGATAAGATCCAGCCGCCGCAGCCGATCAGCAGCGCAGCCGCCGCCAAAATCCGCAGCGGCAGCAAAACTGACGCGGGAAAAGCGGCGGGCTCCATACGCAAATAAACAGGGAAAACGATAATCAGCCCGATCAAACGAATCAGCATCTCAGCTTTCGCCGTGTGATCCGGAACTGTCCTGCCGTTCTGATGCGGCGGCAGCACGCCGCTCCGTACGCCCGCCGCAAGAATTTTCAGCAGAGGAGAAAAATAGGACGCTCCGGCCGCCGCGTCCGCGCGCCAGACAGAGCGAACCTGAATTTCAAAACCGACGGCCAGAAGAAACGTCGAAAACAAGTTTAACGCCATCATCGCGACCGTTTTCCGATCGAATCCGCGTTTCCGCTCGCCGGTCAAAAAAAATGCGCCGGCGGCAAGATCGTAAACCGTCCATGAAAGAACGAGAACCCAAACGTCGTTCGCCGCCGCGCTCAGGAACGCGACGAACATCACAGCCGGAAGCGCAATAAATTCAACAACCCCGCGATCGACTTCAAACTGCGCAACCATCGTCACCATCGTCGTCAGGTAGATCGACGAAATCCCGATAAAAAGCGCGGCGGTCGAACGATCGAATAAAAACTTAATCGGATAAGACCCTACGGTAACCGTCGGCAGCAACGTCAGCTCCCGATTCGATAGCCAGAAGCCGTAAATCGTCCATGCCCAAATCAATCCGGCCGCGATCGTTACGAAAAGCCAGGAAAAACCGATGTTCTTCCTCAGCCGGTCCTGAATCGGAACGACAAGCGCGCAAAAGACGAGAATCCCACAGGGAACCGCTAAAAACATACGCTATACGCGCGGTTTCCGGAAAATAAACTTACCGCCGCCGCGCCGTCCGTTCCAGCGTTCGCCGTCGACGATGACTTCGCCGCGCAGCAAAACTTTATCCGGCGCGCCGGTAATTTCGACGCCGTCAAGATAGCTGTAATCCGTCCGCGATTTCGACGCGGCGACGGAATAACGGAAAGTTTTCTTCGGATCCCAAAGAACCAGATCGGCGTCCGACCCGGGCCGAATCGTTCCTTTCCGCGGCGCCATTCCGAAAATTTTCGCCGCGTTCGTCGACGTGACCGCGACAAACTGGTTCATCGTCAGTTTTCCGCTTTGAACGCCGTATTTCCAAAGTGCGATCAGCCGTTCGCCCACGCCGGGCAGACCGTTCGGGATCTTGGTAAAATCGTCCTTCCCTAACTCTTTTCCCGGACGGGAGAAGGGCCGGCCTTCATATTCGATCGTTTTCGTCCCGTCAAACATGAACGGGCAATGATCTGTCGCGACCGTCTGAATCGTTCCTTCCTGAATCCCGCGCCATAAGCCTTCGTTATCTTTCGCCTTTCTAAGCGGCGGCGAAAAGACCCATTTCGCTCCGTCCGCTTTCTCCAGCGCTGCATCGGTAAAGATCAGGTACTGGGGACAGGTTTCGCCCCAGACCGGAACGCCTTTCGACTGGGCGTATTTCAGGACTTCGCTTTCTTCGCCGGCGTTCATATGCACAATATAGACAGGCGCGTTCCCCGCCAGCTCCGACAGCGAGCAAACGCGGAACGTCGCTTCGGTCGCGCTCCAATCCGGACGCGTCCTGGCGTGATAAATCGGCGCGAAATTGCCGGCCGCTTTGGCTTCGGCGATCAAGCGCTCGATAACATCGCCGTTTTCAGCGTGAACGAGCGCCGTCATCCCATACCGTTTCGTCATCCGCAGCGCGCGCAGAATCCCTTCGTCTTCCGTTCGGAGCCGGCCGTTATACGCTGTGAACATCTTGATCGTCGGAACGCCATGCTCCAGCAGCGCCGGGATTTCCGCCAGCGTCTCTTCGTTATAGCGCGTATAATTCTGGTGAAGGCTGTAATCAACCGAAACCATCGCGTCCGCTTTCCGCTTAATCGTCAGCAGGCTGTCGACCAACGACGGCGCATCGTGGTTCGCGAAGTCGATAACCGTCGTCGTCCCGCCGAACGCCGCCGCTTTCGTTCCGGTATAGTGATCGTCGCTGGAGACAGTTCCCGGCATCGGCAAATCCAAATGGACATGCGGATCGACGCCGCCGGGGAAAATAAAACGCTCCGCCGCGTCGATAACTTCCGCGTCCGGATAAAGCGCTTCGAAATCGTTTCCAATCGCCGAAATCGTCTCGCCGTCAATCAGGATCTCCGCTTGAAACGTTTCCGCCGCGGTTACGATCGTTCCGCCCTTAATAATTTTTATACCCATGTTCAATCCTCCATATCGATTACGATAGATCTAAGTTTGATAAAGATAAATTTCCGAGGAGAAATAGAAGCTCCGCGGATGAATCCGAACCCGCCGCGTCGGGAAGCGCCGCTGTCTCGAACGCCTGCCCGCGCTCGCGCAAAGCCTGCCAGAAAATTTTATGTTCCGCGCCGGTAATCGCTAAATCGCGGATCGTTTTCGCCGTTCGGAACTGACGGCCGTTCGTATAAATAAATAAAAACCGGCGCCATTTTCCCGCTAAAATCGGTTCCGGAAGCGATTGAAGCGCGCCGATCTGAATCTTATAGTAATATTCCCGGGCGCGCGGATGGTCCGGTTCGTTTCGAAAAAGTTCCGCGCGCGTCGTAAGTTCAACGCCCGAAACCGGCGCGTAACGTTCGATCCGGCCGCCGCGGTCCGCGCCGAAATCGGCCGTCTGATAAAAAGCGATATAGTCAACGCGTAAAATCTTCGGCGCCGACTTCATCGGGATTCGGTACCAGCCGAATAAACGCGCGATTTCCATGTCTCGCGCCTTCGGCATCAGCGCTACCAAAATCGTCGACGTCGGCTGCATTTCCATAATCCGAATTATACCCGCCTAAAACCGCGTCAACAATCTAAGCGAGCCCGATTCCCCGCCCGTTCAGCCAACGACGCGAAAACCGATAACGACGCGA
>JASBYO010000053.1 GCA_029983925.1 Flexilinea sp.
GGCTGCGATTCCGGCGACGACCATCGGCATTGCCCACGGAATAAGGACGATCGTGCTTAAAATTTGCTGGCCTCGGAATTTATAGTTAAGCACGAGTGCGAGAATTGTTCCGATGACAATATGACCCAACATTGAGAAACAGGTAAAAATCAGCGTAAACGAAATTGAGGTAATCAGTTTCGGATCCGTGAAGGCACGGACAAAGTTCCCTAACCCGATAAATATCGGAATTCCACCTTTAAACCCGTTTATATCGAACAAACTGTTGTATAACGTTACGCCTACCGGATAAAGGGTTGTAAAGGCTCTTATCAATATTGCAGGTAAGATGAGTAACCATGCAATCCAAAATTTGTTTTTCTTCTGCAACATCGGCGTATCCTACAATTAATTTGCGTAGCGAGGGAAATGTATACCGTCAGATTCTATATCCGACGGCATACATTGACGATTCGAATGAAGACTCCGGTAAAGATCTTATTCTTTCGGCATATATGTATCGACTTCTTTTTGAGCCTGTTCACAGAAAGCGTCCAAGCTGATTTCGTCCGAAACATACTGCTGGAAGAGTGAGCCGATGGCGCTGATGAATTCCATTGCCTGAGGAGCCATATCACGGGCGAGCAGCGTCGTATTTTCAAGATATTGGCGGAAATCTTCGACTCCGATTGCTTCAAATTTTGGATCTAAGACGACATCTTTTCGTGCCGGCATCCGGGAGCACATCTCAAAGTAAGCTTTTTCACCTTCCGGCGACGCGGCCCAGGTCAGGAATTTAATAGCCGCTTCTTTATTCTCTGATTCATTGTTGAGTACGTAGTGCCAGCTTGCCATATAGGCAGTATTCTGTTTGAAAGTCGGCATCGGCGCCATATGGATCCCATTTGGTCCGTATTTGCCGGAATCGATGAAAGTTTGGAGCGCACCTGTGTACATGAACAGCGAAGCATACGTCCCATCAAACATTTTTTGCATCATCGGATCATACTGATCGGCTAACTGCGCTTTTGGTGTGTATCCGTCTTTCAACAAATTGTACATAAATTCCACTGCTTTTCGGGAGTTTGGGTTTGCCCAATTAAGATAATCGCCGCCGAACAGGTTGACAAAGGTGCCAATTTCGTTGAAGACGTATGTTTTTTCCCAAGCACCGCCGTATCCGTATTTTTGATCGCCGCTGTTAGCGATGACGAACTGCATGAATTCATCCAAGTTTTTCGGCGATGATTCCAAATCGGCGTTTTTTACCTTTGTTTCGTCGATCCAAAAAGCGAGAATTTCCGTGTACATCGGGACGGAATAGATATTATCGCCGACCATCGCGCGGGCTTTCATGTATTCCGTTTGAAAATTCGCGAAAACTTCCGGGGTCATGACTGAATCCTGAAGCGGCTCGAGAAAACCGGCCGATTTGTATTGACTCATCATTTCATCGTCGATAGCAATAATATCGACACTGTCGTCACCGGAAGATAAAATGGTGGTGATTTTTGAAAGGCGATCTGTTGAATTGCTTGGCGAGGTGATCGTTTCGATCGTTAGCCCGGTTGCGGCTTCCGCTGCTTTTCTGTATTTTTCAAAGCCTGCAAAGGTTGTGTCGTTCGTCATTAAGACAATTTTTTCAGCGGCTGGTTCAACAACCGATGCCGCATTTTCAGATGATGCTGTGGGTTCCAGTGCCTTAGGCGCACAGGCTGAGATGAGCAGGGCACAAATAATCGCTGCAAGGGCTAAAGTTAATAAATGATTCTTTTTCATGGGCTTCTCCTTCTTTTTTTGCCGATCCTTGAAACGGGTTGACTGTATGTTTATGTTATCAACAGATTTCCGCCACGGAAATACAATTTTTTTTGAAAACAATATGATTTTTTATTGCCTGTCTTTTTTTATTCAGATACTGGTGTTATCTATGTGATAATTTAATCATGACGAAATCAAACGCTCACAGACCCAAAGCATGTAATACGTTTCGGAATAAAATACTCCTTGCTTTTATTATTTGTTCAATTGTGCCGTTGGCTTTTGTCGGGAAATTCTCTTACGAACGTTCGTTAGCGATTGCGAAAGAAAGTATTCATCGTTCTGTCATGTATACGTCAAAACAGATCGGGCAATTGATTTCGGCGCGTATGAATCAGATGGAACAAGTTGCGGACACGACGCAGTATCTTTTATATCAATTGACGACGACATCTGATAATCCGTTTACCGGTTTTCTGAACAAATATAACGAAATCCGAAGCAATATTTCCTCCCTTGTCAGCACTTCGCATTTATACAGCGTTAATGTGTTCGTTAAAGGGGAGGGCATTTTGACGAAGGACGGACTTATGTTTTCTCCGATCCGGAATCTGGAAAAATACGGTTTTTCTGAAGCAGGTCTATTAGCCCTGATTAGCGGCAGTCAAAGAAATTGGGCTGTTCTTACTGACGTTCCTATCTTACGCGTTCCAATCCAACCCGGGAAACGAGAGACGCTAATCAGCTGTTATTGGGGAAAATACGATATTGACAGAGAGAGCTTGGAATACGTTTATTTTGTTAATCTCCAGGTTTCAGAGATTACGAAATTGCTTGAGGGAAATTTGGAAAACGGTATCAGCCGTTTTTTTGTTACGGATACCGGAATGATCGTCGCGAGGTCGAACAAAGAAAATATTCCGTTTGATTTTAGCGTGGCGCATATCTCAGAGTCGGCTGATTTTGAACATCTTCAAAATTCAATTTCTAATGGTTATTCGTTTGAATACCCGATTCCGGAAAATAACTGGCGCCTAATTACCGTTGTCGACCATACATATATCCAAAACAAAACGAAAGACTTAGTAAAGATCTATTTCTTGACAATTTTCTTTATTCTCTTGGGATTGGCTGTCGCGATTGCAATTCTCTCAAACGGCTTAACCAAGAAAGTGTATCGATTAGCAAACGCGATGCGGACTTACAAAATTTCAAAAGAGAATACCGAATTGCTTGGGATTTCAAAATTTGTTGACTCGCCGGCTGAAAAACGGGATGAGCTGGATGATATTACGGTTGATTTTATCGAGATGGCGGACAGGCTTGAAGCGAACTATCAGGAATTATTAAACGCGAAGATTGAAGAGGAAAAACTGAAATACCAGCTGCTCCACGCAAAAATCAAGCCGCATTTTTTGTATAACATTCTTGACTCGATCAGAACATGTCAGTTGTTGGGAGACGTTCAGACCGCAAATCTGATGATTACTAAATTGGGACGTTTTTACAGGAAGCAGCTGAGCAACAACGCAGAACTGGTTTTATTGTCCTCCGAACTCGAATCTGTTTCTGAGTACCTCGATATTGAAAATCATTGCAGATCAGGGCGAATTCACTTATCCGTTGAGATGGAAGACGGTTTGGATGTTCTTATGATTCCGCCTTTTACGCTCCAGCCAATTGTCGAAAATTCTGTTCAGCATGGACTAAAAGGTTCCGGAATCGAGCTGAACATTAAAATTAAAGTGGCCTATGAAAAAGATTGTGTCCGTATTGTTGTTTCTGACGATGGCATCGGTATTTCGCAGGACAAATTGGACATGATATTACGCGGACTTACAGAACGTATAACTATTGGTTCGTCACATTTCGGCTTAAAACTATTAAATGCAAAGCTGGCGATATTTAACGGAGAAACTCACCCTCAAAATGTTTCGATTGAGAGTAGAATGGGACAAGGAACGACCGTAACGGTTAGAATAGAACCGGTTTTCATTGAAGAAGAAAACGAGTAATTATGGAAATAAACACAATTCTGGTTGATGATAATCCACATATTATTGAGGGGATAAAAAAAGCGGTTCGCTGGAAAAAATTAGGTGTTAATTTGGTCGCGACTTTTGTTGATGTATTTGAGGCAAAATCTATTCTCGAACGACAGCATATCAACTTGATTATTACCGATATTAATATGCCGGGGATGAACGGCTTAGAACTTTATCGGGAAATTCGCAAGATTAAGCGGCCTCCGATTGTGATTTTTATCAGTGGTTACGATAACTTTACCTATGCGAGAGAAGCGGTCAGGTTGGGCGCTTTCGATTATGTTGAAAAACCAATCGATTACGATTATCTGGAACGTATTATTAGCAAGGCCGTCAATTTGATTCGGGAAGAAGAAAGCAACCGTGAACTGCTGGAACGTTCGGTTCCCGCAATGACCGCGAATTTTTTTCATGACCTTTTGCATTGCAATTCCGATGAAAGTCGGTATTTTTTATCCGATTCGGTTTCCTATCTGTCAATTCCCGATTCATTATCGCATTACATTTGCGCCGTTATAAAAATTACGAATGATATAAGCCTGCGGAAAGAGATGGGTATTGATACTTATCATTTGAAGCTGATATCAATTCAGGAAAAATTTACGAAAGCGCTTTCATCGTTCGATCTGACGTATCTCATAGGGAATCGCAATCAATTTGTATACGTAATCGGGAGTGATGAATCCGTTTCCGATTTGTTGACCGGGCTTAATCGAAAAATTGAAACTATTATTGAGTCGGAGAATGAACTTGATTGGTTTTTTAATATCGGAATTGGCAGTGTTCAAAGTTCAATTTGGGATCTGAACCTGTCATATAACGACGCGAAACAGGCGCTTAAGTATCATTTTTTCCTTCCTCAAAAGAGTATTTTCGATATCCGAGACTACAAAGGGAAAACGCCTGCGCCCTTGTTTCTTACTTCATTCCAAGAATCGGAATTACTGCGGCTCTTATCATATAAAGATTTGGACGGGTTGAGAGTATTCCTTAATAATGTATCCGGAAAATTAGCGCGCAATTTTTCGGATACCAATGATATATATCTGTTTGCCTACGATATTATGACGAAAGCGATGCGGTTTCTTGCCGATATGAATATCAATGTGGATGAAATTCGTTCTGAGATGCAGTCATTTCATGAAAGCCTTCCGGGTTTTCAAAATCTACAGGATTTAACCGATCAGGTTTATCATATCTGCGTTAAAGTTTGCCGCCTATTGGATCAATCGTCCAACAGTTACCACGCCAAATTGAACGAACGGATTCAGGATTATATTAAGGCTCATTTTGTAGAAAACGACTTGGGATTGGCGACGATTTCGGCATACGTGAATATCAGCCCGTCGTATCTCAGCGCGTTGTATAAAAAAATAAACGGTGTTGGAATCTCGGTTGCGATATCCAATTTCCGAATTGAAATGGCGGAGAGCCTGCTGATTAACTCGTCTCTTTCGATAAAATCGATCAGTGAAAAAGTCGGATTTAAGAATCAGTATTATTTCAGTGCCTGTTTTAAAAGAAAGACCGGAAAAACACCGACATCATATCGGGAAGATTTAGTTCGCGAATCAATCAATTAAACGAAAAACGACACGTTTGATCGTGTCGTTTTTTTGCGGGAGCGACGGGATTTGAACCCGCGATCTCGGCCTTGACAGGGCCGCATGTTGAACCGCTACACCACGCCCCCATTGATCCGTCGGAATTTCCGCTTGAACGCTTTATTTCCTTTGAACTCAACGAAAGAAATTTTAGCATATAGAAAAAAAAACGTCAAGCGGAAATCGGAAATCGTGATTTTTTCCCGGTCGCGAAGCGGAGGATCGTCCCGAGAAAAAAATCGAATATCCCGCCGCCAATACGCCGTCCCGTTAATAGCAGCCGCTCGGGTCCATCAGGTAAATTTCCCCGGGTCCTTTCCCTAACCCGTAAATACTGTACCAGCCGTAAATCATCATTTTTGACCTCCCGACGGTCGTTTTAGCGGCCGGATTTTCGGTATATCCGCTGCAATAAATTTCTTCCGCCGTTCCGTTGACGACGACGAGCGCGTTATTGACGATCGTCTCGCCGTAAATCGCGCGGCCGCCGGCGTAGGCCCGATCGACCCAGCCGTTAACGATAATCAGGACGTTATCGACGCTTGAGCTGTGGTCTTTCCGCGAAGATTGACCGCCGCCGTAAATCCACCAGGCTTTGCCGTTGACGATAATCGTGCTGTTGTTGGTATGGACGTTATGACGTTCATAGGTGACCGAACCGCCCATGACCATACTTTTCTCCGTAAAGACGACTTCGGGACCGATAACGAGCGGAATCCCGTTGCAGAAAAACCAGAACGAACGCCCGGACGGCCGGACGTTTTTGACCGTCCCGTCGGACGAATGAATCTGAACGTAAGCGATTTCGCGATCGATCGGGATCCCGAACCCGTCCGGCGGCTCCTCCGTATCGCTGGTAAGGAAAATCATGACGCCGCCGGCTTTTTTCGGAATATTTTTCAAGGCTTCGGCGATATTCGGAAATTGACCGTAGGTTCCGACGGTCAATTCAACGCGCCGCGTCGTGTTCGGCATCTTCCATACCGGCGGCGTATCGTCGGGAATCGCCGGCCGGACCATCGTCGGAAAATTCTGCATCGTGATCATGTTCCGCGAATGAAACGGAGTTCCGGTCGCGTAGAGAGCGGAATCCTGGGAAGCCCAATTCATCATTCCGCCGCTGACTTCTTCCGGAGACAGCGTTGCCGCGGGCGGCGGCTGAGACGGATTCGATCCGTTCATCGCATCCATCGTCGATTGCAGCTGCATGATCTGGATCGAAAGTTGGAGCGCGTCGACGGTCGCCTGCAAGTCTTGAGCGGCTCGGGACGACTCAATACGGAAGAACAGGACGCAGACGAATGCGGCGGCGAAAAGGAGGAAGCGTTTTCTTTTCATTAGGATGTCCTTGATGCTTCATGAAGGCGCGGAGCGAAAGGGAGAAGCTAACTGCCCAGCGAGAGCAGCAATCCGATCAATAGGAGTCCCGCGCTAATCCCGAGCATGACGAGACCGCCTTTTTTCTTATTATCCGCTGAAATCGCAGTGAACTTTTCCGGATTTTTCGGCGAGTAGTAGATTTCGATCTCTTTCCCTTTAACGTAATAACTGGCGGCGGCTGCCCGTTCCGCAGCGCTTCGGTATGTTTTCCCGCCGACGGTATATTCGATTGTCGGCGCGTACCATGTCCGTTGTCCGGTTCTGTAATCGTCGTTGCTGCTCCTGCGGGTATATTGTTCTTTCGTGACTTTTACTTCGATGACTTTCCCGACAGCTCGCCCGGCGAATCGTCGGCGCTGGGCGGCCGCTTTGATCAGAAATACGATCGCAATAACGAAAAATATGACGGCGAGCAAAATCAACGCCAATGGCAAATTAGATTCCCTCATACGATCCTGCCTAAGAAATTACAGCATAGACTGCGCCGGAGCGCCGAACAGAAATATATAGTTAGTAACGATAATAAAACGGGTAACGTTTGATTCCGTACTATATATTCTATCGCGGCGAAAATTGTTTGTAAATAGGTAAAATTCTGTTAATTCGCTTAACGGGTTAAATAGGACATCTCGCCGACGACGGCCTGCGTCGCGTCGGATTCGAGTCCTTTTTCGAGAATGACCCAATAATCGCGCCGATATGACCGGACGCCGTAGCCCCGGTCCTGAATCAGCGTCAGAACGCGTTTAAAAAGTCCGGGAACTTTTGAATCGCGTAAATCGACGGCGATAATATCGGTTTCATACTCGAAAGCGGTCGGGTAAATTTCGGCGCGGCGAGACAGGTGAGCGTAAAAATGACTGGCGCCGGATGCGCTCCGTTCGCTCGGAACCGCTTTCAGCTCGGATTCAAGCGCTTGATAAACGGCGGATTCGCGCGCGTATTTTTTGAAATAATCGCTTTTGGGAAGATGGGCCGAGAGACAAAGAAGGAATGCTGTCAGGGCGATCAGCGACGCAAGGAAGATTCGTTTCGCCGGACGCCGGATCGATTCGATTTCGGCGACAACGATGACCATGAAACAGCTGACCGGCCCCATGAAGTACTGGCTGTCGATCGCCTGCCATTCGAGATCCTGGAGCAGGTTAAAAGCGATAAACGGCATCATCAGGCTCAAATTCTTCAATTTTCGAATCCCGCTCAAAGGCAGGAAAACGAGCGGCGCGAACATCAGCGCGTATAAAGTCAGTTTTTCGGGCGTGAACGTCCGGATCAAAATCGCAAAAGGCGACGTGAAAAGGACTTTCCCCAAGGCGGAAATCGAGCGTTCGACGCCCTCCGGGATCAGGCCGCGGTAACGGTACGAAAAGTCGGATTCGGCGCCGAGAATAAACGTCGTGACGGCGATAAAATAAATCGCGGCGGCCGCGCTATAGAGGAGCGCTCTTTTTCGCGCGCTTTCGGATCGGAAAAGCGCGCTGAGGAGATAGGCGATCAGGTAGATTGCGGCGTCTTCCTTCACCAGCAGCGTCAGTATGAAAAAAGCCGCCGTCGGCGCTGAAAAGAAGCGTTTGTCTCTTTCGTCGCGTTCGAAGAAATAAACGAAACTCAAAAAGAAAAACGGCAGCAGTTTGATTTCATGAAAATCTTTTAGCTGTCCGCCGAAAATACCCGGCTGAAGCAAAAAACCGAGCGTCAGGAGTACGGCGATTTTCCGCTCCAACTCATGCAGACGGACGATCCGGTACAGGGGAATCGCGGCTAACGAAACGAAGAGGCTCTGCAGCAGGATCAGCGTTTCCGCGTCCGGGCGCAGCTTATCGAACGGAACGAGGAGGTAGAGGATCGGCGAGAAGTGAATCTCCAGCATATGGTTCATCGCGTAGCCGACGGATGTCGTGACCGGAGCTTCACCGCGTCCCATGAAATAAAACATCTGATCAAAGATGCCTAAATCGAAGTCGGACGTCAGGAAAATTCGATGCCGGACGATTCCGGTCGCGGCGGTCAGAGCGAACGAAACGGCCGCGAAGAGCGCGACCAAGGCCGCGGCGCTTTTTTTATTTAAGTCGCTGTCCGTTCCGTATCCGCGTACGACGCAAAGGAAATAGCAGAGGTACGCGGCGCCGATCCAAGCGATCAGGCGCGCCGGTCCGGCATAATCCGTTCCGACCGAAAAAGCGGCTAATCCGCTCAGCGACGTTATCGCCGCCAGCGCGAGAATCGCGTCAAGCCAAGCGCGGCGGCGGAGCCATAAAATAAATACGGCGTAAAAAAAGATTGTCAGAACGATAAAAAAGACGACAAATTTCGGATAGCCTTCAACGATGCCCGCCGATAAACGGTCGAGCGGGATCGCGCGCGCGGCGCGGTAAAGCGAAAACAGCAGGATCATTAAAAACGCGGCGGCCGCCGCTTCGAAGATCTCGCCGGCGGTTTCCGAAAACGTTTGACGGGCGGTTTGACGGCCGCGGTTCTCGCTCATTTCGCTAAGTATACCTCGGATAATTCGGGATCCCGGCGGGATATGAACCCCGCGCGGTTAGAATTCGTCCTTTTTCTTCCGCGGTAACCGCGTCGAAAAGGTATATTTCGTGCCGATATGGTAACAGACGAAGTAATAATGGGGCTGATGATTCTCGAGCTTCATGGTCCCGCTGATCTTGAGGATCGGCGTGTTTTCTTTGAGTTTCAGCTTTTTCTGTACGACTTTATCGGCTAATTCGGCTTGGATATGGACCTCGAGATCTTTCATCTTCAGTTGGTAGCGGTCCTCGTAGAGCTGGTATAACGACGTTTCTTCGTAAAGGAACGTGTGCAGGTTGGGGACCAGTTTTTGCGGGACGAAAACGATTTCAAGCGCCATCGGTTCGCCGTCGGCTTTCCGGACGCGGCAGATTTTATAAACCCGTTCGTCGGGTTCGAGCGCTAATTCGGCCGCGATATCCTTTTCGCAATCGTTCAGGATTTCGATCGCGAGAATGTCGGAAGACGGTTTTTTCCCGATTTTTATCATCTGCTCCGTGAAGCTTTCCTGATAGGAAAGCGAGTAATCGGCGATTTCCGACGTTACGAACGTTCCTGATCCGGCCCGGCGTATGATCGTTCCGTTATTCTCGAGCTTTGTCAGCGCCTTTCGGATTGAATCCCGGCTGACGTTATATTGATCTTTCAGCTCATTCTCCGTCGGCAGCTTTTCGCCCCGCTTAATTTCGTTCGTTTTAATTTTTTCCTGAAGATCATGATAGATTTTCATGTAGATAAAATCGTTTTTATTCGTTGTCATGAATCTCCTTCGTTCGATCCGGCCTTTGGTTTTTTATTCTTTATAAAGCGAAAAAGCGCAACATTCCGCCGGGAACCGGTAAATACTGCGCTAATTATAACGTTTCGATCTTTGGCGCTGAACGTTTCTCTTTCCGTTTCCGAATTAATACTCCATGAAAGCGAGGACAGCGTCCTGAGCGGCTTTCCCGACCATTTTATCGATCGACGTTCCGATTACTAGAATATTTACTTTCGTGTTTCGGAACGCTTGGAAGTTCGTCAGGTTAATTCCGCCTTCCGCCAGCGTCGGAACTTTGACGGCTTCGACGAGCGCGGCGAGACGGTCCTGGATCATGGGATGGATCGCGCCGGCTTCAACGCCCTCGTAGCTCATTCCGGTCATCAGCCCGATCATGTCGGTCCCGACGCTTTCCATCTGTTTCGCGGTCTTGTAGACCTCGTCCGCGCTGTCAGCCGGGAGCCCGAACGTATGCAGATCGGTTGACATTCCGATATAGGCGTCGACCAACAGTCCGTATTTATGCGCCATGGTTACGAGTTCTTCTAAGTCCTTCAGCGAAGATTTATGCGTATGCAGCCCGTCCGCCCCGGCGAACGCCATTTTCGCGAAATCTTCTTCGCGCAGCGGCATCGGTACGATTTCCGTAAATCCGCCCGGAATTCCGACGGTAATATAAACGTCGGACGGAACGACGCTGCGGACGCCCCGGGTCACCTCGGCCATCTGGCCGACCGTGATTTCATAGCGGATCTGTTCCGCCTCGTGCATGGTGACGACGCCTTTATATCCGCGGGCGAGCGCTACGGCGGGATGATTCGGCTCGATCATTTTGACGCCGACGTCGCAAACGGCTTTTGCCAGCCGGCTGTCGTCGCCGGTGATCCCGGTGCTGAGAATGGTATGACCGCCGCCGAGTTCCAACGCTGCGTGAACTTTGGCGATTCCTTTTTCCATGCGGATTTTCATATCGTTGGATATCATGTTTTCCCCTTGCTGTTCTTTTGACGATTTCGACCGAATCGCGCAAGCTAACCTTTCCGCTTACGCGATTCGTTTCTATCGATCGATTTACGCTTCCGGATCGGATTTTTTATCCGGGAGTTTATTCGCCAGGACGGTCAGTACGCAGGCGATGACCAGCGCGGCCGCCATCGCGACCGCGAACGACAGGCTTTTTCCTTCATTGGCCATTGTCGGCGCGACAATCGACGGGACGTAAGCGATGCCCTTGACGTCGAAAATTCCGATCAGCGCGCCGGAAACGGTCGCGGCGGCTAAGGCGGCGGCGAAGACCTTTTTGCTGGAGAACATGAACGGATAGGCGGCCTCGACGAACGTTCCGAAGCCCATGTTGATCAGGAAGCCGGTCAGCGCGATCGCGCGGTCGCTCTTTTCTTTCGGCGCGATAATATTCGCGAGCGTAATCCCGGCGCTGACCATAACCAACCCGACCATGTCGATGGCGCCGAGGAAGCTGTATCCGGTCGATTCCATTTCGAGCAAAACGATCGGCAGGATCGCGGCGTGATAAACGCCGCCGATAATCGCGGGCCAGATTAATAAGCCCGCCAGCGCGCCGGCAAGAAGCGGATTAAAAGCCAGCGCCGTTTCAATCAGCGATTTAATCCCGTTCCCGAGCCAGAGGGCGACCGGCGCGATCAGGAACATCCCGATCAGTCCGGCCGCGAGTCCGCCCAGGCTTCCGGCGGCGATATTCGCCGTCGTTCCGGGAATCTTCCAGCGCAGGCATTGGACGATGATATAGTATGCGAAGATACCGGCTAAAATACCGCTCGCCAACCCGCCGATAATTCCGCCGTCGACCGATAAATATCCGGCGACAATGCCGGCGACGATACCGACTTCGTCAAGACCGGAGACCTGCTTGGCGGCGATGGCGGCGATCATGACCGGCAGCGCCCCGATCAGAATATTAAAAACGTTCTCCATCTCCGACAGCGCGGGAATCTTGCTTAATGCTAACGAAAGCGCCATGGCGATGAATCCGGGCAGGGATGCCATCATGATCCCGCGGAAATTGATCCGTTTCCAAATGTTGGCGTCGGCCGCGCCGGAAACCGCCGCCGAGCCGATGATCGGTCTGTACTTGATCTTCCATTCGCTGGCAAGCGCTGACGTAAAGGCGACCGCGCGCGTGCGGTTGGTCGTTCCGGTTGTGCCGGACGCGGAAATGACGTTTCCGCCCAGTTTTTGCGTCGACGCGATTGACGTTCCGCCGGTCCCGACGATCGGGATTCGCTTTTCGGCGGCGGCCCGCGTTGAGGCGTTGTTGGTTTCGTTCGGATCGCTGCTCATGACGATCAATCCGTCGATTTCCCCGCCGCGGATCATTCGCGCCAGATTTTCGTCAAGAACCTTGGCGTCTGCGTTGACTTCCGAGAGCGTTTTTTCTTCGCCTGCTGCGAGACCGTTTTCGCCGAGCGAGAATAATCGCGCTTTGTCGTCCGCGCCGATATTATCCATGCTTTTGTCCGTACCGATGAATTCAACGAACGCGATCTCGATCCCGGCCGATTTCATCTGCGTAAAAATCTCGCCCAGTAACCGAGCGGGGTCATTCCCGCCCTGCGCGTAGAGGTTCCCCCCGCTGCTGCCGACAATTGCCGCTTTTTTTGACATCGACTCCCTCCGGATATAAATTAGCTTGGCTATTTGTATGGGTAATGTTAGCTTAAATATACGTACAATTCAATCCGATGAAAGTCATATATGTATCGTGACGAATAGCGGCCGGCGCGGTTAAAAAGAAAAAACCGGATGTGAAAACCCGGTTTTTTCGAAAACTCCAAATTCCTACGCGCTTACTTCCTGAAGGACGGGACGGAATTTATAACCGTATAAAATCGCGCCGTGCTGGTCGCCGTCTTCGCGTAATTTTCGCGTTACCATCTCGACCGGCGAGCCGATCTTAATTTCTTCGTCGCCAACGTCGGTTAATTGCGCCGTGATCATCGGACCTTCGTTGAGTTGGATCAGCGCGACGAAATAAGGCGCGTTCTGGCGGAAGCCCGCGGGACCGTCGGTCATCTTTGTATAGGAATAGATTTTTCCTTTCCCGCTGAACTGATAAGACGTTTTCGCTTCCAGACCGCATTCCGGGCAGACGTCGCGCGGCGGGAAGATTTTAACTGCGCAATGCGGACATATTTCTCCGACTAATGCGTATCGCTGTTTTTTCAGCCGCCAATGGCGTGGGTTTTCCATAACGTTTTGTAAGACTCCTGTTTTCCGTTATTGCAACGATTTCCATTATAGGCATCTTTATCCTTCAAAAGCTATCTTGATAGGTTCTGATAGGGTTTTGATGACGCCGGAAGCGGCGCCGCTGAAAAAAGATCCCGATCAGAGACGCGGACGTTCTTATTCCGACGCTAAAATATGCGTGATCGCGGTCGCGGCGGCTCCGCCCAACGCCTGGACGAAGACGGTTTTCGGCGCCGGCTGACCATGGAGCCAATCAATCGCTTCTGCGATCTGGTAAATTCCGGACGCTCCGGTCGGGTTGCCGCGCCCGATATTTCCTCCGCCTTGATTGAGCGCCAACCGGTCCGCCTTCCAGCCGAATCCGGGCCTGCAGAGTCCGATCGCTTCGAGCGACAGGATCAAATCGATCGCCGTTGCGTCGCTAAGCTCGAACGCGTCGATATTTTTCAGGCGGATCGCGGCCTGGTTCAATGCGCAGCTGGCTGATTCCGCTGCCGCGCTGTAAACGAGGATCTGATGACGATCATGGATCGATAGTTGGGAAGTCGCGTTCGCTGACGCTAAAATCCGGACCGGTCTGAAGTTCCCTCCGTTTTCAACGGACGCGGCGCGGGTAATAACGACCGCGGCCGCGCCGTCGCTAAGCTGAGCGATATCGAATAATCCGAGCGGCGCTGCGGGACAGCTTTGACGGTCATAAACGTTGGGGCTTAGACCGGCGTTGTTGCGGCTATAACGGTTTTTTTTCGCGTTTTCGTAGCTATTCAGGACCAGGCTGCGGAAAATTGAACGATCCTGATCATAGGTTTTGAGGTAGCGGGCGGCGATAAGCGCGGATTGTCCGTCGGCGGTGAGGCCCTGCGCGGTTTCGTATTCGTAATTCAAGGTCAGGTTTTTCGCGTCTTCAGCCTCCGACGTAACGACGTCGCTGATTTTCTCGACGCCGACGGCGACGGCGGTCCCGACGAATCCCGATTCGACGGCTAAGCAGGCGGCGCGAACAGCGGCCGCGCCGGAAGCGCCCGCCGCTTCAAACGTTGACGACTCGAGGTGACGATAACCGGATTGCGCCGCGATCAGCGCGCCGAGATTCGCCTGACGGGATAGGATCGTTCCGAACGCGTTTCCGATATAAATCGCGTCGATCGGCGGATCCCCGGCGTTCGAGACGGCTAAGCGAATCGCTTCCGCCGCCAAGCTCGATATGGAGCGATCCCAATATTCCGAGACTCGGATGCGCCCGACGCCGGTAATCGCCGGCCCTTGTTTCGAAGAGCGGTTGGTTTTCATGAGCGCCCTATCGGTCAAAATCGATCTTTTCTCGATATTTCGCGTAGACTGCGTAATCGATTTCGGTTCGGCGGTTTATATACGCCTGCGTCGTCGGCGCCAACGCGCGAACCTCGTCAATTTTCGAGGTAACCGTCAGCGAAAACGCGTCCGATCCGGCGCCGGAGCCGAAACTGACCGCCAGGATCCGGTCGCCGGGCCTGGCGATATCGAGCGTTGCGCAGAGTCCGAGCGGAACCGCGCCGGAGTAAGTATTCCCTATGAAGGGGGATAACAGGCCGGGCGCCAGCTGATCCGGCGTAAAACCGGCTTCTTTAGCGATTTTCTGCGGAAATTTAGCGTTCGGCTGATGAAAAATCACGTAAGCGTAGTCTTTTGCCGTCGTGCCGGTTTCGTCAAGATAGGTTCGCAGCGCGTGTCCGATGTGGTCGAAATACGCCGGCTCGCCGGTGAAACGCTGCGCGTGTTCCGGGTATTTCGCTGTCTGGCGGCGCCAGAAATCGGGCGTGTCGCTGACGTATGAATAAGCTCCGTCCAGGACCGCTGCGCTTTCGGCCGCCGGACCGAGGATCAGCGCGCCGCCGCCGGCCGCCGCCGTATATTCAAGAACGTCGCCGGGTTTTCCCTGAGCCGTATCCATACCGATCGCCATCATGTACCGCGCCATACCGGACCCGACGAACCCCATTCCGGCGATCAGCGCTTCGGTGCCGGCTTTGCAGGCGAATTCAAAATCCGCGGCCGAAATCGAGCTGTCAGCGCCTAAGGCTTCGGCGACGATTGTCCCGCTGGGTTTGACGGCGTAGGGATGCGATTCGGATCCGATCCAAATCGCGCGTATCGATTCAGGGGCGACGCGCGCGCGCGCTAACGCGTTGCGTCCGGCTTCGATCGACATCGTTATCGTATCTTCGTCTGGTCCGGGTACGGATTTTTCCCGGATCGGGCCGGCGCCTTCGCCGCGCCAGACGCGGGCGATCTCCGTCGTTTTAATACGGTATCTCGGGATATACGCGCCGTAACCGATGATCCCGACCGGATTTTCGGGTTTTAACAATTTCATAAAGCGGACAATATCTCCTTCGCGCGATCCGTCGAAATAACTCGATCGGCGCGCATTTTTTCAGCGACGAGTTCTATCTGGTTCCCGACCGCGCCCGCGGCGATAGCGACCTGCCGCGCGTGCAGCGACAGGTGTCCTTTTTGGATGCCGACCGTACCGAGCGCGCGAAGCGCGGCAAGGTTTTGCGCCAGACCGACGGCGGCGAGGATCCCGGCTAATTTTTTCGCGCTGTCGACGTTCATCATTTTCAAAGCCGCTTGAGCCGCCGGATGAACGCGGGTCGCGCCGCCGACGGTTCCGACCGCCATCGGCAGTTCGATCGTTCCGATCAGGTTCCTGCCGGCGTCTTTTTCCCAGCGGCTGAGCGGGAAGATCTTTCCGTGTTTTGCGGCGAATCCATGCGCCCCGGCTTCCACCGCGCGCCAATCGTTGCCGGTCGCCAACAGGACGGCGTCGATGCCGTTCAGGATGCCTTTGTTATGCGTTACGGCTCGATAAGGGTCGACTTCGGCTAACGCGGCCGCGTCTAAGATTCGCGCCGCGACGCTTTCGCCGTCGTATTCCGCCGTTCTGAGCGATTCCGCTTTCAGGACGCAGCGCGCCCGCGCCAATCGGCGCACCGCCAGGTTGGAAAGAATCCGTAAGCGCGCCTCGCCGCCGGTCAGCGATTCGAGTTCCGGCGCGATTTTTTCCAGCGCGCTGTTGACCGCGTTCGCGCCCATCGCGTCGGCGACGTTCAAATATAAATAGACGACGAGGAAGGATCCGATCGGGCTGTTTTTGAAAAATTTGATTTTAAGATCGACAGGACCGCCGCCGACCGACGCTAAAACCGGGTCGATGCTGCGGATTTGATCGAGCAGTTGTTTGCGGTGACGGCGGATGGCGCTGACGGCGTTCGCGGGGTACGGAACGTTTATGAGCTGAAGCTGTCCGATCATGATCGGCGCGTCGGCTTCGGCGCTGAATCCGCCGTTAAGCGCGGTCAGTTTGGCGGCGTTCGAAGCCGCGGCGACGACCGAGGGTTCCTCAATGACCATCGGGACGTCGATTTTTTCTCCGTTGATTATGAAGCCGCGCGCGACGCCGATCGGCAGCGAGAAGGTCCCGATGACGTTTTCGATCATGAAATTCGCGGTTTCCCGGTCCAATCCGTTTTCTCCGCTTAGTTTTCCCGCGTCGTTTTCGTCGATCCGGCCTTCTTCGATTAATAAGGCGAGCCGTTCCGCGGGCGTTTTCTCATAAAATTTTTTTCCCCTCATCGATCAAAAACCCTCTTTCTGATTCTGATTTTATGCAGGTTTGCTGTCAAAAGCTATCGAATTTTATCTTCAGGCGTTCGGGCGTCGATCTTCGAAAGCGTTATCCGACGATCATCATCAGGAGCGGCAGCGACGCCAACATCAGGAACGTAGAAAGCGCGACGGTTTTTGACGCTAAATCGACGTCGCAATCGTACTCGTTGGCGAGGATGACGTTCATCGCCCCGCTCGGCAGCCCGCTGATCATGACTAAAATTGCGGTCAGCGTCGGGTCGATCCGAAGCGGAAGGAGAATCAGGTAAGCGAGCGCCGGCACGATCAGCAAGCGGATCGCGGTAATCAGCCAGGCGAACCCGTCCGTGAATATATCGCTGAACCGGATCGACGTCATGCGGCTGCCGATAATTAATAACGATATCGGCGTCATCATGCTCCCCATCAGTCGGAAACAGTCGTTGATCACGTCCGGCAGTTTTACCGGCGAAAGGAAGATCGGAACCGCCAAAATAGAGGCGATGATACCGGGGTCGGTAATAATAGATTTAAAGATGTCGCTTTGTTTCCCTGAAATATAGGTTTGCGCGAATCCGAGGAAAAAGAACTGGAATACGAAGTTGAAGATGACCGCGTAGAGTAATCCCTCCGGGCCGAAAAGCCCTTGCGTAATCGGGAATCCCAGGAAACTGACGTTTTGGAACGTCCCCAGCGTCACGAAAATTTTCTTTGAGTTATTCTCTTTTTTCAAAATCCGGACAAACGCCAATAGACCGAGGATCGAAAACGTATAGTATGCGATTGCGAAAATTGCCGCGTAAAGCAGGCTGCGCGATAAATCCGGATTGAACGAGGCGTTTGCCGAATGAAGAATACTGAACGGCAGGACGATGCGGATTAAAAATGATCCTAACTCTTTTTCGAACCGTTCGGAAATATTATTCGTTTTACGTAATACGTATCCGACTATGATCAGGATAAAAAATTTAAGCAGTAAGAGCAGAATCGTCGTTTCCGTAGCGCCTCCGAGTCATGCGATGACGGGTTAAAAGATGGGATCCGATTTCGAATCCTGAATAAGTTTACTCCATCATATGCGTGAAACCGCGCCGAACGCTGTCGGAGCGTGATCCCGGTGAGGGGTTGTTCGCGTCGTTATCGGTTTTCGCGTCGTTGGCTGAACGGGCGGGGAATCGGGCTCG
>JASBYO010000054.1 GCA_029983925.1 Flexilinea sp.
GGCGGTTTTTATTTGAAAAATATTGACGGGGAATTCTTATTCGCTGGCGATTCATTTTATATTTCCTTAAGCTGCCTTCCCCTGTCATTATTTCAAACTCGATTCGAAATTAGCTCGTCAGATTTCGGATAAACTTCATTATATGAAGATTAGCGGATGGAATCGAGACGGAATGTTGATGCGGATCCGCCCGATGGGGCGGTATTGCTTCATGTTCTGATCATTCTATATCGTAGTTTGATATTATCGCGGATTTGCATGAGGCTCTCAAGTTTTTGAAGAGCCTTTTTTATCGTAATTTGATGGGAAATTTTTGATCGCATGATTCAAATTCGACAGCTTAGCAAGCTTTTCAAAAACGGAAAAGAAGATCTGCTCGTCCTGGACAACGTCGATCTGACGATTGACCGCAGCGATATCTTCGGAATTATCGGCATGAGCGGCGCTGGAAAATCGACGCTGGTCCGTTGTATCAACTTATTGGAAGAACCGACGAGCGGCGAAATTATCGTTGATGGAACCTGTGTGTTCCGCGAGCTGGCGGGCGAAGAATCGGTCCGTTTGACCGGCGCGGAACTTTTAGCTTTCCGCCGTCGGATCGGCATGATTTTCCAAAGTCCGAATCTGCTGATGCAGCGCAGCGTTGAGCGGAATATCGCGTTCCCGCTTGAAATCGCCGGCGTGGAAAAGACGAAGATGCAGTCCCGCGTCGCAGAATTGATGAAACTGGTCGGCCTGAGCGATAAAGCGAGGAATTTCCCCTCGCAGCTTTCCGGCGGTCAGCGGCAGCGCGTTTCGATCGCGCGCGCGATGGCGACGATGCCGAGCGTTTTGCTCTGCGACGAACCGACCTCGGCGCTCGATACGCTGATAACGAATCAGATTTTGGATCTGCTGTGGGATATTAATCAGGAATTCCATACGACGATCGTTATGATTACGCATGAAATGGAGATTGTCAAGCGAATCTGCAACAAGGTTGCGGTGATCGATCGTACAAAGATCGTCGATACCGGCGAAATCGGACAGGTGCTTCTGAATTCGAGCGTCGAGATTACGCGTCGGTTATTGGACGGGAACCGGAGCGAGCGGGGGAACTATGGAATTTTTTAGCCGTTTGAGTTCGTTGCTGATTGAATTTAAGGATGTTCTGCTTGTTTCGACCTGGCAGACGCTGTACGTGACGTTGACGACGACGTTTATCGCCTATTTGATCGGGATTCCGATGGGAATTTTGGTCGTCGTGACCGCTCCGAATTCGATCCGTCCGAACGCCCCGGTTCATCAGGCGCTCAGTTCGGTTATTAATGTCGGACGCTCAGTCCCGTTTATTATTTTGCTGGTTGCGATTCTGCCTTTGACACGGATGATTATGCAGACGTCGATCGGCCCAAACGCGATGATCGTTCCGCTGACGGTTTCGGCGATTCCTTTCGTCGCGCGTCTGATCGAGCAGTCGATCGTCGAGGTGGAGGGCGGTTTGATTGAATTGGGTCAGGCGATGGGCGCGACTTCGTTTCAAATTATCTTCAAGATCCTGCTTCCGGAAAGTTTGCCGTCGATTATTCGCGGGATTTCGATCACGATTATCAGTCTGATTAATTATTACGCGATGGCCGGCGCGGTCGGCGGGGGCGGTTTGGGCGATTTGGCGATCCGTTACGGTTATTATCGCCGTCAACCCGATATCATGTGGGTAACGATCATTCTGCTGATCCTGATTGTTGAACTGTTTCAGCGGTTGGGAGGAACGATCGCCGCGAAAGTCGATAAGCGGAATATTCAGTAATCATTTTGGATTATCTTTTGTTATTGTTCTAAATCCTGCTTAAAATTACTCGATGTCGGGAGACCGTGTCAGTTTGGTATAATCGTTTTCCGTACAGGTTGGGAAAATGTGTAAACCCCGGAATATTTCCGGTTTACAAACCAAAATTTCAGAGGTGAATTGATGAAAAAAATGTTATTCGTATTCGCTGCGCTGCTGTCGCTGGCGATTGTCGGCTGCAGCGCTGAACCGACCGCAGTTCCGACTTCAGAGGCGAACGAAGCTGAAGCTACAATGTCCGCCGTTTTAGGCGCCGATAGCGACGAACTTGCCGCGACGCTTGCCGCCGCCTCCGGGATTTCGGCTGAAGACGCTCAGGCGGCTATGGCCGCCGCGTCGGAAGCTGTCGCCGCAGCAGCGGAGGCGAGTCCGGAAGAATTAGCCGCGACGGTCGCCGCTATGTCCGGAATCTCGGTTGAAGACGCGCAGGCGACGATGGCCGCCGCGTCGGAAGCCGTTGCCGCGATGGCCGGTTCCGCTGTTGGGGACCTTGCAGCTATGGCTGAATTTTCGAAAGAGAACCCGATCACGGTCAAAGTCGGCGCGTCTCCGGTTCCGCATGCCGCCATGCTCGAATCGGTCAAAGATGAATTAACCGAAATCGGTATCAATTTGGAAATTGTTGAATTTACCGATTATGTCCTGCCGAACATGTCTCTCGAAGACGGATCGTTGGACGCGAATTTCTTCCAACATCAGCCGTACCTGGACGATTTCAATCAGTCCGAATCCGAAAAGAACGCCGATTGGAATACGCTCGTTCCGCTAGCCGCGGTTCATTTTGAACCGATGGGTTTATATAAGGGTAAGACCGATTCGATCGAGAAGTTAGCCGACGGCGCGAAAATCGCCGTTCCGAACGATCCGACGAATGAAGCGCGCGCGCTGCTTTTGCTCGAGGCGAACGGACTCTTGAAGATTGCCGAAGGGAAAGGTCTCGAAGCGACGGCGAAGGATATCGTTGAAAACCCGAAGAAGATCGAAATCGTCGAGATCGAAGCGGCCCAGGTCGCGCTTTCGCTCCAGGATGTCGATCTGGCGGTTATCAACGGTAACTACGCGCTCGATGCCGGGTTGACGATGGACGACGCGATCGCGCAGGAATCGAAAGATTCCGACGCGGCGGTCAAGTACGCGAACGTTCTTGTCGTTCGTGACGGTGATCAGATGCTGCCGCAGCTGATCGCGATCGCCGATGCGCTGACGTCCGACGCGATGAAAACCTTTATCGAGGAAACCTATAAAGGCTCCGTCGCCCCGGCGTTCTAAGAATCGTAAAGTTTGCATTAATAAACCGCTCCTCATTTGGGGAGCGGTTTTTGATTGTCAGAAAGATTGACTATTAAAGATCGAGTCCGGTGCGAGGTTTTTATCACTCTAAAGTTGTAAGGAGGATAATTTGAAACGACCATGTGTTTGATCTTACAAATACATGGTCGTGTTAACTAAATTATTGGATGAAAAATGATATAAAAATGTTGCCGGGTCCGTTATCCGTAAAAGGCGTTATAAATCGAACGGATCGCGGTTTCATAGTCGGCTTCGTCGATCCCGATAATAATATTCAGCTCGGACGAGCCCTGATTGATCATGCGGATATTGACGCCGGCGTCAGCGAGCGCGCCGAAGACTTTTGCCGATAGTCCTTTTTTTCGCAGCATGCCGTGCCCGACGACGGCGATCAGCGCCAGATCGTTTTCGTACGAAATCGAATCGGGCTTAACGGCGGCGTTGATTCCATCGATGACCTTTCGGCGGTGTTTGCTGAATTCGGCGCCGTTAACGATAATCGACAGCGTATCGATCCCTGACGGCATGTGTTCAAAGGAGACCTTCGATTCTTCGATGACGCTCAGGCATTTTCGCCCGAAACCGATTTCGGCGTTCATCATCGTCTTCTCGATAAAAATAATCGCGAATCCTTTCCGTCCGGCGATCCCGGTTACCGGGATGTCCGGCTTTTCGGCCGGCGCTTCAGGAACGATCATCGTTCCCGGAGCGTCAGGGTCGTTGGTGTTGCGGATATGGATCGGGATCCCGGCTTCCCGAACCGGAAAAACGGCGTCTTCATGGAGCACCGTCGCGCCCATATACGCTAATTCGCGCAGCTCTTTATAAGAGATGATATGAATCGTTCTCGGCTCGCGGACGATTCGCGGATCGGCGATTTTCAATCCGGAGACATCGGTCCAGTTTTCGTAAACGTCGGCTTTGACGGCTTTCGCGACGAGCGACCCGGTCACGTCGGAACCGCCGCGCGAAAAGGTATGAATTTTACCGTTGGGAAGCGAGCCGTAAAATCCGGGAATGACGGCGCGGCTGAGCGTCTTTAACGCTGCGCGCAGCCCTTCGTCGGTCTTTTCGGCGTCCAAGCGTCCGTCGGCATCGAATCGGATTGCGTCCGCGGGATCGATGAAAGGGAAATCTAAGTAGGCGGCGATGATTTTCGAATTCAAATATTCGCCGCGGCTGGCCATTGTGTCGCGATGCGGGTGCGCTTCCAGATGAGCTTCGATTTTCGCATAGTCTTCTGATAAATCAAGATCAACGCCGAGATCCCGGATGATCGCGTCGAATCGTTCTTTGATTTGGCCGAACGTTGGGCGGAAATCGCCGCCGCCGCGCGCTTCTTCGCAGCAGGCGTAAAGGAGGTCGGTCACCTTGATATCGTCGCTGAAACGTTTCCCAGGGGCGGACGCGACGACGAAACATCCGTTTTGATTGCTGCGGATGATCGCCGCCGCTTTTCTGATTTGCTCCGCGGAAGCCAGCGACGTTCCGCCGAATTTTACGACTGTCGTTCCCATATCGAATCCTTTGCGCGTCTAAGGTAAGTATCGGAAAAATTATATTCGATATGATCTGACCCTATCGGTATGGAACGATATTTGGGTACTTATGATTTTTTCCTTGTGAATTGCAGCCGTAACCGCAGCTGCAAAGACTGAGCATGGTTGCGGTTGTGTTGCTGCTTTCCCTATGCTTTTCTTAGCGATCTGATTTGCGGCTCTGAAAATCTTCGTTAAGGGATTCTTTCCAATCTTTATCGATTTCAGTTCCGGACGGTCTGCTGCGAAATTCGGACGCCAATCCTGAGAGCGCCATGAACATGGTTCTGGCGCCGCGGCTGTCGGCATGGAAATTTTGCGCCGCGCAGTCAGGGATGCTGAAATATTGAGCTGTCGTGATCGCGTCAATGTTCGCGCCGAGGAATATGAATTTCCAGCCGTATGCGGATTGCTGCGTTTCGACGAGATCACGAACATGTTCCCGTGTGAACTGACGGCTGGCGTTTTCTTCGCCGTCCGTGATAATCACAAACAGCACTTTCCGCCGGTCTGTTTCGCCTGAATGAACGGGATCGAATGATTTGATGCGGTGAATCGTCTTCCCGATTGCGTCGAGGAGCGCCGTCGATCCGCCGACGAAATATTCTTTATTCGTGATCGGGGAAACCAGCCGGATATCACGGCGGTCATGCAGCAGTTTATATTCATGATCGAAGAGAACGGTCGTAATCCGGCAGCTCCCTTCCTCGGCTTTTTGTTGTTCGAGCATGCTATTAAACCCGCCGATCGTATCGTTTTCCAATCCGCTCATCGATCCGCTCCGATCCAGGATAAAAACCAGTTCGGTCATTTCGTTTTTCATGGTAAAGTCCTCCGCTTCCGTTGTTTTCAATAAGAATAGACGAAATGCCGGCCTTTCAGGTCGCTTGCAAAGCGACATTTACGGCTGCTGTGAACCGATTTCAGCGGGACGCGGTTTGTCCGAGCAGCGGTTGTTCGTAAGCGAAGAGGGTTTCGTTGATTTCGAAAATATCGAATTTTTTATTTTTGATAAAGTACTCAATGATGACGTCGAATTTCCGACTGTGCGAGAGGGAATAGCCGGCGCGGGACAGCAAGCGTTTCGTTTCGTCCAAATCCAGTTTCAAGGCAATCGCGAGCGCAATTGCGGTCGATTTTCTCGGGACATAGTCGCTTTTGGGGTTCCTGATCTTTGAGAACAGCCGCCGGTCAAGGTTGGCGCGTTTATAAACTTCGACATCGCTCATTCCTTTTTCATCAATGAGGCTTAACAGTGCGCTCGAAAACGATTCTTCAATTTGGTCAAAGATTTTATCAATGTCGGGCGGCCGATCCTGCGGGAAATAGCCTCTTACCGTTCTGGAGGACGGTTCAATCTTCAGTTTTCTCGATCGGATCTCACCCCGGTCCGGTCTTACGTCCGCTTCATCTGCGTCGACGGGAAAATCGGCCGAGAGATCTGCGGCGCGCCTGAAATCGGACGGCGCCAAGTCGGGCCTGAAAAGCTCCGAATCTTCGAGGCTTAGCGCGAAGGCTTCCTCGTCCGATGATTCAAAATTAGCGGAAAGAAATTCTTCAACGCCGCTCCCGACCGCTCTCGGGAGCGCGAATCCTGACGATCCGAGCAATAAGCAGATATTCGCCTCATGATCGGTCAGGAACGCTCGAATTGCGGCGGAAGCGATTCCGAACGATTCGTTTCGGCTTAGGTTCGCGCTTCGATCGTTGAATAACGGCAGCGCGACCGATAGAAAACGCTTTTTAAGCGAAAGGTTCAGCGCAACTTGATAGGATTCGAAAAGATCGCGGCGATATTCTTTCGGGCGCTCCGGATTAAAATTCGGCTCGGAAACTTGTATCAGCGTTTTCCCGCGCGGATTTTTTCCGTTCCGGATTTTTGCCGTCGCCGTGCGGTTTGATTTGCGAGCAGCCAGGATTCGCGTCAGGAACGAACCGAAACCGGAGCGAACAGGATTTTTCTCAGGTCGCTGAAAATTTACGACCGCGTCGACCGGTAAGTCGTTCAGTTCATCTCGGACGATAAAAAAAGGCATGGGGTAAATTCTCCTTCGGTGTCTGTCCGTGAGTTTGATGCTTCGGTTTCAGAATTTTAATCGAAATTCGCGATCGTTTTGATCGATCTGCCGGATAAAACAATCGCCGTCACAGGAACATCCCGTGACGGCGATTCGATAGCCTGATAACCCACTTATATTAATGCTCTTCGAAGCGTATCGCCAGGCAGGGGCGAGAGTTCCGCCGGCGCAATATCCAGAACGGTCCTGCAGCCGGTTTCCCCGCGCCGCGCTTTTCGGTATACCGCACGAGCGTAAGCGACCAGGACGGCGCCGGTGAATTCCGGATTTGACGCCATTTTGACATGATACTCGATCAGGTACGGGTTCGGCGCGTCCGTTCCCGTCGTCCCGGTACGGAAGACGGTTCCGCCGTGCGGCAGCCCGGGATGATCGCGCCGCAGCGTCTCGATCGTTACAAAATGAACCGTCGTATCGTAATCGGCGAAATATCCGGGCATGGTTTTAATTTCCCGCTCGATTCGGCCGCGGTCGGCTCCGTCTTCCGCGGCGACGTAACAGTGCCGAACATGTTTTTCGCGCGTCGATAGCTGCGGATTATCGCCGTTTCGAACGCGTTCAAGCGCGGATTCAACCGGAACCGTATACTGGCGCGCGTCGGCGACGCCGGGAACCCGCCGGATCGCGTCGCTGTGTCCCTGACTGACGCCCTTTCCCCAGAAAGTATAATCGTTCCCGTTCGGGAAAATCGCGCCGTTATACAGGCGGATCAGCGAGAATAATCCGGGATCCCAGCCGGCGGAAACCAGCGCCAGCGTTCCGCTTTTTTCCGCCGCAGCGTTGACGTTGTTGAAATGATCGTCGATCCGAGCGTGATGGTCGTAACTGTCGACGACGTTAAAATACTCGGCGAGCGCGGGCGTCATCTCGGGTAAATCGACGGCGCTCCCGGCGCAGAGAATCAAAACGTCAATATCGTTTTTCCATGACGCGGCCCGATCTAACGGAAGAACCGGAACGTTTGGCGTTTTGAGCCGGATTGCGGCCGGATCACGGCGCGTGAAGACGGCGCTTAATTTCATGTCCGCAACCGACGCAATCGCGGTTTCGACGCCTTTTCCGAGATTCCCGTAACCGGCGATGCCAATGCGGATTGGATCGGTTCGTTTTTCCTTTGTCGTCATGTTTAGATTCCGTCCTGCGCAAACAGATCGTCCATCGAATAATATCCGGGTCCCTGACGGCAGATAAACTCGGCCGCGACGATCGCGCCTTCCGCGAAAAGGGCGCGGTTGTGGGCTTCATGCGTCAGCGTCAGCGTCTGGGTATCGGTCGAAATCAGGACTTCATGCGTTCCGACGATATTTCCGCGCCGTACGGCGGAGATACCGATTTCCTGCGGGCTGCGTTTGGAAGCTCCGCAGCGGCCGCTGACGATTTTGGCGTTCGTCCGGACGGTTTGAATCGCTCGGGCGAGGAGGAGTGCGGTCCCGCTCGGCGCGTCCGCCTTGCGGTTGTGATGGGTTTCAATAATTTCGATATCGGCTTCCGGAAAAGCGGCGACGGCGCGCTTTACCAGCTGGATCATCAGGACGATACCGATCGACGTATTCGCGCACTGAAGAACCGGAATTATTTGCGCCGCGTCATGGATCCGCATTAAATCGGTTTCATTATGCCCGGTGGTGGCGATGACAAGCGGCAGCCTTCGTTTTGTCGCGTAGCCGATCAGATCCGGCAGCGCGCCGGGATGAGAAAAATCAACGATAACGTCAGCTTCCTGATCAAAATCGGTTAACTTGGTATGGATATGCTTATCGGATGCGCCCGGGTCGACGGCCGCGGCGAGTTCCGCGCCGCGGTAACCGGTTTCGATGATTCGGCGGACTTCCCGGCCCATACGGCCGTCCGCGCCATTCAGGATAATTCTCATATGTTTAACCCTTCCGCGCGCATCAGCGCGATCATCTTTTCGTAGTTTGCCGGTTCCATCGCGGTCAGCGGCGCGCGTACGATATTTTCGCAATAACCCATGGCGGCAACGGCGGCTTTGACCGGGATCGGATTAACTTCGCAGAACAGCGCGTTGATCAACGGCATCAGGTCGCCCTGAAGTTCCGCCGCTCCCTGAAAATCGCCGTTCCAGAACCGGCGGCAGATTTGCTGCGTTCGCTTCGGAAGGATATTCGACAGCACGGAGATACAGCCCTTGCCGCCCATGGACAGGATCGGTACGATCTGGTCGTCATTCCCTGAATAAAGATCCATCTTCCCGCGGATCAGTCGCGACGTTTCGACGATCTTTGAAATGTTGCCGTTGGCTTCTTTAATCGCGCTGATTCTCGGATGATCGGCCATGTCGGCATAGGTTGCCGGTTCGATATTGACGCCGGTTCGCGAGGGAACGTTATAAACGATGATCGGTTTCGTACTGGCGTCGGCGACGTCGGTATAGTATTTAACCAGCCCTTTTTGCGTCGCTTTGTTGTAGTAAGGAGTTACGACGAGACAAGCGTCCGCCCCGGCTTCGCACGAAAAGCGGGTCAGATCGATCGCGTAATCGGTATGGTTCGATCCTGTGCCGGCGATGATCGGGACGCGTCGGGCGGCGCGCTTGACCGCGAATTCGATCGCCGCGCGGTGTTCCTCGTCGGTCAGTGTTGAGCTTTCCCCGGTCGTTCCGCAGATGACGAGCGCGTCGATCCCGGATTCAATCTGCCAGTCGATCAGCGTTCCGAATTGCTCGAAATTGATCCCGCTTTCGGTTAACGGCGTAACCAGCGCGGTGGCGATACCTTCAAAAACAGGTCGGTTCATGAGATTAGCCTCCAAAAAAGATAATACGATTCGGTTGGCTCTCGTTCGGATCCGGTCGGATAAAACGAAAGCAGCCGGTCTTTGGCGCGGACCAGCTGCTCTTTATCCATTTTCGAAAAGGAAACACCGGATAACGATAGCGCTCCGCATTGCTGCGACAGTCGGACGTATCTTATTCCGTCCGCCCAGAAGACGCGTTCCGCACGCGTCGTCTTCGGCGCCGATCCCTTTCGCCGGATCCGGTTTGCGGAACCTGTTGAGAATCCGGGTACTGATGATGCGGCGCGCCTCTACCTGGGTTGAATCTTATCATGGTTTTTACCGGTTGGAAAGGTTTTGTGATGGGGAATATTCGGCGCGGATATGCGCCGTGGCAAAATGGTATGCTTGGAGTATGGATTTATGGCAATGTAAGGTTTTATACGTGTTGGGCTGGAAAATAAAGATTCCATGTAAAAAAACAATGGGGACGATAAAAAATGTATTTTAAGAAATTGAAAGAAGAATTCGGAATATCGTCAAAAAAATGAATTGCTCCGTATAGGTACAATTCGAATTGTTTTCGCCGTCTTTTCTATCGACGCCAAAAAAAACAGAGCCGATAGAAAAGAGGCGGTTTTTTCCCGCTCAGGATATCGGTTCCGTCCGCGCGAAGTCAATTTCACGCAGCGGCGCGATCTCTCCATGACCGGGGTAAATCAGCGCGTCTTCCGGCAGCGAATTCAAAAACGGCAGCGCGAATTCCTGATAATCTTTTCGGCTCCCGCCCGGAAGTTTCGTTACGGCGGGAAAGCCGTTAACGAGCGTATCCCCGGTAAAAATATGCGTTTCGTTGATTAAGACACAGATACTGCCTTTGGTATGTCCGGGCGTCGATTGAAGTTTTACGCCTAACCCATGCCAATCGAATTCGAGCGTTCCGCTGAAACGAAAATCGGCCGGAGCCGCTTGGTATCCGTTCGGGACGATCGATCTGGCGAGGGCTTGCGTTTCTTCGTCTTTCATCACGAAAAGCGCGTCGTAATGCGCCGACATGTTGCGGCGCATATGCGCAAAATTCGCGGAGCTTTGGGCTGAAGCGACGACGGTTACCCGAGCGCACGTATCTCTCAGCGTATTCAGTCCGGAGATATGATCGAAATGTTCATGAGTAAAAATCGCGATCCAATTTTTGTCCGCGTGTTTATGGATAAATTCAAGTCCTTCCGGCGAAATATTCGTGTCGATTGCGAAAACGTCGTCATCGCAGACCAACGCGAACATATTTGACTTGATCGGTTCAAACGGGAACTGATACCCGGTGATTTCAGCAATTTGAAATGAGTAGTTCGCAGACATCCAAATTTCCTAATTCGATAATCATCGCGCCCCAAGTTAATCCTGAGCCGAACGAGGCAAGACAACAGCGGTAAACGTTCTCTTTCATTTCCTCGGCTAAATTAAACGTTAGGCAAATCGGGATTGTCGCGCCGCTTGAGTTCCCAAAATTCTCAACCAGATTCATCGGCATTTTTTCATACGGAATTCCGATTTTTTCAGCTAATTTTCGCAGCATGAATTTATTCGGTTGATGGAAAAGGAACCAATCGATATCTTCGATCGACAGGTTCTGGCCGGAGAGCAATTCGCTGATCATCGGAGGGACTTCGCTCTGGACGAAGTTGAATACGCCTGTCCCGTCCATGGTCAGATTATCGAGCGAGCGCAGGTTGCCGTCGCCATTGAAATCGCGCATCTCGGCGGTTTCGGCATTGCTCGGCATTCGAGAACCGCCGGCAGGGATAATTAACGCTTTTCCCATGGCGCCGTTGTTATGCAATACGAATGGAATCTCTTTCGCGCCCGGATCGTTTTCGACGATCGCGACGCCGGCGCCGTCGCCGATGAGCGGGTAACTGTTGCGGTCCTGTTTGGATACTTTCTTACTTAGTACGTCCGTTGAAAAGACGAGTGCTTTTTTCCCGGGTTCCAGATGATCCAAAATCATGAACGCTTCCATCAAACCGACGACGAAAGCGACGCAGCCTTGGCTGATATCGAGGCAGACGACGTCGTCAGGCAGTTGATAATGGCCTTGGATTAGATTGCTGACCGGCGGGATGAAATGATCGGGAAAGGTTGTCGTTACGATTATTGCGCCGATTTCATCTTTTCGAATGATCTCTTTTTTGAGGAGATAATCTAATCCGTAGATGCAAAGGTCGGACGCTGCGGTTTCCGGTTTGACGACGCGATGTTTTTTGTACCCCATGACTTTTTTCAGTTTCAGTGTCTGTTTCGCCGGGAAGGGGTAATTTTCGACTTCGTCGTCAAAAAAAGATTCGAGTTCCGGAACGATTCCGATAATCGAGCTGATTCGTTTTCCGGAAAACTTAGTCTTCAATTTTTCCTCCGCTTTTCGCGACTAACGCGCTGATCGCATTCAGCGAAGAAAAATTATCAGGGAGAATATCGAGCGCGTCGACGAGAATATCATATTCTTCTTCGAGTTCGTTAACTAATGAAACGATGTCAAATGAGTCTAAAAGACCGTCGTCGATAAAATTCTCGCTGTTTTTAAAATTGGATTCCGGTCGGATCGATTCAAGAATTTTGTAAATTGTTTCCATGGTCCCTCTTTTATATTGCGATAGTTAGTATATCATCAATCAACCCGTCGTGTTTGAGTCCATACTTTTCATATTTTTTTATTGTGGGATTGTACGTTCCGATCCAAAGATAAAATAAGCCATTGAGAGGTAACTGTTCAAACCCGTGCCGCAAAAGCTGTTTTCCGTAGCCTTTTCCTCTCGCTTCAGGTAGCGCGATAAAGTACCGAAGGCAGTGATTTAAGTGGTTCTCAATTGCAATATATGCGAACGCCGCAATTTTGGTTCCCTCTCGAACAACATGAACGAACCCTTTTTCGCAATCCGCTTCAATTTCGGAAAGATTCGGAATATGTGCATAGGTTGTTTCGAAAGTAGAGCGAATAATCCAATTGATCTCCGACGCGTCTTCCCGCTTAGCGATCTCCACATTGGTAATTCCAACGTCAGGCAGAATCGGCGTTTTCGTAGACATACGAATAAAACGGAAAGCATGTTGGAATCCGCATCGGCATAAAGCGGCGCTCAACTCTTCGAGTTTTTCGCCTCGGCCGATGACATCGACGACTGTTTTCTCCGGCTTGGAAGACAGACTAGGAATGATCGTTTGCAGACCGGTTTCATTACGGGAGCAGAAATAGACCCGGGTCAAATCATCGTCGGCTTCGGTCAGCAACAGCAAATCCGCCGTCGTTGTGATTTTCATGTTCCCACACAGAATCTTTTCTTCTATTAAGTCTATCCGCTGATAGAGATTTGTTCTGTAATCTGGGTTTTTATGTCTGAGTCCGTTGATAAAATCGTTTAATTCGTTTTTATTCATCACGGTTGATTTTCTCTTTTAAGAATAAACGATCGATTTTCCCGTTCGTATTTCTCGGAAGTTCTTCCATGCGGATAAACTTCGTCGGAACCATGTATTTCGGAAGAATTTTAGCGGCTTCCGTGCGGATGTTACGCGGATCCAAGTCTTTTTCAGCTTCGTAAATAAGCGTTATCTCTTTCTTGCCCGTATGGTAAACGACGCAGCCGTTCTTCGCCAGTTTCAAGGTATTGACGATGACATGCTCAATTTCTCCGAGTTCGATTCGGTACCCGGAATGTTTAATCAGGCTGTCTTTTCGGCCTTTGAAGATGATTTCGCCAGCTTCGTTTCGATAGACGATGTCGCCGGTTCGATAAATTGTTTCCGGATAAGAACGGTTGAGCGGATTCTGGACGAAGGCGGCGGCCGTTTTTTCCGGATTATTATAATATCCGAGCGCCAGCGACGAACCGCGGACGCAGAGTTCCCCTTCTTCCGCTCCGCTGATGGGTTTATCCTCATCGTTAAGGATGAGGACATCGGTGTTCCTGCACGGGAATCCGATCGGAATCGGTTCGTGGTCCGGAATTTCACGATCGACGATGAAGTAAGTACAATCGAGGGTAATTTCGATCGGACCGTACAGGTTGACAAATTTGGTATTCGGATTTTCTTTGCGCCAATAATTGAACTGTTTCGTCGGGAATACCTCGCCGGCGAACCAGACGGTCCGTAAATCCGGGAGCGGAATCCGCTGGAGCAGATTCCCGTTGGCGATATTGACCATGATCGTCGGTACCCAGAAAATGAAGTTGATTTTTTCTTTGACCATCAGGTTTAGAATTTGAACCGGGAAAGCCGCGAAAGATTCCGGGATGATAACCATCGTCGCGCTCTTTGACATTAGCATGCACAGTTCAAAGCTGTAGATATCGAAAACGACCGGCGATAGGCAGCCGATTCTTTCGTCTTCGTGAATTTCCAGCGTCCGATTTGCCCATTCGGTAAAATCGATGAAACTGCGGTGGTTCAATATGACGCTTTTCGGCGTTCCTGTCGAGCCTGATGTATTGATTAGGCAGAGCGGGTCGGTATCAATGATCCGATCCAGGATCGTTTCGATATATTTTTCGTCGAGCTGGATGGCTTCGAAGTCGACTTGGTCCAGACGGATGATTTTTTCGTCGGCGACCATCGGGGCAATCAAGTCGGCGTGCTGCGCGTCGGTCAGGATAAGTTCCGGCTCGACCAACGCCAAAATATTCTCCAGCCGCTGACTCGGGTTTTTAATATCTAAATTCATATATGCGTTGCCGGAAAATATGATCCCGAGGTTTGCCGTGATGCAATCAAAACTTTTCGGAAGAAAAACGGCGACCGGGCGGCGGATTTTCCTGTCGGTTCGCTCGGCGATGAATTGGCCGATTTTTTTCGAACGAATTGTCACGTCCGCGATCGAATAGCGTTTTTCGCCGTCGACGACGACGATTTTATCGGGTTTGGTTTTGAATGTTTCCGCAAGATATTGAAGAATATTTGTGCGCATGAATCGTCTTTCTCTCTTTTCTGCTCAAAAATAGATTTAAACGAGGACGCTCCCGTCGACGACAAGGGTGTGACCGGTAATGTAAGAAGCCATGTCTGAAGCCAGAAAAACGGCTGCGGAAGCGATCTCTTCCGGCCGTCCGAGCCTTCCTAACGGGATGTTATCGATATGTTTCTGTAAAAATTTGGGCCCGATCGAATTCATCATATCGGTATCGATCATTCCTGGCGCGATCGCATTAACACGAATTCCGCGCGGCGCGAGTTCTTTCGCCGCTGTCCTGGTCATCGCGATAATTGCGCCTTTAGTCGATGAGTAAACCAGCTGCCCCGGATTCCCGGTAATCCCCACAATCGAGGACGTGTTGATGATGCTGCCGCTGCGATGGCGCATCATGATTTTCGCGCACAGCTGCAACAGATGCATGGAGCCGAAAACGTTCGCGCCGTAAATCGCGTTGATCAGGTCGGGCGTAATCGTCCCGATCAGCGCGTCTTTCATCAATCCGGCGTTATTGACGAGTACGTCGAGGCGGCTGTGTTTTTTGTGAATGCGGAGGACGGCCGCTTTGCAGTCGTCAAGGTTCGCTACGTCGAAGGGCAGCGCGGTTACCGTCCCCGCGCCGTGTCGATCGTTGACTGCGCTGACGGTCTCGTTCAGCTCGTCGCGATGAATATCGTTTGCGAAGATAATCGCGCCGGCGGCGGCGAACGCTTCAACTTCCGCTTTCCCAATTCCTTTGGCTGCGCCCGTAATCAGGCTGACTTTGCCTTCGAGTAATCGGCCTTTATCGTAACTCTGGCTCATCTGAACCAATTCCTCCGTTAGCATAAATTCCTTCTTGCGTATTTAATTCGACTTGGGGCGAATCTATCGAAATTTATGACTGCTTTTTTATTAAAGATAAACTCGCTCTTATTATAAAGGAAAAGGCGGGGAACGGCTTGACCTGATTTCCTGATCGTGCGTTTGCCGTTCTCTATACGGAGAGGAAGTTCGGTTCGAACCGGTTACAGTTGATCGGCTCCGGATGGAGGTAAACGGTTATAAAAAATCCCTCGCCGGAGGGATTTAAAATTCGATGTTTGACGGTATCGATCGGGATCGTTATAAAAACCGTCCGCCGTCGACGTAAAAATGGCGCCCGGTAATAAACGACGACGCGTCGCTGAGCAGGAAGGCGCACATGGCGGAAACGTCATCCGGTTTGCCGAAGCCGAAAAGTTGTTTTTCGACGAGCTGGTTGAAAGCGTCTTCGCCCATTCGTTCTTTATGGCCGATCGAGAGTTCCGTCTCGATCATGCCTGGCCGAACGCTGTTAAGTCGGATTTTTCGGGGGGCGAGCTCAATTGCCAACGTTCGGACCGACGCATCAATCGCGGCTTTTGAGGCCGAATAGATCGTATCGCCTTTTTCTCCTTCCATTGCGGCGAAAGAGGAAATCGCGACGATCGAACCCGCGTCAAAGACTTTTTTATTCGTAATCTGACGCGTAAGTTCGATGAACGAGTAAAAATTCGTACGCATCAGTTCATCAACGTTGGTTT
Organism: Flexilinea sp.; assembly: GCA_029983925.1. Lineage (GTDB taxonomy): Bacteria > Chloroflexota > Anaerolineae > Anaerolineales > Anaerolineaceae > Flexilinea. The sequence continues at coordinate 15,978 of JASBYO010000054.1, forward strand.
CGTTAAGCGAACGCAGCGGGAATATTTTCCCGATTCCCGTAAAATGAACGAATCCAGAGAACTTAATTCCGTCGGCGATCCCGGTCTCAATTAGGGTTTTGATTTGTTCGGCGTCGGTTACGTCGGCCGGAACTGCATGATGTCCGTCGCCGTGAAGTTCGCCGAGCGTTGTTTGGAGCCGTTCGGAATTCCGCCCGGTAATAACGAGTTTCGCGCCGAGCCGCGAAAAATAAATCGCGCCGGCGCGTCCTAAACCGGAAGAAGCGCCGGTGACAAGGATCTTTTTCCCGGTCAGATCAAGCGGGTTGAATTCAGTCGCCAATGAAAGCTTCCTTAAAGTAATCGTCAGTAAAGATCATCGGGAAAACATCGCCTCGATCAATTTCAAACGTGGCGATTCCCCATGATAAACCGACGCCAAAGCCGGACGAGATAATCTTCATCTTTTCGGGCGTCTCTTCCCGTTCGACCAGATCGACGATTGTCATCGGGATGCTGGCGCTGCTCGTATTTCCGTAGCGGTCGATTGACAGCGGCATTTTTTCGTCCGGGAGTTTCAGCTTCTTCTGGATGTGTTTAAGCATGCTGAGGTTGGCCTGATGCAGCACGCAGTAATCAAAGTCATTAATAGCGGTATCGGTAAGTTTAAAAAACTCTTTGAAGATTTTCGGGACTTCGCGGAAAGTAAATTCAAAAACCTGAACGCCGTCCATCGTGACCTGAACCTTTTCCATGGAAAAATTGGATTC
>JASBYO010000055.1 GCA_029983925.1 Flexilinea sp.
TTGAGGCTCGCGGCGGTTGCCGTCGCCGCCGCGGCGGACTGCGTTTCCTGCGAATGGATCATCGCCCGCTGCGTTTCTGCGACATCCGTCGATCTCAGCGCGCTTTCCGCGGTCATCGTTATCTCCGCGACAGCGGCCTGCAGCGTAGATTCCTGCGCGATTCGATCCGCTGCCAACGTTTGCGCCGCCTGCGTCTGCGCTTGCATCAGCGCCGTCTGCGTTTCCGCGAAACCGCGCTCAATCGCCGCTAACGTTTCCCTTGCTGTTTCCGCCGTTTCTTCTTGCGCGATCCGCGCCGCATCCATCATTTGCTGTGATTGATGGCGAGCGTAGGTCGCCTGCGCCATCGCTGCTTCCGCAGTTCGGAATGCAACGTTCGCTCGCTCTTCCGCCGACAGCTTATCCAAATTCAGCCGTTCTTCCGTTTCCCGCCGCATCTGCGCGACAAAGGTCTCTGCCGCTTGCGTCCGGGCGATCGGGAAAGCGGTCCGCGTTTCAGCGACGCTTCTTTCGATCGCCGCCGCCGTCCCGTCTACTGCCCTCGCATCCTCATCGACCGCAGGACTTATCCAACCGCGCAGCAAGAAAATCCCCGCGATTACGGCTGCCGCCGCCAACGGGATCAGCCAGGCTTTACCTCGTTTTCGATCCGAACGTGAGCGCTCCGTCTCAACCGCTTCAGCCGCCGCTTCAACCTTCCGAAAATCGGTTTTCCCGAACCGGATCGAGCTGTCTGTCGTCCGCTCCGATTTCGCCGCCGTTTGAATCCCGGTCTGCTCGAGCTGATCCTGCGAGGACTTTGCCTTTGCCGCCAACGACTGTAAGCGCAGCCCGTCCAGATCGCGCACATAATCCGTCATCGCCGGATAGCGGGCTTCCGGTTTTTTTGCCATCGCCCGATCCAGAAAACGCTTGACCGATTCGCTGATTTCCGGGACGACCACCCGCGGATCGGGAATCGGCTCGCTGACCTGATTCATCAGCACGTCCAACGGCGTATCGCCGCCGTAAGGCTTCTTCCCGGTAATCAGCTCGTAAAATACGATCGTCAGCGAATACATATCCGACCGTTCGTCGATCCGCTTCCCCCGTCCCTGTTCCGGAGCCATATATTCCGGCGTCCCGATTCCGATCCCCGTGCCCGTCAGCGTATACAGATCCCCTTCGTCTTCCATCCACTTCGCGATTCCGAAATCGGTCAGGATCACGCGTTCTTCTTTTGTAATCATGATATTCGACGGCTTGACGTCGCGATGCAGCAGCCCGTTGCGATGCACATACTCCAGCGCTTCCGCGACCGGCCGGATCAGACGCACCGCCGTTTCGACCCGCAGCGGCTTCCGCACCTCTTTCAGCGTCGCCCCTTCCAGATAATCCATGACCAGATACGGCGCGCCCGCGTGTTCTCCGAAGTCATGAACCTTGACAATATTCGGATGGTCGAGCCGAGCCAGCGCTTTCGCTTCCCGCTCGAACCGTTCGCGGATATGACCGAAGGCCTCGGCCGAAAAAGCGGTATTCCGGATCAGCTTGATCGCCACCGTCCGTTCCAACCTCGGATCGAACGCTTTATAAACGATCGCCATTCCCCCGCGCCCGATCTCCCGCTCAATTTCATACCTTCCGATCATCCTGATGTTTTCGTCCGTCATGTCTGCCTGTTCTCCCGGCTGTTCGTTTTGATTGCTGTATTTTTCGAGATAGCGCCGTATGCAAGCGAAACCGCGCGGAACGCCGGCACGCGGTCATCCTTTTGCCGCAATGTTAATCCTATCAAAATCGGTCCTGTTTTTTCTGTTAAATCAATGTAATTTCATCTTCAGACCGCTCCGCATCTTACCCGCAAGATTCAAGTTCGTCCGGCGCAAACTCGATTAGAATATCCGTAACGATTCCGCGAGCAGCGAAGGAGCATACAGCGATGAAATTCGAATCGATTCATAAAGTCCCCGGCTTCAAAATCGGCCACGCCGAAGATAAGGAGGCCTTAACCGGCTGCACCGTGATCCTCTGCGACGACGGGACGGTCGGCGGCGTCGATCAGCGCGGCGGCGCGCCCGGCACGCGCGAAACCGATTTGCTGCGCCCGATGCATCTCGTTGAAACGGTCAACGCCGTCCTCTTAGCCGGCGGATCCGCGTTCGGGTTGGACGCCGCCGCCGGGATTATGCGCTACTGCGAAGATAACGGCAAAGGATTCCCGGTCGGACCGACGCGCGTTCCGATCGTACCCGGCGCGGTCCTGATGGATTTAACCGTCGGCGATTACCGCGTCCGCCCCGACGCGGCGATGGGGTACGCCGCCTGCCAGGCGGCGGCGAACGACGAACCGGCTCAGGGAAACGCCGGCGCGGGAACCGGCGCGACCGTCGGGAAAATCCTCGGAATGGGCCAGTGCATGAAAGGCGGGATCGGCCACGCCGCGCTCGATCTGGGCGGCGGACTTTGGATCGGCGCGATAATCGCCGTTAACGCGCTCGGCGACGTCGTCGATCCCGAAAACGGAAAAATTATCGCCGGCGCGCGGACGATTACGAAAGGACCGCTTCGGATCGGCGAACCCGGCTACTTCGCCGATTCGGTTTCGTTCATGCGCTCCGCGATCGGCCAGCAGGCGCTCGCTATGGCGTCCAAATCGAATACCGTCATCGGCGCCGTCCTGACGAACGCCAAATTAACCAAGAATGAAGCGAATAAACTGGCGCAATGCGCTCAGAACGGCTTGGCGCTGACGATCCGTCCGGCGCATACCATGTTCGACGGCGACACGATTTTCGCGCTCGCGTCGCATAAAAAATCGGCGAATATCCATACGCTCTCCGCCTACGCGCCGGAAGTCGTCGCGCGCGCGATCCTGAACGCGGTCAGCTTCGCCGAATCGGTCCCGAAAATTCCGGCGCGGAAGAACGCGAACGCAGAAACCGGCTCCGCCTGATCATATCCTTCGGCGCTGATCCTATACGAAATTTCGAAGAACAAGTATAATTAGAATCCGCGCGGTTCGAAATCGAACGCGCGCGGTATATTATCGCGAATACCGCGGAATAAAAAACGCCATGAATTCTTAAAAAAATAAAATTCATGGTTGAAAAACGCCGAAAAAAATTGTAAGATACATTCATATGATAATCTCCAAACGGTCGGAGGGACAACTTGAACATGGATAATGACATAATTGATGTCGAACTTGACGACGATTCTTACAGCGCGGTCGACCGGCTTATCGATATCGCTCGAAAGAAATCCTTCGCGACGATCGACGATATTCTTCAGGTTTTCCCGGAAGCCGAACAGAACGTCGATCAGCTTGAAGAAGCTTTTTCCGCGCTCCAGGGGGCCGGAATCTCGTATATCGAGGACCCGACCGGAGAAGACGAAATCAGCTCCGAAGAATTAGAGCTGCTTGACGAGGAACTCGAAACCGCGTCGAATTTATATCAGGACGACCTCGCGAATATCGATACCGACGATACGATCGGGCTCTACCTGAAAGAAGTCAGCCGCGTTTCGCTCCTCAGCGCGGACGAAGAAGTCGAATTAGCTCAACGGATCGAACGCGGACGGATCGCCCGAGAGGAACTCGCTCATATCAGCGTATCCGGGAACCGCCGCGACGAGCTTCGAAAAAGCATCGAGGACAGTTGGGGCGCGCGCGAACATCTCATCACCGCCAACTCGCGCCTCGTTATCAGCGTCGCGAAAAAATACATGGGGCGCGGCGTACCTTTCCTCGATCTGATCCAGGAAGGCAATATCGGACTGATCCGCGCGACCAAGAAATTTGACTATCGCCGCGGCCATAAATTCAGCACATACGCGACCTGGTGGATTCGTCAGGCGGTAACCCGCGCGATCGCCGATCAGGGACGAACAATCCGCGTCCCCGTTCACATGGGCGACCAGATCAATAAACTTTTACGCGTCCAACACCAGCTGACCCAGAAACTCGGGCGCGATCCGTCGATCGAAGAAATCGCCGAAACGCTCGAAGTCCCGACGAAAAAGGTAGAGAACATGATCCAGGTCGCGCGCCGTCCGTTATCGCTCGAAACGCCGACCGATGATGAGGAAGATTCCGTGCTCGGCGATTTTATCGAAGACGAAGAAGCGCCGGCGCCCGCCGAAACCGCGACGTATAACCTGCTGCGCGAGCATCTTGAATCGGTCTTAAAAGACCTTCCGCCGCGGGAAGTCCGCATCCTTCAATTACGCTACGGACTCCTCGACGGGCAGGCGTACACGCTCGAAGAAGTCGGGCGGAAAATGGGCGTGACGCGGGAACGCGTCCGTCAGATCGAAGCCCAGGCGTTAACCCGGCTGCGCCAACCGCAAATCAGAAAAATCCTGCGCGATTACCTCGGCGACTGAACGGTCAGGATAAGATAAAAATCGGCTCAAATAAACGACGAGCCGATTTTTTATTCGATCGTTTCCGACGGATTGCCGATTTTATTCAGCCGTAACGATTCCCGCGTCGGCTCTCCCGAATCCGGATCATTTCCTTTTAGACGATCCTGCCCTATAATTAGGAACGGTCGGGAATTACAGGCGCGCGATTTCAGGATAACAACCGTCGTGGAAAAGAAAAGCTTATCAAACTACGTTTCACTGATCGACAAACTCATCGCGAACGGGAATTTTGAACCCGCGTATCATCACGCCTGCTACCTGCTGACGCAATTTCCGAAATTCGCGACGCTCTATCGTCAAATCGGGCGGATTCAGATTGAATTTAAACATTTTGACCAAGCGATCGATATCTACCTGCGCCAGGCGGCGATAAATCCCGGCGATTGGCAGGTTTTCTTTACGCTCGCAATCCTCCATCATCGAAAAGAACGCCCCGATCCCGCCGCGCGTTACATCGCTTACGCCTACCTGCTCCACCCGACAAACCGCGATATCAGCCGCCTTTATCGCCGTCTAAAGCCGGATAAAGACGATCGGCTCAGACAGGATCTTCATCTTTTCAGAGAAGCCGCCAGAAGCGGAAAGGGGAACGATGAAATCAGCGACCCGGCGATTAAGCTCCTCGCAGCGCTGCGGTTAGCGGCGAACTCCGAACATCAAGTCCAAAACCTACGCGAAATCAACGAGTCCATCCTGCGCAAGCTCCCATACTGCAGACAGGCGCTCATGACGCTGATCGCGATCTACGCTAAAGAAAACGATCTGACGCGCTTTCAGCGCTGCGCGGATCGATTAAGCGAACTCGAACCCGAACGGAGCTTCGCGCCGGACGAGAGCAATTCTTTCACGGCTGAGAAGAAAAATATCGCGCTGACTTATTTCGATTGGACCGGCTATCCGAATACGCGCGTCCGCTCCATTTGGCAGCGCGCGCAGTCGCGTTATATCCCGATTGAGGCCGATCGTGTCGCCGACTTTCTCGACCTGATCCCGATCCCGATCGATTTCGTCGTAACCGGTCATTCGGATCAACCGTCGACAGACCCGGAACCCCGCCAATTCTTTCGGCAAGACGATTGGAAGAGCCTGGGGTCAACGTCCGAAGAAGACGACCTTTTCTTCCAACAGGATTATTTCCAAACTCAGTCGGCTCAGCTGTCCGAGCTTTTATCCGCACCGCCGTCGGAAACGGAAATTCCGCCGGAAACGGGAAAATTGAAAACGGCGAAAACGGAAAACAGCGCCCAGATCTTAGACGACGCTTTCGACTTTCTCGAAAAGATCGTAACCGAAGGATTCGCGCCCGGAGAAGAAGACCCGATCGCGCGGGCGTTCGGTTCGAGTTCAAGTTTCCAACCGGATCCGGACCGAGATTCCGATCAGGTTCATCATGCGAGCGCAGTTGCGGAGCCGCGCCTGCCCGAACCGATAAACGAATCGCCGAACGGCGAAACGGCGCCGGGAACGGACGGCGAGCCGGATATCCGAGCGGAAAGCGTTGAAACGAAGGCCGGCAGCCCGATCGCGGAAGCCGCCGACAGCAACGGAGACGGCGAAAACCGCGCCCGCGACGCCTGGACGACATTTAGCCGCGGAGAACGCTCCGAAGCGATCGAGAAATACCGCTTCCTGATCCGGGAAGGAATCGAAACGGATCAGGTCCGCAGCGATTTACAAACGTTAAGCCTGATCTTTCCCGAAGAAAGCGCTCTATCCGAGCTGATTCAATCGCTCGATGAACCAAACAAATTAACCATGAAGGAGTAAGAATTGATGGAAAGAACTTTTGTATGCATTAAGCCCGACGGCGTCCAACGCGCCTTAATCGGCGAAATCGTGAAGCGATTCGAAAATCGCGGGCTGATTCTCGCCGCCGCAAAATTCATGAACGTTCCGCGGGAACTCGCCGAGAAACATTACGCGGAACACGTCGGCAAACCGTTTTACAACGGACTCGTCAACTATATCACGTCCGGGCCGGTTTTCGCGATGGTCTGGGAAGGCGAAGAAGCGATCCGGGCCGTTCGCCAAACCGTCGGCGCGACGCGGCCGATCGACGCCGCGCCGGGAACGATCCGTCATGATCTGGCGGCGAAAATGGACCGGAACCTGATCCACGCTTCCGACTCGCCGGAATCGGCGCAGCGCGAAATCGATACCTGGTTCCGCCCTGACGAACTCGTCGAATGGACGAGCATTGCGCATCCCTGGGTTTTCGGACGCAAATCCTAAACCGGCAGGTGATTCCCGCCGCGCGCGCCCCGTGCGCTGCGAGCGGCGTAAATCGAATCCGCCGGAACTTCCGCGACCGCGGGCGTAACGATCGGAACGACGAGCAGCTGCGCGATCGCCTGACCTTTTTCGATCCGGATCGGCGTATTCGTCGGATTCGCCGTTTTAACGCGGATTTCGCCTTGATACCCCGCGTCGACGACGCCTCCGCCCAGGAGATAATTACTCCGGCTCTTCGAAAGGATCAGCCCGACCCAACCCTTTTCTAAATCAAAGCAGACGCCGGTTCCGATCACGGCAAACCCGTTCGCGGGGATCACCGCGTCTTCGGCGGCATAAAGGTCCAGTCCTGCGTCTTGCGGATGATTCCTTGTCGGAAGCGTCGCGCCCGGGGTTAATTTAGCGAATCTAATCTTGTTCATGCGTACCTCTCCGGTTGGATAATCATGCCCCATTATAAAGGAGCGCGACGCGATCAGGCTTTTTTTCGGCAATTGTCATAAATTCATGATTCGGGCCTCATTTGAACGACAATCATACAGTACAGTTAACCGCGATGAAAGACGGATTCCGCTTTACGACGATTATCATGATTACGACGACCGAGACGATCGGTCGCGTTTCAGGTTTAATCGTTTGAGGCAAACGAAAAATCCAACACCCTGAAAAAAAGAAAAACTGCCTCAGCGGCAGTTTTTTTCAATCGATTCACGAAACAGGAGCCCTCTCACATCATGGAAAACGTTCAATCCCCGCAGCATACGATCGTCATGAAATTCGGCGGAACCTCAGTCGGCAGTTATGAGTCGATGAAATCCGCGGTTCAACTAATCGTCGATACGAAGCAACGTTACCCGAATCTCGTCGTCGTCACGTCGGCAATTTCCGGCGCGACGAACCGATTAATCCAAAGCGCGGTCGACGCCGCGAACGGCGATATTGCGACTGCCGAAAAAACGGTTCATGAACTGACCGAGCGGCACCACAAATTGATCGATAAGTTCGTCGACGATCCGAACCAATGGCTTGAACTGAAGATGCAGATTAACCGCTTGCTGAACGATTTCTCCGGACTCTGCAACGCGATACGTATCCTGGGCGAACTTTCGCCGCGCGCGCTGGACGCGGTTTCGAGCCTGGGCGAACGCCTGGCGGTGCGCGTTCTGTCCGCCGCGGTAAACGCCGCCGGATGCCCTTCGACGTACGTCGAGTCGTCCCAACTCATCATCACCGACGAAGTTTTTCAAAACGCGCTGCCGAATATGGCGCGGACCGAAGCGCGCTGTAAAAAAGTTCTCGTCCCGATCCTGGGCGCCGGGAAAGTTCCGATCGTAACCGGTTTTATGGGAGCGACCGAGGCCGGCGCGATTACGACGCTCGGACGCGGCGGGTCGGACTACTCGGCTTCGATCGTCGCCGTCGGGCTGGGAGCGGACGAAGTCTGGATCTGGACGGACGTTACCGGCGTCATGACGACAGACCCGCGGATCATTCCCGAAGCACGGACAATCCCGATCCTTTCGTTCAACGAAGTATCCGAAATGGCGTTTTACGGCGCGAAAGTGCTTCATCCGCGTTCCATCCGGCCCTGCGTCGAAAACGGAATCCGGATGCGAATTTGCAACACGTTCCATCCTGAATTGGTCGGGACGATTCTTGTTAACGACGTCGATCCCGCGGATGAGGGTAAGATTAAAGCGGTCACGTCTTCAAACGACTATCAGCTGGTTACCGTTTCCGGATCTTCAATGGACGGCGTCATGGAAATATCTTCGAAAATCTTCGCCGGATTCAGCCAAAACGGGATCACGATCCCGATGGTTATCGAAAGTTCCTCGGAACAGTCATTCTGTATTCCCGTTCCGGTTAAAGAAGTCGGGAAAGTCCGCGGCGTCCTCGAGACGGCGCTCGAATCCGAAATCCGCCGCGGCGATATCCAATCGATCGAAGTTTCCGACCCCGTCGATATTCTGACCGTGATTTCGTCGGGATTGAAAAAGAACCCGACCGCAATCGCGAAAGTTTTCGCGATCTTAGTAGAAAACGGAATCCGTCTGCGCGCGATGTCTTACGGCGCGTCGGACGTTTCCTTGAACCTGATCGTTAATTCGCAAGACACGAAAAAAGCGATCCGGGCGATCCATAAGCAGATTTCTTAATAAACCTATTTCGAGAAAGGTCAATTCAGCATGAACAATAAAATCCCCGTATCCGTTTTAGCCGCGACCGGCTCCGTCGGCCAGCGGTTTATCAGCCTTTTAGCCGACCATCCCTGGTTCGAAGTCGTCGAAATAACCGCTTCCGACCGATCCGTCGGCCTGCGCTATGAAGAAGCCTGCCATTGGCTGCTGCCGCAGCCGATGCCCGAGTTCGTCAGGAAGATGGTCCTGCTCCCGACCGAAGCCGCGTCATTAAAAAAATCGGCGATCGCTTTTTCGGCGCTTCCCGCGGATATCGCGAAAACGGTCGAACTGGATGCCGCGAAAGCCGGGATTTACGTCTGTTCAAACGCGTCGGCGTACCGAAAAGACCCGCTCGTTCCGATCCTCGTCCCCGAAGCGAACCCGGACCATATCCGTATCCTCGACGTTCAACAGAAAGAATACGGTTGGCGCGGCGGGATTATTACCAACCCCAACTGCACCACGACCGGATTCGTCGTTCCGCTGACGGCGATCGACCGTAAATTCAGCGTCGAACGCGCGATCGTTTTCTCCATGCAAGCTATTTCAGGAGCCGGATATCCGGGCGTAGCCTCGATGGATATCCTGGATAACGTCATCCCGTATATCGGCGGCGAAGAAGAAAAACTCGAATTCGAACCGGCGAAGATCATGGGGAAATTCGACGGCGCGCGAATTCATCAGCATCCGTTCAAAGTCTCGGCGCATACCAACCGCGTCGCCGTCGTCGACGCGCACACAATCTGCCTCTCGTTCGAATTGAAAGAGAAGGGCTCCGTTGACGCGCTGATCGACGCGCTCGAATCGTTTGAATTCAGCGATCTGCTGAAAGGACTGCCGTCCCTGCCTGAAAAAGCGATCGTCTATCATCGGGAAGCAAACCGCCCGCAGCCCCGTTTCGATCGGAATTTGTATCACGGTATGGCTTCTCATGTCGGACGCCTGCGCCCCTGTTCAATCTTCGATTATCGAATGGTTACGCTTTCGCATAACACCATTAAAGGCGCCGCCGGCGGATCGATCGTCAACGCCGAATTATTAGCGCGGACGAAGTTCGGGAAATAAAGCTGAAAAGGAAACCAAAACTCATGAAAAACGTAAAAATCGGGATCATCGGTTTCGGAAACGTCGGGCAGGGCTTCGCGCAGGCGATCCAACAAAAACGGGAATTCCTGCGCGAAAGCTACGGGATCAACCCGCTGATCACGGCGGTCTGCGACACTTTCAAAGGTTCGCTCTACAATTCCGACGGACTTGATCTAAATTTGCTCGCGAAACCCGGCGTCGGCTTCGACGAATTTAAAGCGGAAGAAAAAACGGGCTGGGACGCGTCCGAAATGATCGCCAACGCTGAAAGCGACGTCATACTCGAACTGAGCGTCGTTAATCTTCAAACCGGCGAACCGGCCGTCAGTTATATTACCCAGGCGCTCAACGCCGGGAAATCGGTCATCACCAGCAATAAGGGGCCCATCGCGCTCAGGTACCGTTCGCTCCGAGCCCTGGCGCAGCAGAACAACGTTAAACTCGGAGTTGAAGCGACCGTCATGAGCGGAACGCCCGCAGTCCGGCTCGGGAAAGAAATCCTGGAAGCGAGCGGAATCCGTTCCGTCCGCGGTATCCTGAACGGGACATGCAACTTTATCCTTTCGGAAATGAAAAACGGATCGGCTTTCAAGGACGCGCTCGCGTCAGCGCAAAAACTCGGGTACGCCGAAGCCGATCCGACGAACGACGTCGGCGGTTTTGATACGGCGGCGAAAGTATCGATCCTATCGGAAGTTTTCTTCGGCGAACGCGTCGTTCCGGCTGATATTCCCTGCGAAGGGATCAGCGATTTGACGCCGCAGGATATCGCGAAAGCGACCGAGGTGAAAAGCGTATGGAAATTGCTCGGAACGATCGACGGTTCGACGCTGCCGCCGAAAATTTCGGTCAAACCGGTCATGCTCCCGGAAAGCGACCCGCTCGCGGGCGTCAACGGCGCGATGAACGCGATTCAATTTCAAACCGAGCTGCTCGGGCAGGTTACGCTGATCGGCGCCGGCGCCGGCCGGCTCGAAACCGCCGCCGGATTAATGCAGGATCTGATCCTCTTTTTCAAAGAGGAATAAATCATTGCGAAAAAACAGACACGCATCGAATTTCAGACCGGTAGAAAAACCGCCCGCCGTCTTTTTGCTGACAACGCGCCGCGCCGCTAATTCGCCGTCGCATTAGGCGATTTCAGCGCTTTGCAGTATAATATGGCAGGTCAAAGGGAGTAGTCGGCGCGGTCTCTTTTCGCGCGATGCAGTCAACATACTGGAAAACATCCTGGCTTCATCTGAAACGACGAGACTTATCCGTTAACAGCGCGGCTGTCGGGTAAGTCTCTTTATTTAACGGGAAAACAAAAAGAGGGAGAAATCAGCAAGATGAATCTTTGGGAGTTGTTCGTAATCGCCGTCGGGGTTTCGATAGACGCGTTTGCCGTATCGGTTTGTAAAGGGTTGTCGGTCGGAAAACCGCGCCCGAAACACGCGTTTATCGTCGGCGCGTATTTCGGCGGATTCCAGATGCTGATGCCGCTGATCGGCTACCTGATCGGACAGCAATTCTACAAACTAATCGCCGCATTGGATCATTGGGTCGCGTTCGGATTACTGCTGCTGATCGGCGGGAAAATGATCCTCGAAGCGCGGGACGGCTGCGAACGCGTCAGCAGTTCATTTTCGCTGAATGAAATGATACCGTTAGCGATCGCAACCAGTATCGACGCGCTTGTGATCGGACTGACGTTCGCCATGATTAACGTCCGAATCGTTCCGGCGATAACGTTCATCGGGGCCACGACGTTTACGATCGCCGCGACAGGTTTATTCCTCGGCTATAAAATCGGAACGCGCTTTCATTCGAAGGCGGAAATCGCCGGCGGAATCGCGCTGATCCTGATCGGCGTTAATATCCTCCAGGAGCATCTGCGCGGATTCGCCTGACCGCCGATAAATCCCGTCCGAAGCTATCCCGAAAACAGCGTTCGCAGCGCGGGCAGCCACAATCCCCGGTCGAATAGAATCGGGAACGCAGCCGTTACCCGATCCGTCGCGCTTCCGAAAGCGAATCCGATCGCCATGCCCAAGACGAACCCGGCGATAATATCCGAAACGTAATGAACGCCGGTCATAACGCGCGATAAAATCATCGCCAAGGCCCAAATCAAGATCAACGCCGCCGCCCAACGCGGTAACGTATTCCAGGCCAGCGCCGCGATCAATCCGCCGCGAACCGCATGTCCCGACGGAAACGCGTAAGGGTCGAAACGACGGTAAACCGTCCCCCAATCCCCGCGCGGACGCGAACGCCGAATCAGCGCCTTCAACCCTAAAACAAAAATTGCCGTCAGCGCGATCGCCAATCCCCAATACGCCAGAAGGCGCTGCGCCAGCCCCGACGCGAATAGCCACGCGACGAACAGCGCACCGCAAATAATCCAGGAATCCCCGCTATACGAAAGGAACGCGAAAAATCGGAAAGGAAGCGATTTTTCGCCGTGAACGCGCAGCCGCCCGGACAAGCGTTCGTCCAATTCCGACAAACGCGCTCGAAAACGACGCATCCTCATAGCAAGAATCGAATCCGTATTAATCCAGCGTCAAAACGCTCGAATCCAACGTCCAACCGGCGCAGCCCGATTTCGTCGAAACGCGGATCCAGAAAGTATAGTCCTTTTCGATCGGACCTTCATAAACATTCAGCAACGCCCCGTTCGGCGCAATACATTCGATCGTCTGGTCGATTCCCGGATTACGTAAAATAAAGATCCCTTCCGTCTGGCCGGATTGGACGAAACCGTAGGTCAGGCTCGGATCGGCCGTCGGCTCCAAAACGGATTCATATACGGACGGCGCCGGCGCCGTCATCGCGCAGCGGAATCCGATCGTCGGGGCGCTTTCCTTCGGATCCATGTGATAACGGTTCGTCAGGTGTTCCTTGACGATATCCGAGGCGAAAGAACCGCCGCGAATGACTTTTTCGCTCCCGCTCTCGGGCCCGCTCGGATTTTTCAGCGGACTGGCCGCGTAGTAACGCGCGTCATACCAATCCGATACCCACTCCGAAACGTTATCCATCATGTTCGACAATCCGGTCGGACTATTTCCCGCCGGATATCCGTTCGGGATCTCGGTATCGCCGGGAACGCCGGTCGTATTCGCCTGATAGGGCCGCGGGAGAAGATTTCCCCACGGATATTTCCGGTATCCGTCCAGCCCCATCGCCGCGCGCTCCCATTCCGCTTCCGTCGGCAAACGCTTCCCGACGAACTCGCAATAGTTTTTCGCATCCTCCCAGGTCACGTTGACAACCGGGAAATGCGCATACGCGTCGGAATAATAATTCGTCCGCGTCTGCGAATCGAACGACGCCGGCTCGGCGCATCTCTCGGCGGCGACGCATTTTTTATATTCTCGCACCGGCACTTCGTACCAATCGATATAATACGCGTCGAATTGAACCCGATGAAGCGGTTTCGCATCCTCCGAAGCGAAATAATCGGAATCCGGCGCGCCGACCGTATACATTCCGGAGGGAATCAGCGCCATATTTTCCGTACCGGCCTTACCCTGAGCCGAAACGGATACCGGCGCGATCAGACTCAGCGCAACCGCCAAACCCATGCAGAACCGGACGAAAAGAATCTTGCGTTTATCAAACGTCATCATACGGTGACTCCTATTTTAAAATCTCAATGCCCGCCAGCCGTTCGAGAACGCGGAAAACGGCTGAATTATCTAAATGACCGTCGCCGGTCTCAATCATAGAAGCGTACAGCTGCGCATCCAACGCCGCCGACGGAATCGGGATTCCGTAAGCGCGAGCCGTATCGACGACGATCGATAAATCTTTCAGCATCATCGCCGACTTGAATCCCGGCGTCAATTCGCCGTTGAAGATCCGCGCGGGTTTATGATCGAGCGTCCAGCATTGCGCCGCGCCGGCGGAAATCGCCTGGGTCACTTTTTCAGGATCGGCGCCGGATTTCTTCGCGAAAATCAGGAGCTCCGCCAACGCGACCATCTGCGCCGCTACCATAATCTGATTGGCGCATTTCGCGATCTGGCCGCAGCCGCTCAAGCCGATATAGGTAATCTTCTTCGAAAAAGCGTTCAGAACCGGACGTGCGATTTCGAGCGCACCGGCGTCGCCGCCGACCATGACCGTCAGCGTTCCGTCGATCGCGCCGATTTGACCGCCGCTGACCGGCGCGTCGAGCGCCTTAACCCCGGCTTTCTCCAATTCGGCCGCTATTTTTCGCGCCGATTCCGGCTCGATCGTTGAATTATCGATGAAAATCTGACCCGGCCGGGCGCTTTCAAGAATCCCGTCTTTTCCCAAAACAACGCTTTCGACCGCCGCGGAATTCGGCAAATTCGTAAAGACGATATCCGTTTTTTCCGCGACTTCGGACGGGCGGTACGCTTCTTCCGCGCCGTCCTGAACGAGTTCATGCACCGATTCGCGGCTGCGGTTATGAACGACGAGCGGGAACCCGGCTTTCAGAATATTCCTCGCCATCGGTTTCCCCATCAAGCCCAACCCGATGTAACCAATTTTCATGATCGCCTCCTCGTCGCCTCTCATTACATACATACGAATAAATTTCGGCTAAGTTTCACGCCGCATAGTCATATTATAGAACAGCTTCCTTCGGCAAGCGTCTTCTAAGCGGAGAATCCGGAAATCTTAGGCGCGAATCCGGGCGTCACTTCTTGTTATTTTTCCGGAATTAATTCATATTCGTAACATTATAATAACAGCAGCATTTCAAAACACGGCCATGGAGGACAAATGTCATTCTACATTGTTACCGACAGCAACGCGGATTTATCCGTTCATGAGCGTGAAAAATTCAGCGACTTCACGTATCTCAACGTCCCGTTCTTCATAGACGACGTCGAAGGAGATCCGAGTATTTCGAATCATGAATTTTTCGATCGGATGCGCGCCGGCGCAATGACGCGAACCGCTCAGATCAATCCGCCGACCTATATCGCGCTCTATGAAGAGCTGATCGCCAAAGGCGTCCGCGAAATTTTATGCGTCGCCTTTTCAAGCAAACTTTCGGGATTGTACGAATCCGCGGTCAACGCCGGAACTTACGTCATGGAGAAAAATCCCGGCGTCACGATCCTGACCGTCGACACGATTTCAGCCTCGATCGGCATGGGACATCTCGTCAAAACGGCCTGCGGCCTCCGCGATCAGGGCAAATCCCTAACCGAGACGCGGGACTGGCTCGAAGCCAATAAGCACCGCGTCGTCCACTGGTTCACTGTCAACGATTTGAACTACCTGAAACGCGGCGGACGCATTTCCGCCTCGGCCGCCTGGTTCGGAACGGCGCTCAATATCAAACCGGTGCTGCATGTCGACGAAGCCGGCAGATTAATCCCGGTCGAGAAGAAAATCGGACGGAACAAAGCCGTTCAACGCCTTATCGATCATTTCAAAGAAACCGCGATCGATATCGAAACGTCGGTCGTCTATGTGCTCCATGCCGATATCCATGAGGAAGCCGCGCAGCTTAAAGCCGCGGTCGAAGCGCAGACAGGCGCCAAAAACGTCGTCTTAGCCGAATTAGGGCCCGTTATCGGAGCGCACGCCGGACCGGGAACCCTCGCCCTCATATTTTTCGGAACGGAACGGTAACCGCTTTCCCGATCTGAATTGATAGAAGATAAAACGGAAAAGATCGAACAAATTTCGGTTTTTTCCGTTTTAATTCGCAATAATATCGTTTCTGCTGTAAAATAATAATATAATTCAAATTTATCGGATCGCAGGATTCATCCGTATAAGATCCGTTTGAACACAAATGAATTGGAGCGTAACATGTCATTTTATATCATTACCGATAATTGCAGCGACCTGCCGATATCTCGGAACACGACCAACAAAGATTTCCAAATCTTGAACCTGAGCTTCGTCATCGACGATCAGCCGGGCGACCCCGATATCTCCAGCGCTGAATTTTATTCCAGATTACGCGCCGGATCGATGTCGCGGACGAGCCAGATCAACCCGCCCGAATTTGAAGATATCTTTCGCCGCGCTATCGCCGAAGGCCACAACGAAATCTTATATATCGGCTTCAGCTCCGGACTCAGCGGCACATATCATTCCAGCACCGTCGCGGCGAAAACGGTCATGGCGGAAAATCCGAACGTCAAGATCATCGCTGTCGACACGCTCGCGGCCGCGCTGGGCGAAGGACTGATCGTCGATAAAGCCGTCGAGCGCCGCGATCAGGGCCAATCGATCGACGAAGTCGCTCAATGGGTCGAAAAGAATAAATTAAACGTCGCCCATTGGTTCACGGTTGACGATCTGAATTTCCTCAAGCGCGGCGGACGAATTACCGCCGGCGCGGCCTGGTTCGGAACCGCGCTGAAGATCAAACCCGTCCTGCATGTCGATAATAACGGGAAGCTGATCCCGATGGAAAAGAAAATCGGCCGGAAAAAAGCGCTGGCGCGAATCGCCGAAATCGTCCGCGATACCGGCGTCAACCCGCAGGACCAGACCGTCTATATCGCCCACGGCGACTGCATCGACGATGTCGAGGAAACGAAAGAGCTGATCCGGAAAGAAGCCGGAACGACGAAATTCTTCGTGAATAACCTCGGTCCGGTCATCGGCTCGCATGCCGGCCCCGGCACTGTCGCCGTCTTCTTCTTTGCGGATCACCGGTAAAAA
>JASBYO010000056.1 GCA_029983925.1 Flexilinea sp.
CAGGAATAATAACGCCCCGCTCATCTCGTCTTTCCGCGCCATGCGGCCGAGCACCGCCCGCGCCGAATACTGCGAATTAAAGACCTCGTCATGATCGTTATAAACCCCGCCCGGCGTCAGGCAATTGGCGCGGATTCCCGTCCCGGCGTAATACGTTGCCAGATATTTCGTCAGTCCGACGACCCCCGCTTTCGTAACCGAGTAAAAGACCGGCTTAAATTGGCGCTGCGTCGGATCCTGTCCCGGACGTTCGTATAAACGCTGATCCGGACCGACCAGGCCGTACGTGGAACAGATATTAATGATGACGCCATGATCCTGCGCCTTCATCGGACGCGCCGCCGACTGCGCGCAAAGGAACAGCCCGGTTAAATTAACGTCCAGCGCGTCGCGCCACATCTGCAGCGGATAGGATTCAAAATCGTTCAGATGCTTTCCCTGCGTATTATCAAACTTCGGATCCAGCGCGGCCGAACAGACGAGAACGTCCAACCGTCCGGTCTTTTCAAGCGCAAAGCCGACCATGCGGTCAACCGACGCTTTATCCGTAACGTTAACGCCGACGCCCTGCGCTTTTCCGCCCTCGGCGCGAATCGCCTCCGCGACGCTCGCCGCCGCTTCAGCGTTCAGATCGGCAACGATCACATCAGCTCCGGCTTGAGCCAACGTCTTGCAAAATTCTTTTCCCAACAGTCCCACGCCGCCGGTCACGATCGCCGTCTGCCCGGTCATGCGGAATTTATCGAAAATTGTCGTCATACCACGCCTCAATCTCAAATTATCGTTTCGATTTTTATATATTCTATCAGTTCAAGCCGAGATCGTAAACGAAACGCCGCCTTTTCAAGGCATGGGATGACTGACGAGGCGTGAAGAGATCGAATACCGCTTATTTCGTCAACGGGGCCAATAACAAGTTGCAAATCGGATTATATTGCTGGATAACTTGATTCGAAATCTTCGAATCCGTAATCAGCGCGGTAAGCGCGCCGGAAAACTTAGCGAACGTCATCAGATACACTTTGTTGAATTTCGACGAGTCCGCTAAAATATATAATTGCCGCGAAGACGCGACCATCCTTCGTTTCAAGCTGGCGTCCTCGATATTCGGCACGGAAAAACCAAACTCTTTATCGATCCCGTTCGTACCTAAAAAACATTTATCCACGCGTACGCGAGAAACGAAATCTTCCGAAAAATGACCGGTAGCGAAACGTAAGGAAGATTGAATCGTTCCGCCAATCATAACCAGATTACAATTTTCGTTCTCGGAAAGGATCATCGCGTTATAAATTGAGTTTGTAAAGACCGTGAGCGCCTGTTTGGCGCCCGTACTAATTAATTTCGCCAATTCGCGGACTGTCGTAGACGAATCCAATAAGATCGTATCGTTATTTTCGATAAATTCATAAGCGTATTTCGCGATCGCTTTTTTTTCCTCCGGCGAGCGAATTTCCAAATCGCGGTCTTTATATATCTCAGCGACTTTTTCAATCGCGATCGCTCCGCCGTGAATCCGCTGCAATTTTCCTTCCGTTTCTAATTCTGACAAATCTTTTCGAATCGTAACGCTGGTCGCGTTCAGAATCTTTCCGATTTCACTCACCGAAATCGTGTTTTTTTTCGCAAGCAATTCAATAATCTTAAGTTTTCGTTCTTCCGCGAGCATTTCCCTGCTCCTTATCTAACCGTTAAATTTCAACAGATAAAAAGTTTCTTTGCATGATTTGTCCAATTTTACCCCGGAAACTTGAGTTACGGGAGTTTTGCTTCGGCGCGAAACGCTATGACAGTCATCATATTTGCCTGATGACAACGACGCCGGTTTGGTGACATTCGTTTTCTTTCGTTTTCAAACTGACATGGTAGAATAAGAAAATAAACAAAATTTTTAGCAAATTTTAGCAAGTCAGCAGATTCTATTCAATCAGACAAGGAGGCAACGGAATTCTACTTTAGCTGTGTTTGGTATCGTCAGATCATTAAAATAAGGAGAAAAGGATGAAAAAGTTTTTTATTGTTTTGTTAGTCGTTTGTTTTGTTTTAGCCGGCGCGCTTTCTGTGTATGCGGAAGAAGAATTAACGGTCGGTTTCATTGTCGGGTCAAGGGAACATGTTTTTTATAACTTGATTGAAAAATCAATTATGGAAACTTGTGAGGAATTAGGGATTGAACCGCTGGTATATGACGGCGAATTAGACGCAAACGTCCAATCGAACCATATCCAGAACTTGATTTCAATGGAAGTCGACGCGATCGCGTTAGCGACGGTAGACGCGGGGGGCGTCGCGCCCGCGATTGAAGCCGCTCAAAAAGCCGGAATCCCGGTTTTCACCTTTGATTCGCCGGCATCGACAAGTAAAGACATTATTTGCCATGCGGGAACCGACAATGTTGAAGGCGGCAGATTAGGCGCAAAAGAAGTCCTCCGCCTCTTAAAACCCGGACAAACTTGCGCGATGATTGGGAACCCCGCGTCGTCATCCGTTTTGGATCGTCAAAAAGGATTTGAAGAAGTCATGAATGATCAGAAAGACGTTGAATACGCCTTTTTCGGAAATTATCAGGGAGACGCGAACGTGGCGTTTTCATTGATGGAAGATTGGCTGACGCAGGATCCGGATTTAGGGGCGGTCTTCTGCGCCGGCGATCCCGCCTGTACCGGCGCGCTTGGCGCGATCAAAGCCGCGAACGCTAAAACCTTGATCGTCGGGTTTGACGGCAATCCGGAAGCAATCTCGGCAATCGAAGACGTCGAAAACGACGGCAAATATTGGGTTTCGGAAATTTCACAAAACCCGGCATTGATTGGGAAAACAATTTGCGAACAAATCTTGAAATACTTGACCACAGGTAAAGTCGACTCAGAATTAATCCCGATCGACCCGTTCATTATTACCGCGGAAACGCTGAAAAAATAACCTCGTTTAGCCGCACGGGATGCCGTTTCAGAAAAACGGCATCCCGAACAATTCGAAAGGAATCGTGATGAGCAATAACTGCGTTTTATCCCTGTCGAATATATCGAAATCCTTTCCGGGCGTAAAAGCCCTGAGCAACGTATCCTTAGATTTTCGCAAAGGGGAAGTTCACGCAATCGTCGGCGAAAACGGCGCGGGAAAATCTACGCTTATGAAAATCGTTTCAGGAGTATATATACCGGATTCAGGGACCATCACGATCGATAACGAAGAAGTATCCTTCAAGAAACCGCGCGAGGCGTTAGAAAAAGGCGTCTCAATCATCCACCAGGAACTGAATATTGCGAAAGATTTGACCGTCGCCGAAAATATCTACCTCGGAGAAGAAATACGGCTTAAAGGATTCCTGCCATTAATAGATCGTAAACGCATGGAGCAATTGTCCGAAAATATCCTTGAGAAAATGGGGGTAAAAATGGACATCCGGCGGGTCTCGGACGAATTAACCGCCTCTGAACAGCAACTGATCGAAATCGCAAAGGTAATCAACCGTAATTCAAAAATCATTATCATGGACGAGCCGACATCATCGCTGTCGGAAGCAGAAATCCAGGTTTTATTCAAAATTATTGACCAGCTGAAACGCCAAGGCATCACAATCATCTATATTTCTCATCGCATGAAAGAGATTTTTGAGATCTGCGACCGCGTCACGATTCTGCGCGACGGCAATCTCATTAAAACCATGAATATCAAAGATACGAATGAGAAAGAAGTTGTCGCCAACATGATCGGACGAACGATCACGAGTTATTATGACAAAACAACCCGGCACACCCAAAAGAACGAGATGCTGCGCGTAGAAGATTTAACGATCGACGGCGTTTTTGAAAACATTTCTTTTACGTTATACGAAGGCGAAATATTAGGCTTATCCGGACTCGTCGGCTCGAAACGAACGGATGTCCTCGAATGCATCTTCGGCGTCCGAAAACCCGACAAAGGGAAAGTCTTTATCCGCGGCGAAGAAGTTACGATAAGGAATCCGCGAGAAGCGCATGCCTATAAAATTGGATTCGTTACCGAAGACCGAAGGCGCACGGGGTTAATGCTTGACCAGTCCGTTTTAGCGAATTTAGTCCTCCCAAGTCTGAACCATCATAAAAACAGGATTGGGATTGTCGATTCAAAATGGGAAGGGCAGACAACGAAAGATTACATTGAAAAAATCGGTATTAAAACGCCGGGAACTTTCTCGATTATACGTAATCTATCCGGCGGCAATCAGCAGAAAGTTATTTTATCCCGATGGCTGGCCGCGAACTCCGATATCTTATTATTGGACGAGCCGACCCGAGGAATCGACGTCAACTCAAAAGCTGAATTTTATAAAATTATGAATACGTTCGTATCGAACGGCGGCGGAATCATTATGGTTTCATCCGAGATGCCGGAAATTTTAGGCGTTGCGGATCGGATTATCGTTATGCGCGAAGGAAAAATGAAAGGCGAATTAGACAGCGAGAACGCAACGGAATTAAAGATTATCGAACTGGCAAGTTTTGATTGAAAACTGGACTGAGTTAACGGCAAATTGTAAATTACGGATGGAAATAATCATGAAACAACATACGAAACGATTCTCCAATTTTGTGAATAACAACGCGGTTCTGATCGTTCTGCTCCTATTGGTTGTGTTCTTCGGTTTTTCAAATAAAACTTTTCTTAAACCGAACAATTTAATCAATATTACGTCTCAAATGTCAATCAACGTAATTATCGCGACCGGGATCACGTTTGTCATCATAACCGGGGGAATCGACATCAGCGTTGGTTCTGTCGCCGCTTTCGCCGGCATCTTCTCTACATTTGTCGCAAAACTTTTCCCGGGCATCTCTGTCGTAGAAGGATTGGCGATTCAAATCGCCAGCGCCTTACTGATCGGGGCGATCTGCGGGTTGTTTAACGGAATTATGGTCGGTTATTTAAAGGTTGTGCCGATGATTGCTACGCTCGCTATGATGAATATCGCTCGAGGCTTAGCGTATGTCGTGACGAACGGCCAACCCGTTTATGGGCTAAGCAACAACTTTTCCTGGATCGGCGCAGGGCGAATTATTGAGACAGAACGGTTCCCGTTAGGAATCCTGCCTAATAACGCAATATTTACAGTCATTATCGTCCTTTTGATGCACCTGCTGCTGACAACTACCGTTTTCGGACGCCATGTTTACGCGGTTGGGAGCAACGAGGCCGTCGCGTATCTATCCGGGGTAAACGTGAAGAAGATCAAAGTATTAACATACATGATCTCCTCAATATTGGCCGCGTTGGGCGGGGTATGTATCGCGTCCAAATTAAATAACGGGCAGCCGGGTTCAGCCGAGGGTTACGAGATGTACGCGATCGCTGCGACCGTTTTAGGGGGGACGTCGCTTTCAGGGGGAAAAGGATCCGTAGCCAGAGCGGTAATCGGCGCGTCTATTATCGCAATCATTAACAACGGGATGAATCTGCTGCAAATTTCGTCGTATTGGCAAAAAGTCATCACAGGCGTGATCATCCTTGTCGCAGTTTTATTCGACAACCTTCAGAGAGAACGAAAAATCAAAACGAGCGTGAAATAGCGGATAGCTTATGGATATTGATCGACTGATTTGCAACCATACCGAAACGATTCTTTCTGAAAATTTAGAAAGTTTACGCATACTTCGCAAAGAAACTCTTGAAGCGGCCGAGGAAAACAGCAACTATACGCTTTATCGGCGCGATAACGGATCAAACCGCGTGAAAATCGTCGTAAGCGGAGGGGCGAGTTTAGGGCCGCTTTTTTCAGAATTCGTCGGAAACGGATTAGCGGACGGAATGGTCCATGGCGACTTCAACTGCGCCCCGGCGGCTTACGCGATCTTCGAATTAGGGAAAAAAATATCCGACGGCCGCGGGATTCTCCTTCTATCGAATCATTTCACCGGTGATTTTTTGAACAATGACATGGCGGAAGAGCTGCTGAACGATGCGGGGATCCCTGCGAAAACAATTTATTGCTCCGACGATATCTTAAGCGCCCGGGGAGAACCGAAAGCCAACCGAGGCGGATTGTGCGGAATCGCGTTCCTGATTAAAATCGCGGCGGAAATGGCGCGAAACGGGAAGACGCTTGAAGAAATTTACGATCTGCTGGGGGAGGTTGTCGATCGGCTTTTTTCGATCACGATAACCATATCGGACGATCAGGAAACCGTTTTTTTCGGCGAGGGATTTTCAGGCGAGAGAGCTCCGATTTCGGAAAAATACTCGACCGTTGATAAATTCGTAACGGCGGCGACCCAATTGATCCTTGACGATGTTCCCGACCGCTGCAAAAATAGCCAATCGAATTGCTACGTCAGCGTGAATCGATTCCGTCATTTAAGCTCATTGGAAGGAAATCTAATTGCGAGATCGGTTTTTCATGCGTTATCGGCTCGTCAGCTTACGTGCAAGGATATTACGGTGAGCCATATTTTCGACGTGTTCAGCCGGAAGGGCTGCAATATTTCTATTCTATTTTCCGACCCGAAGATAGATAAATTTATAAAGCCGGTCCATGGATATAATTTTACGATTTAGCGGGAGAAACGGATGATAACCGCAAAGCAGCTACAGCAAGCGTTAGCGCATATCAGCGAATTAATCGTTGCCGCGGAGCCAAGACTAACGGAAATCGATACCGTGATCGGAGACGGCGATCATGGTACGGGAATGAAAAGAGGTTTCTCCGCCGTTTACGAATTGCTGCGTGAGAATACGTTTTCAACCGTCCCGGAATTATTCTACGCTGTCGGAATGGAGTTGTTGAAAAAAATGGGCGGGGCTTCGGGCGTGCTTTTTGGAAGCTTTTTTATCAGCGGATCTAAAGTCCGGTTCCTAAACGACGAAGAAATCTCGTTATCCGAAATGGCGCTGATGCTTCAAAGCGGCGTCGATTCGATCATGAAAAGAGGCAAAGCGCAATTGGGCGACAAGACCTTGCTGGACGCTTTAATTCCCGCCGCGAATGCATTTAAAGATTCCGTAACGCAGGGATGTTCAAAAAAGGAATGTTTTGAAAAAGCGTATAACGCTTCCATAAAAGGGGCGCAAGACACAATCGCAATGAAACCGAAAAAAGGGAGGGCGAAAAATTTTCAATCAGACGCGATCGGGTATCCCGATCCTGGCGCAATCTCAGTGACATATATTTTCACTGGATTTAAAAATATCATGAGCAAAGAATAATCCATAAAAAAATCGGAGGAAATTATGGCGATAGAAAAAGTTAGCACGTTATTAAAAATGGCCGATGAATCGAATACGTCCGTTATCGGCTTTAATTGCATCGATTACAATACGGTTTACGCGGTATGCCATGCGGCGGAAATTGCAAATACGCCCGCAATCGTGATGCTTTACCCTGAACACTGTATCAAGAACCATGTCTCTAACCTGAGCGCTTTCGCCGGAATGTTCAAAGGAATAGCCGAACAATACCAAGTCCCGCTCGCGCTTCACTTAGATCATTCAAGCGACATTAACTACATCCTGGAAGCAATTAAAGCCGGATTCACGTCGGTCATGTATGACGGGACCCGGATTCCCGTCGAAGAGAATATTGAAAATTGCAAGAAAGTTGTCGAAATCGCGAAAGTCTTCGGCGTTGACGTCGAGGCTGAATTAGGTTATGTCGGATTCGCCAGCAATTCGGACGAAGACAACGCGGATCTGTATACGAAAGCTTCCACCGCCGCCCATTTTAGCGAAGAAACGGGAATAACTTCGCTTGCGATCGCGATCGGCAGCGCGCATGGATTCTATACGAAACCGCCGAAATTAGATATCGATCGATTAATTGAGATCAATAATGCGACAGACACGTATCTGGTATTGCATGGCGGAAGCGGGATCCCGGAGGATCAGCTGAACCAAGCCTTCAAAAATGGAATAAATAAATTCAATGTCGGCACCGAGTTTTTCCAATTATATTACGATACGATTCGCAAGTACTGCGACGAATTCGGCGCCGCCGGGAATCCGTTCGATCTGCCCGATTATGTTCATAATGAATTAGTTGCTTACCTTGTAAATAAAATGAAATTATCGAAGTTCAATTGAGCAAGCGCGATGAATAAACAAGTAATCGTCGTAGGAAGTTATGTCGCGGATTTAATGGGACGCGCTCCGCATTTACCAATACCAGGGGAAACCGTCAAGGGTAAATACTTCAAAATCGGCCCCGGCGGAAAAGGTTTCAATCAATGTATCGCGGCAAAACAAGCCGGAGCGGACGTCAAATTTATCTCGAAAATCGGAAAGGATAACTTCGGAGAATTAGCCATAAGTTATCTAAAAGAAAAAAATATCGTCGCGGACAGCGTAATTATTTCCGATACGGAACCGTCAGGCGTTGCCTTAATCGTAGTCGACGATCAGACCAGCCAGAATTTGATAGCCGTTTTCCCCGGCGCTTGCGATACGATAAGCCCTGACGAAGTGAAAAATATGGTTCCGGATTTGTTAATGGCCGATATTGTCGTTCTGCAATCCGAAATCAACCTGCCAGCTTTAAAACAAATCATTGATATCTGCAAACATCATCGCAAAGACGTAATCTATAATCCTGCGCCTTATCAGTTTATAGAAGACAGCTATTTCGACGGTTTGTTCTTAATTTGCCCGAACGAGAGCGAAGCAAGTCTGTTAACCGGCGTATCTATCCATTCCGTGGAAGATGCGATCGAAGCTGCGAAGATTTTAGCGAAAAAGAACGTTCAGCACGTTATTATCACATTGGGCGGAAACGGCGCCGTATATTATAAGGACGAAGCGGCAACTCATTTTCTTCCTTATAAGGTTAACGTTTTGGACACGACCGGGGCCGGCGACGCGTTCGTCGGCAGCTTGGCAGCCGCGCTGTCCCAAAACGATTCGCTAATAGAAGCGATCAAATTTGCCAATGCCGCCGCCGCTTTATCTGTCCAAAAAATTGGAACTTCCGTAGCAATGCCAGACTTAAACGAAATACGGATGTTCATGGATAGCAATTACGCGGAAATCCTTCGAGTAGATTAGATAGATAACTCTCGAAAACTGAATCATCAAAAAGCGGAAACGAGGACTTACGACCGATTTCCGCTTTTATTTTTAATCGAAGGCGTACCGAAAATCGAAATCTTAAAATTTTTCCTCAGCCCCATCGTTATAGTTTTTTAGGCAAGAAATAAGAGAACCGATCCTGGTCCGAGCGCAAATCCATGGATCACAGCCTTACGCAATCCGATGAACCCCCGAACGATTATCGGCGGAGTCCCGCTGATTGACGCCGGAATCGCTACGTCCTCCTGGTATGAACATTGCTTCAAAAAAGATAATACAATTTATCATCATCTTTTGAATCCGATCACAGGTTATCCGTTCCCGCTGGACCTGAAAAGCGTATCGATTATCTCTTCCTCAGCGCTACACACAGATATCTTGTCGACAGCCTTCTTTGTCCTTGGTTTTGAAAAAGGGAAACAGCTTGTTGAAGAATTAAGATCAGCGAATGGTATAAGTATAGAATATGTCGCTGTACGAGACGATCTGAAAATCGTCAGCTCTCCGGGATCCGGCTACTTTTCAGATCTTTAACAACCCCCGCAGCCGGCGTATCTCAACGATATAAGCCCCACGCCTCAATCAGACGCGCAACGCCTCCGCAAACATAATAACGGAAATGGCGCCCGCCCTTAACACGCGCGCGAATCTCCGTCGACGAAATCTCCAACAGCGGCGCGTCGACCCGAATCAGCTTTTCCGCCAAGCTCGGGAACTGTTCGAGGAGTCCTGCCGTCTCGTGCCGTTCGCCCGGACGGGCCATAACCCCGAGCCCGGCGATCGCCGTCAGAACGCGCTCCGGTTCATGCCAGCTGGGAAGATCGTTCAGCGAATCCTGCCCGATCAGCAGGAACAATTCATCGCCGGGTCGCCGCCCTTTTAAAATCTCAAGCGTATCGGCGGTATAGTGCGGCCCGGCGCGTTCGTTTTCGAGCGTCGAGACCTGAAAGCGCGCCTCCCCGCGGATCGCCGCTTCGGTCATCGCGACCCGGCGGCCGAACGGCGAGACCTTTTTTTCCTGCTTATGCGGCGGGAGCGGCGCGACCATCCAAAGCACGGTGTCCAGACGCAGCTGATCGGCCGACTCCGCGGCCAAAATCAGATGACCCAGATGCGGCGGATCAAACGTCCCGCCAAAAATACCGATCCGAGACATACTTATTAATCAAACCATTCCAATTCAAAATCGTCGCCGATCATGACCGTGTCGCCGTTTTCAACCCCTGCCCTGCGCAGCGCGTCTTCGATCCCGAGCGTCGTCAGCAAGTTCTGAAAACGCCGGACCGACCCGCTATGCTCCCAGTAGGTCATCTTCGCCGCGCGTTCGATCGAAACGCCGCGAACGACCCAATCGCCGTCCTCGTCGCGGCTGATTTCAAACTTGCGCGGATCTTCTTTCGGAACGTAAAGCGGAAGCGCTTCCGGTTCAGCCTCCTCCGGGACCGCGAGGAGCATTTCATGGAGCTTCCACAGAACCGGCCGGACGTTCTCGCCTGTCGCCGCCGAAATCGCGATCGGGGCATAGCCGCGTTCGCGCAGCGTCTTTTCCAGCGCCGGAATCTTCTCAAGAACCTCGGGAATATCGATTTTATTCAGCGCGACCAACATCGGCTTTTCCGCCAAACGTCCGTCAAAGAGCGCCATTTCCTGATTAATCTGATCGAAATCGGCGATCGGGTCTTCCGCTAGTCCGTCGAGTATATGCAGCAAAACTTTCGTCCGCTGAATATGGCGCAGGAACGAATCCCCCAGCCCGACGCCCATATGCGCGCCTTCGATCAAACCGGGAACATCCGATAAAACCAGCGTCGTATTCATGTCCAGCTCGGCGACGCCCAAATTCGGTTCGAGCGTCGTAAACGGATAATCGGCGATCTTCGGCTTCGCGTTCGTAACCGACGCCAGGAACGAAGACTTCCCGGCGTTCGGAACGCCGACGATACCTACGTCCGCGACCAGCTTTAATTCAAGTTTCAGCCGCCGCTCTTCGCATGGCGCGCCGCGCTCCGCCGTGCGCGGGACTTGATGCGACGCCGAAACGAAATGCGTATTGCCGCGTCCGCCGCGCCCGCCCTTAGCGACGATCAGCTCCTGTCCGTCCTGAACCAGATCGCCGAGAAATTCGTCCGTACCGGCGTCGCGAACGATCGTTCCAGCCGGAACGAGAAGAATTTTCGGAAGCGCCGAACGGCCGGTCATATTATTCTTTCCGCCGTTCTCGCCGTCAGAGGCGATATATTTCCGAACATGCCGGTACGAACCGAGCGTATTCAAACGGCGGTCGACTTTCATAATCACGTCGCCGCCATGACCGCCGTCGCCGCCGTCAGGACCGCCGCGCGCGACAAATTTCTCCCGATGAAAATGCATCATGCCGTCGCCGCCCTTTCCGGAGCGGACGTAAATTTCAGCTTCGTCTACAAACATCTTACCCTATCCCTCTTCCGCGTCCGCCGCGGCAGCGCCGTCCGCCGCTTCGGGGAACTTGCGTTCAAAAAACATCAGCAGCGTCGAACCGTATTTCCGTTCATCGAAACACTCAAAATTTTCCAGCGCCAGCTCCTCGCGCTCAACCGGATGAATCTGGACGATAATCCAGCCGTCGTCGCTAAGCCAGGAATCGTTATCGTCAATCAGCCGCAGCGTCCGCTGCCACATCCGTTTGTATTGCGGCGGCGCGATATAAATATATTCGAACGAACGGTCCGGAACCGTACGCAGATAGTGAAACGCGTCCCCGCCGATCACCTTGGCTTTCATCTCCTGACGCGTCAGCTTGATATTCGCCTGCAAGACCGAACAAGCCGCGCGGTTGGCTTCGCAGAAACGCACCGCCGACGCGCCGCGGCTCGCCGCTTCCAGCCCGATCGAACCCGTTCCGCCGAAAACGTCGAAGAAAGCGGCGCCGGCAATATCGCCGCCGATAATATTGAAAACCGCCTCCTTAACCCGATCCGTGACCGGACGGGTGCTGTCGCCCGGAACCGATTTCAGGATCATGCCTTTCGCGCTTCCGCCGATAATCCTTGGATTACTCATCTCAAATTCATTTCACGTCGTTATACGTCCAGAAACGATTCGCCAAGAAGTTCCAGATCAAGACGATCACGATCGAAATAACCAGCGTCAGGTTGTGTCCGACCGTTTCCGCGTCGAGCGGAAAACCGCCGGGGACAACCGCCGCGCTCAGGTTCAGAATCGGCGTTTCGATCGTCAGGAAGAGCAGGTAACGGATCCCCAGCCCGACGACGCTGACGAGCGCAAATTGCGCGAGTTTTTGGGCGATCGGTTTCTCCCGCGAGTCGGGGTACGCCCAAAAATGGTTCCAGATAAAGTTCGATAAAACCGCGGCGATAAACGAAATCGTACTCGCTGCGCGAGACGGCATCGCGAACAGCCGCATACAGAGATTCATGACGCCGAAATCGACGACCGCGCCGATAATCCCAACCGTGCAAAACTTCAAAAACCGGCTCCGTTCAACCGGGTTCTTCAAAAATCCGATCATTTTCTTTTACGACCTATCTTTTCTTTTTATTCCGTCGCTAATTGTAACAGACGGGATAAACGTTCGTGGAATATTCCCGGCAGTTTCCGAATGAGTCCCGACAGCGCACCTCAAAAGCATCGAGAAACCGGCTAAAGTTGTTTACCCGACAACTCAAGGATTTGATAAACTTAAAAATACAAAGAAATTGTTTAAAACAAGCAGGAGGAAATTTGAGATATTCGATTGAAGAGCTTCAATATAAAAAGGAAGATCATACTTTCGAAAGGAAAAGTGCACGAATCGATCCGAAAGGAATGGTGAATCACATCGTTGCATTCGCCAATGCTGATGGCGGTACTTTAGTAATCGGAATTGAAGATGACGGAACAATAACAGGGATTGACAATTTCACCGAAAAGATCAATGAAATTTATCGTATCCCCTTTGATTTTTGTATACCGTCCATTCCGGTAACAACAGAAAAAATCGGATGTATCGACAAAAACGGGAAGAAAAACCATCTCTTAATTCTCACAATTCCTGCAAGTCTGGAGCTCCACACAAATCACCAGGACGATGCCTATTGCCGAATGGGAGATAAATCTCATAAACTATCTTTCTCGGAACGCATGCAGATGCTTTATGCAAAAGGCAGCAGATATTACGAAGATGAACCGGTCCCTGACGCAAGCATTATTGATATAGATATGAATTCCGTATCAGAACACATTAAAAGAATCGGTTACACCAAATCTCCTGAAGATTATATACGCAATAACCACAATTTCATAATCACGAAATATGGACGTGAAGACGTAAGCAATGCAGCAATCCTCTTATTCGGGAAAAAGCCCCAACTCTTTTTTCCAAGAGCACGCGTTCGATTTATTAGGTATCAAGGAAGAGAAGCTAAAGTCGGGTCAGAAATGAATGTGATCAAAGATATTCATTTCAATGGCCGTATATTAAACATGCTACAGGATTCGATTAATTTTGTTCAGACTCAAATAAAGGAACATACGTATCTTGGAAAGCAAGGATTATTTGTCACAGAGCAAGAATATCCCGAATTTTGTTGGAAAGAAATTATTATCAACGCCATTGCGCATCGAGATTACAGTATAAAAGGGACGGATATCCAAATCAAGATGTTCGATAACCATTTTTTGGTTGAAAGCCCTGGAAGCCTGCCCGGTATGGTTCGATTGGATAATATTCGTGAGAAACATTTCTCACGAAACCCAAAAATCGCACAATTTCTTCATGAATGCGAATATGTCAGAGAATTCGGAGAAGGAATAGATCGGATTTATCAGGAAATGAGCAGATCTCGTTTACCTGAACCTGAATTCAGGGCCGACCGGTTTACGGTATTCGCAACGCTTAGAAATAATGAACTCGCAAATCATCCGGTAACCGAACAAGAAAATTTTTTCAAAAGAGGCGAAATAAACGGCGAAATAAACGGCGAAATAAATCAGGGGGCAGGCCTTGAAAAACTAACCGAAAACGAAATAAAAATCTATAATACGCTCAAACGCTTTCCGCGTTCGTCCAGATCGGATCTCATTAACATAACGAAAATAGCGCCAAGAACTTTAGACCGAACCATGAAGAAAATGATTGAAAAAGAAATTATAGCCCGGATCGGATCGAAAAAGACCGGATACTGGGATATCGTCATTAAATAAATGAAAATGCAGATTCATCCGATCATTTTTTCTACGGCCTATATTTCCGTCGCTAATTGTAACAGACGGGATAAACGTTCGTGGAATATTCCCGGCAGTTTCCGAATGAATCCCGACAGCGCGCCTCGAAAACATCGA
Source organism: Flexilinea sp. (assembly GCA_029983925.1). Classification (GTDB taxonomy): domain Bacteria; phylum Chloroflexota; class Anaerolineae; order Anaerolineales; family Anaerolineaceae; genus Flexilinea. Next base: position 14,356 of record JASBYO010000056.1, read on the forward strand.
GAAAAGGGCGGCAAAGAGATTAATACATTATCAATTAAGAGAAAAAACTTAGTCGTTCTTTTCTTCCGCGCCGCCGAAGGATTCTAATTCCGCAATATATTCTAGACCAAAGGCCTCTATTGCGTCCAATACGTTTTGAAATTTGGAACCCAGGCCGCTTAAAGAGTATTCGACATGAGGAGGAACCTCGGCAAAGACTTTTCGGATGATCAACTTGTCCCGTTCAAGTTGGCGAAGCTGCCTTGTCAAAACGGTCCGCGTAACATCGGGCATCAACTTTTCAAGCTCATTAAATCTCTTCGTTCCCGTACTTAAACGGTATAAAACCACGATCGCCCATTTTCCCTGTAATACTCTTTGCGTAGTAATATAAGGACATTTATCGTAAACGCCTGACATAAAAACCTCCGGGGAACCGAATTTAGTATCTGAAAAGATACTATGTATTATAAATGTTCGTACTTGCAAAATCAAGACTTGGAAGTACAATGCTTCTAAAAGGGAAAATATTATCCGGAACTGAGAGGAGAATTTTTATGAAAACTGAAGTAATGAAAGTATTCGATACCTATACAGAGGCATTGTCAAGAGGAGATTTCGATACCGTTTTTAAAACCTTATCCGATCATGTTGTATGGCACATGGGCGGTGAAAGTTCGCTTTCAGGGACGATTAAAGGCAAACAGGCTTTAGGCGAGCGGTTTGCGGAATTTGCAAAAAGGAGCAACGGTACATTCAGCGTGATTACGAATTGGGCTGCAGATAACGATTGTTTCGTTGCGGCGAGCGTTGTTTCCAGAGCGGAAAGAGGCACCGATACATTAAACAATCCGGGAATTGATTTATTCAAAATAGAGAACGGAAAGATACGGGAGGTCTGGACTTTTTCAGAATATCAGTCCGCAGAGGATAAATTCTGGGAATAAATCAAATTCCCCTTTAGACGATATAAAATCTCATGGGCTATGTATAAGCGGCGTTCCATTGTTCCCGTTTCGGAAACAAGGTATCGCCGCTGTTTTCATGCTCAGGGTGCGCAGCGGGTAAATACAGGCATAAAACGCACGGCTTTCAGAGGACGGGACCGCCGTCGTAAGAGCTTCCTCTTATCACAAAAATCGGTCCTGCGCCGCATGACAATCTAAACACAAGGACATATCGGCCCGCAACGTTCCCGCAGCGGAAAAATATAGAAAGCGAAAGTAAAATGATCGTGTTTAAAGAGAAATTACCGTATATGCAGGAATCCGAGCGCCGGCATGAAAAGATATATCTCCTTATCAAGAGATATTAATACAAGCAGGAAACAAAATCTCCATATCCGAATTGAAATCCTATTTCACAAAATCTGGCAGTTCAGATGTGCTTACGCGCCTCGGCAGCGGGAGTATTATTTTTTTGATAAAATCGTTCTGTCCGATAAAACCAAGGCAATAGTGAAAGAACGGTTTGAATCAGAGATTCCCGTTTTCGTTATGCGGCAGGGCAAATTCAAGAAAATATTCTACAGGAAACGAAACCGTTTTACCGCATCGCTTCTTCGAAATACGGAATCGTCTTCAGCAGCCCTTCCCGCAGCGCGACTTTCGGTTCCCAGCCCAAAATCGTCCGCGCGCGCGTAATATCCGGCCGGCGGTTCTGCGGATCGCCGCTGACGCGCGCGTCGGGCTTCAGTACGATCCCCGCCGGATTCCCGGTCAGCTCGTTAATCGCCTCCGCCAGCTCGATCATCGTGTTCTCGACCGGATTGCCGACGTTGACCGGCCCGGTCTCGTCCGAATTCAAAAGGCGGATAAAGCCTTCGATCGTATCCGACACGTAACAGAAGCTGCGCGTCTGCAAGCCGTCGCCGTAGACCGTCAGCGGCTCTCTTCTGAGCGCCTGCTGGATGAAATTCGGGACGACGCGCCCGTCGTCCAATCGCATCCGCGTCCCGTACGTATTAAAAATACGGACGATCCGCGTATCGAGGCCGTGATAACGATGATAAGCCATCGTCAGCGCCTCGGAAAAGCGTTTCGCTTCGTCGTAAACCGAACGGATCCCGACCGGGTTGACATTGCCGTTATAGTCTTCCGGCTGCGGATGGACGCTCGGCTTCCCGTAAATT